>NZ_CP121196.1:4727261-5042412 GCF_039994875.1 Telmatobacter sp. DSM 110680 | reverse complement strand
CCACTGACTTCATCGTGACTGAGAATGGCAATCCGCAAGTGGTGGCAAGCCTGCAGGAACACCGGCCGATGACTGCGGCGACGGATGCTCAAGTAGTAGCCAAGCCGCCGCTGGCGCCGAACACATTCACGAATTACAGTGCAGTCGCGAATGCGAATGCTTACACGGTAATTCTTCTGGATGCGCTGAATACGCGGCTGGATGACCAGATGTCGGTGCGCGAGGCGCTGATCAGGTATTTGAAAGACAGACCTCCAGGAGGCCCGGTCGCGATCTTTGAGCGGGACACGAAGATGCACCTGGTGCAGGGTTTTACTTCAGATCCACAGGTGCTGCTGGCGGCTGCGCAAAGCGCGCGCAATAATCCGCAGTTGCTGAAGATGGTGCGAGGCACGCGGGAAGAAAACCTGGTGTACCGGATGGACGACGTGACGCTGGGATTCCAACTGCTGGGGCGGTATCTTGCGGCTTTTCCGGGACGCAAAAACTTGATCTGGTTTACAGGTGCGTTGCCGCAGTCGAATGCGCGGGAGCCGATGAGTGATCCGTTCAACGACGACTTCAGAATTCTCGAAGGTGATCCGCACGCATTGACAGCTGCGCTGACGTTGAGCCGTGTCGCGGTTTATCCGGTTGATGCGCGGGCCTTGCAGGTCGCGCCGCAATACGAGGCAGCATCGAATCGAATGCCGCAGCCTAACGCGATGATTCACTTTGACAATGGACAGGGATTTCAACACACCAATCTGGATTTGATTGCGGAAGCGACTGGGGGACGAGCTTTTTATAGTTCTAACGGATTGGGATCCAAGATTGCGGAGATCGAGAATAACGGGTCGAGTTACTATACGCTGACCTACGCAACGACTAATAAAGACTGGAACGGAGAGTTGCGGCACATCCGGATCGAGATGAACCATCCGCACGTGAAACTGCAGTATCGACAAGGCTATTTCGCGGTTGATCGCACCAAGCAGGAGCAGGCACAACTGGATAGGTTGAACAAGGCCCAGCATGGAGAGAATGGGTCTGCGGGCGACGAGGGATCTCCTGAACAGACACACGCGGAGGTGAGTGGGGAACAGGAGCCGGCTAAGACGCCTCCTGTGAATGCGGAAAAGTCAGCACCGCGGAAGGATGCATTCAATGACGCGATGCTGCTGGGAGCGGTGCCGGCGGAGGAAATCATTTTCAACGCTCACGTATCTGCCAGTGAAAAAGTCGTGCAGTTGAGCAAAGACGACGCGTGGCCGCAGGACAACTACCTTGCTGCAGATTGGAAGTACAAGCCGTTTCACACCTACACGGTGGAGTTCACCGCAGATGGGAAGACGCTGCAACTGACGAAGGGACCCGACGGATTGCGCCATGGCCGCATGGCGTTTGTCAGCATTGTCTACGATCAGACGGCGCAGAATGTGAATTCAATCCTGACCACGACAAACCTTGATATTGACGAGGATCAGTACAAGGAACTGCTGCAGCATGGAATCACAGCACGGCAGGAGATCGCCGTGCCGGCGAAAGGGAGTTTCTTTTTGCGGCTGGGTGTAGACGATACTGTGAACGATCGCATTGGCACGTTGGAATTTGCAGTCGACCAGGTTCGGCCGGAAGCGGGAACACTGATTTCGCAGAGCAAGTAGGCGTTGTGCTGGAAGACGCTTTAGTTTGCCTGGTGGCCACCGACGATGGAGGCGACCAGCCTTCCAGTTGAATCGATTGCAACCATGTTGGCTGATTTACCGGGCGCGAGCGTACCGGCGCGATGGGCGAGCCCGGTCATCGCGGCGGGGTTGGAAGAGAGCAATCGCAGAGCTTGTTCGATGCTGGCGCCGGTGAATTTAATGAAGTTGATAAAAGCGCGATCGAGGGTGAGTACGCTGCCGGCCAGAACGCCGCGGGCAGTGGCGCGGCCCTCTTTTAACTGCACAGGAAATCCGCCGAGTTGATATTCACCGTCGGGCATTCCGGCGGCAGCCATAGCGTCGGTGACCAGAATGGCGCGGTCAGGTCCTTTTGCTCTCCACCACAGGCGAACGATCTCAGGTTCGGTGTGAATGCCGTCGCAAATCAGCTCAGAGTAGAGATTGTCGTTGGTCAGCACGGTGCCCAGGATTCCGGGCTCGCGATGATCGAGCGGGCGCATGGCGTTGAAGGTATGCGTAGCGCTGACAGCGCCTGCGGCAATGGCGGCCTGCGATTCCGCGGCGGTGGCGTTGGAATGGCCAAGGGAGACGCGCACTCCGCGCGAGGTGGCGTGTGCGGTAAGTTCGACTGCACCCGGCAATTCCGGCGCAAGGGTCATCAGGCGCACATGGCCATGTGCCGCGTCGATAAGACGATCGAAAATGGCAATGTCTGGTGCGAGGAGATGTTCCTGAGGTTGCACGCCACGTTTTGCGTGAGACAAGAACGGACCTTCGAGATGAATTCCGAGGGGGCGTGCACGGCCGGGCTGCGGCAGCTTGGCGATCTCGTTGGCCAGGCCGTCGAGGGAGCGGAGTGTGGCGTCAAGCGAGGCAGTGACGGTGGTGGCAAGGTAGGCGCTGGTTCCGCGCGAAGCTAGAAATGTACCGATGGTGTCGAGTGCCTGTGGTGTCGCTTCCATTACGTCGTGACCGGCTGCGCCATGGAAGTGCACATCGAAATACGAGGGACCAAGTGTTGCGCCCGGAAAATCGAGCACGCGCGCGCCGGCGGGCAACTGGGCGGATTCATGGCTGGAAATGGATTCGATCTTGCCGTCTTCAATGAGGACAAGCGGATGATGGTGGAGACTGGTTCCGTCCCAGAGCCTCTCTGCGGTCACTACCGTTTGCATGGCAATCCATTATTGCAGGTGAGCGCGAGGGCGTGCGTCCGTTGCTTATTGTTCGAAAGGAGGGCTTGTCACATGCGGGTAATGTGCAGACCAGCCTCATTTGTTATCGTTTTGCCATGCGAAATTCGGCTTTGTTTTTGGCTGCTGGAAGTTTATGGATGTTTGGAGCGCAGGCGAGTTTTGCGCAGAGTATTGATCTTCCCACGAGTAAGCAACTGATCGAGCCGGTTCCGGGTAGCCCGCAGCCCTTGAACAGCCTGCCCATGTCGATGGCGATTTCGCCAGACGGGCGATACGTGGTGACGGTGAATGCGGGCTATGGGACGTATGAATCCAAATACGACCAGTCGCTGGCAGTATTCGATACGCAGACCGGAACGGTCACCGATTTCCCCGATGATCGCACGCCGGAACGTGCCAAACAGACGCTTTATTCCGGGCTGGCGTTCAGTCGCGACGGAAAGCATGTGTATGCGAGCATCGGTTCGGAAGCAGATCCGCTGGGGAAGGATCCGCCGGCACATGGCGTGACCGATACGGGCAGCGGCATCCTGGTGTACGGATTCGCAGAGGGAAAAATTGAACCGGAACGCTTGATTCATCTGCCGATGGATCCACTTGCGCCCGGCCATAAGACCAAGATCATCGGCCAGGTGGATGGAGACCAGGGAGTGCCGTTTCCGGCCGCGATTGCAATGGTGGAAATCGCAGGGGCGGAGAAACTGCTGGTCGCAGAGAATCTTACGGACGATGTGCTGCTGATCGATCCCGCGAGCGGAGATATCGAGCATCGTTTCGATCTGACCGAAAATAAAGCGGTGCCCTCGACGTATCCGATTGCGTTGCAGATTTCGAAGGATGGCCGTCGGGCTTTTGTCGCGCTTTGGAATGCATCGGAGATCGTGGAACTTGATCTCGAGAAGAACACGGTTGGACGCAAGCTTGCGCTGCTGAAGCCGGCGAGCGCGATCAAGCCGGGGACGCATCCGTGCGCCTTTGCGTTGACGGCCGACGGCGAGACGCTTTATGTGGCGCTGGCGAATCGCGACTCTGTAGCCGCAGTGAACGTGGGGGCAGGGCAGTTCGCGGTGAAGGGATATTTCGATACGCGGTTGCCGGGGCAGAGCTACTTTGGCGCAGAGCCGGTGGCGGTGGCCCTCAACGCTTCGGGGAGTCGCCTGTATGTCGCAAACATGGGCTCCGACGCGGTAGCGGTGATCAATACGCAAAAATTGACGGCGAAGATGTCGCGCACGGGAATGGTCGAGCCGGTGGGGTTCGTGCCCACAGAGTGGATGCCGATGTCGATGGCATTTCTGCCTGCGGAATCGGGCGGGAAGTTGTTTGTGGCGACGGCGAAAGGGAAAGGGGCCGGGCCGAATCCATACGTGCCAGCCGACGAGCCTCGCAAGCCTGGGATGCCCAAAAGAACCAACTACATTCCGACGTTGATTCACGGTTCGCTGGCGGTGTTGAACGAAGCGGAGATAGAAAGCGGACTGGCTGAATCGACCCAAGCTGTGCTGGAGTCGAACCGGATGAAGGCGGCTGCGGAGAAGATACGATTTGCGGACGGTTCGAGCAATCGCATTAAGCACGTGATTTACATCATCAAGGAAAACCGCACGTACGATCAGATTCTTGGCGACCTCACGCAAGACGGAAAGGCCGTCGGTAATGGCGACAAGAGCTTGACGATGTTCGGGCAAGATGTGACACCGAATATTCACAAGCTCGCATTACAGTTTGGCGTGCTCGATGACTTCTACGATTCAGGTGAGGTTTCTGGCGATGGGCACGTGTGGTCGAATGCCGCGATTGGCACCGACTACCTGGAGAAGACGTGGCAACAAGCGTATCGCGGCAACCAGCGCAGCTATGACTTTGAGGGTGTGGTTGCCGAAGGACTGCCGTTGGAGCAGAAAATTCCCGATGTCAACGAGCCTGCGAGCGGATATCTGTGGGGGAACCTGGCTTCGCACGGAAAAACCTACTATCATTTCGGCGAATTTATTTCGCAGGAGTTTTGCGACGAAGTGATGACAGCCAATCCGCAACAGGGGCCGATGCTGGCGGGCAAGACATGTCCGCGGAAGGCCATCGCTCCCGGTGAGCAATTGCCTGCGGAGTGGGGCGGTGGCGTGAACAAGTGGCCCTGGCCGATACCGCTGATCGCCTCAAGCAAGGCGACCAAGCCGGAGTTGGTGGGACACTTCGCTCCGGAGGGGCCGGATTTCAATCTCGCCATTCCCGACCAGATTCGGCTGGCGGTGTTTTTGAGGCATCTGAAGCAGTGGGAGGCGGATAGGAAGCAGGGCAAAGACACGATGCCCAACTTCATTCAGCTTCGCTTGCCAGACGATCACACGAATGGGACGACGCCGTTCAAGCCAACTCCGAAGGCGAGTGTTTCGGATAACGACCTTGCAGTAGGCCGCGCGGTGGATGCTATATCGCATTCGCCGTTCTGGGACGATACGGCGTTCTTCATCCTCGAGGACGACGCGCAGGCGGGTGCGGATCATGTGGATGCACACCGCAGTATCGCGCTGGTGATCAGCAAATATGCGCCGCACGGCAAAGATGGAGTGCCGGTCGTGGACAGCCGGTTTTATTCGACAGTGAGCGTGATTCGCACCATGGAGACGCTGCTCGGTCTGCCGCCAATGAATAACAACGATGCGTTCAGTTCGCTGATCACGACTCTGTTTACGGGCGCAGGCGACCAGCCGGTATATTCGGCGGACTATTCGAATCGCGATAACGGACTGATCTACGCTGCGAACCCGAAGAAGGCGGTGGGTGGCGAAGCAAGCAGCAAGATGGATTTCCGGCTTGCTGACCGCGCGCCAACGCAGAAGCTAAACGTAATTCTGTGGAAGGATGCGATGGGTTCGAAGCCGGTGCCAGCCATGCTGACGCAGAAGCGCAAGCTAAAAAAGGATGATGACGACTAACGTGCGCCGCATTAGCGGTCTGTACAGCAGGGACTAGAGGCCATCTGATATCTCATCGTTTCCGGCACGTGAAAGTCGTGCCTCGATACAAACCGTCGCATAGGCACATCCGTGTATCTTTGTATGCGGCGGAAGAGTCCGCCGTTCGGGGGAACTGTGCAGATTTGGAATCGCAGAAATTTTCTTAAGGTTGCGGGAGCGGTATCAGCGGCTTCGTTAGCGGGCGCGGTGCCAGCAAGCGGAGAGCCGGGCAGAAGAGTCTTTACTCTGGCCACGCAGGATGAGCCGGCCAAGCCTGTGGCGGCGAACGATCATATTCAAATTGCCCTGATTGGTGCGGGTGGACAAGGCATGGGCGATACACGCTCTGCGGTGCAGGTGCCGGGAGTGAAGTTGGTGGCCGTGGCTGACTGCTATGACGGACGTCTTGCGCGCAGCAAGGAAGTGTGGGGCGACGACGTCTTTACGACGCGCGATTACAAGGAAATCCTCGCGCGCAAGGATATCGACGCAGTCATTATCGGTACCCCCGATCACTGGCACAAGCAGGCATCAGTAGATGCAATGAAGGCGGGCAAGGACGTCTACTGCGAAAAGCCAATGATTCATCTCTACAGCGACGGGCCCGAGATGATCGAGACGGCGCGGAGTACGAATCGCATTATTCAAATCGGCAGCCAGCGCGTGAGTTCGGTCTTGTATGCGAAGGCCAAGGAACTACTGGCGGCAGGCGCGATCGGCAAGCTGAATATGGTAACTGCGAGCTGGGATCGCAATTCGTCGATGGGTGCGTGGAACTATACGATCCCTCCAGATGCCTCACCGGAAACTTGCGACTGGCAACGGTTTCAGGGCACTGCGCCTAAAGTTGAGTTCAGTGCGGAAAAGTTTTTCCAGTGGCGCAAATGGAAAGCGTATGGCAGCGGCGTTGCCGGCGATTTGTTCGTGCATCTGTTCAGCGGCACGCATTTTGTAACCGGAGCACACGGACCCACGCGGGGCATGGCTACGGGCGCTATCCGCTTCTGGGATGATGGGCGCGACGCGCAGGATGTGATGCTGGGGCTATTCGACTATAAAGAAGGATTCAACCTTAGCCTGCGCGTGAATTTTGTAGATGGCGGCGAGGAGAGCGAGAGCCTGATTTTCACTGGCTCGGAAGGCACCATTCAGATTGGGTGGACGGGATTGACCGTGAATCGTGTGCCGCGCGAGACGGAGCCGGGTCTTACCATCGATACGTTTCCTAAGGAGATGCAGGCGCAGATCGAAGCGGATTACAGAAAGAAGTATCCTCCGCATTCTGGAAATGCGGCGCTAGGTGGAGAAGAGAAATACAATCTGCCGCAGGGATATAGCGACCAGTACGATCACTTCAAAAACTTCTTCGCTTCGGTGCGTTCGCGCAAGCCGGTGGTGGAGGATGCGGTGTTCGGGTATCGCGCTGCGGGGGCGGCTCTGCTGAGCAATCTCAGTATCGAAAGGAACGCCGTAGTGAAGTGGGATCCGGAGGCGATGAAGGTACTGTCGTAAGTGGTACGCATGCGTGGATTGGATAGGGCTCCCGCTGGCTTGGCTCAGCGGGCCTCCGTCGTCAATTTAAAATCTAAAAATGGCAAAGCGAATCGGAGTGCACCTGGGGACGGCGGGTGGCGCCTCTAATGCGGTAGAGCGCGCGAAAGAGATCGGCGCGAATACGTTTCAGATTTTTTCGTCGAGTCCGCGGATGTGGCGGGCTCCGAAGGTTGATCCGGCACAGGCCGAGCGGATGCGGACGCTGCGTGCGAAGTATGACGTGGGGCCGCTTGTGATTCACGCCAGCTACCTGGTAAATGTTTGCAGCCAGACCCAAAGTGTTCGTGAGAACAGCGTGGCCGCATTTCGCGGCGAAATTGAGCGTGCGTTGACGCTTGGCGCGGAGTTCCTGGTGCTACATCCGGGATCGTGGAAGGGCCTGACTCGCAACGAAGGGCTCAAGTTGGCGGCCGAATCGATTCAACGCGCGATTGACGGAGTTCCCTGGCAGGGCAGCAATTTCAGCATTCTCATTGAGAATACTGCTGGCTCCGAGTGCTCTCTTGGCGGGAACTTCGAGCAGGTGGCGGAACTGGTGGAGCGCCTCAAGACGCATGCGCCGGTGGGCGTTTGTCTTGACACATGCCACACGCATGTCTCGGGATATGACATCGTGACTGCGGAAGGATATGCGGAAACGATTACGCAGGCGGACATCACGTTTGGAGTGGACGCGGTGCGGGTGTGGCACTGCAACGATGCCAAGGCGGAGCGCGGCTCAAAGCTGGACCGGCATCAGCATATCGGGCAGGGAAATATTGGCGTGGAGCCGTTTCGCTGGCTATTGAACGACCCGCGATTTGCGGAGTGCGCATTTGTTGCGGAGACGCCGGTGGATGAAGATGGCGATGAGGAAAGGAATGTTCGCGTGCTGCAGAGCCTGGTGGATACATCCAAACCTCGCAGTGGTCCTCGCGGAAATTGACATGCGGTAGGGAGCGTAAAGGCCAGCAAGCCGGGTCACGTTAGACTGATCGTCAACGCATTGGAGGTCGTT
This sequence comes from Telmatobacter sp. DSM 110680, assembly GCF_039994875.1. Lineage (GTDB taxonomy): Bacteria > Acidobacteriota > Terriglobia > Terriglobales > Acidobacteriaceae > Telmatobacter. The sequence continues at coordinate 5,034,059 of NZ_CP121196.1, read as the reverse complement.
GAAATGAAGATGCTCATCAAAACACTTGCTCTCGCCGTCGCCATCGGATGTGCTGTGCCTCATGCCTCGTGTCAGGCCACGCCTGCGCCGACGCCTGTTCCCAATCCCAAGCCGCCGCTCAGCCCTTCGCAGTCGCTGCTTGAATCGTGGAACGACATTGGGCGGAAGCTGACGGCGATGGCCGAGGATTTTCCCGAAGACAAATACGACTTCAAACCGAACAAGGATGAACGGTCGTTTGCCGAGCAACTTCTGCACGCTGCGAATGCGAATTATTTTTTTATCGATCCGGTGAAGGGCGTGACCGCGCCTCAGGGCGATCCCAAGCGCTCAGACTTCAAGTCGAAGGCAGCGATTGTGGAGTTTGTTCGGAAATCTTTCGGTGAGGGCGCGGCGTTGATCAAAAGCAAGGGCGATAACGGGATGAGTGATCTGTTTCTGGACCCGTTTGCGAATCAGAAAAGCCGCTTTTCGGATGGCGCATGGGGCCTGATCGAGCATTCCGGCGAGCATTACGGCCAACTGGTGGTGTACTACCGCACGGCGGGGCTGGTGCCACCGGAGTCCAGGCCGAAGAAGTGATCTGAGCGCAGGAATCAAGCACCTTTAAGATGCCGCATCATGGGCGGGCTCCGGAGATTGTCCATTTACACTGAAAGGTTATGGCGGAAGAAAAAGAGCTTCGTTACGACCCGGCGACAATTGAGCCGAAATGGCAGCAGCGCTGGGCCGCAGACCCCGGAATGTATGCGGCTGAGCCGCACTCCTGCGGTAAACCCAAGTATTACGTGCTGGAGATGCTGCCTTACCCCAGCGGCCAGTTGCACATGGGCCACGTGCGCAATTACTCGATCGGCGATGCACTGGCGCGTCACATGTGGATGCGCGGCTACAACGTGATGCATCCGATGGGGTGGGACGCCTTCGGGCTCCCTGCTGAAAACGCCGCGCTTAAAAACAACACTCCGCCGCGCGAATGGACACTGTCGAACATCGCTGCGATGAAGCGCCAGTTCGAACGGCTTGGCATGGGCTTCGATTGGGCGACCGAGGTTACAACCTGCCTTCCTGACTACTACAAGTGGAACCAATGGTTCTTTCTCCGCATGTACGAGAAAGGGCTAGCGTATCGCAAGAAGAGCAAAGTGAATTGGTGCCCGGAGTGCGCGACGGTTCTGGCCAACGAGCAGGTGATCGACGGTCGCTGCTGGCGGCATGAAGACACGATCGTGGAGCAGCGCGACCTGGTGCAGTGGTTTTTGCGCATCACAGCCTATGCGCAGGAACTGCTGGACGATCTGGACAAGTTGGATGGCTGGCCAGAAAAAGTGCGCACGATGCAGCGCAACTGGATCGGTCGGAGCGAAGGCACCGAGGTTGATTTCGGCGTTGAGAACCGGCCAGAGAAGATTCGCGTGTTCACGACGCGCGTCGATACGATATTTGGCGCCACGAGCGTGCAGCTTGCGCCGGAGCATGCGTTGGTGACAGCTCTGGCTGCGGATGATGCGGGCCTGCGCGAGCAGGTTTCGAAGCTGCTGGAAGAGCAGAAGAAGGCTCGCGAAGCGGGCGATATCGGCGAGATTGAGAAGCACGGAATTCCTACGGGTAAATTTGCCATTAATCCCTATAGCGGCGAACTGGTGCCGATCTGGGTGGCGAATTATGTGCTCAGCGATTATGGAACGGGCGCCATCATGAGTGTCCCTGGCCATGATGCGCGCGATTTCGAATTTGCGAAGAAATACGCAATTCCAGTGAGACGGGTAATTGCTCCAGCTGATCCGAACGCGGAAGAACCGGAGTTGCCCTTCCTTTCCGAAGATGGCGTGCTGGTGAACTCGGGCGAGTTCAATGGGCTGAGCTGCGAGCAGGCCCAGAAACAACTCCAGGAGGTTGCCGCACGCAGTGCCTTCGGCGAGGCGAAGGTTACGTTTCGCCTGAAGGATTGGGGCGTGAGCCGCCAGCGTTATTGGGGCACGCCGATTCCAATGATTCATTGCGAGCGTGACGGGCTCGTGCCGGTGCCGGATGAGCAGTTGCCGGTGCTGCTGCCGGAGAAGATCGAGATTACGCAGCAGGGCGGATCGCCTCTGTCGCGCGTGCCGGATTTCGTGAACGTGACTTGTCCCAGGTGCAAAGGGCCAGCAAAGCGCGAGACCGACACGATGGATACGTTTGTCGACTCGAGCTGGTACTTCTACCGCTACACCGATGCAAAGAACGCAAATGCTCCGTTCGATTCGGCGACGGCGAAGTACTGGTTTCCGATTGACCAGTACATCGGCGGCGTGGAGCACGCGATTCTGCACCTGATCTACTCGCGCTTCTGGACGAAGGTGATGCGGGACCTCGGCTTGATTACGAATGATGAGCCGGTGCGGCGTCTCTTCACGCAGGGGATGGTGATTAAAGACGGCGCGAAGATGTCCAAGTCGAAGGGCAACGTAGTTTCGCCGGATGACATGGTGGCGCGCTACGGCGCAGATTCTGCGCGTATGTACGCGCTGTTTGCGGCGCCTCCAGACCGCGACCTGGATTGGCAGGAAGACGGCGTTGCGGGAGTCAGCCGCTTTCTCGGTCGCGTATGGCGCATTGTCACGAAGTACGCGCCGGTAGCTCGCGCGGCCTCGCAGGTCAACTCTGACGTGCCGAATAGCGGCGTTGCGCAGAAGCTGCTGCGCAAACTGCATCAGACTACGGCAAAGATCACGCTGGACTTTGAAGGGCGCTGGCACTTCAATACGTGCGTCGCGGCCATCATGGAGTTGGTGAACGAGCTTCAAGGCGCCGATGCGCAACTGGCTGCAGGGCAAGTGCCGGCAGCAGTGATTCGCGAGTTGCTGCAGACGCTGGTGTTGCTGATTGCACCGTTTGCACCATATCTTGCAGCCGAGCTTTGGGAAGAACTGGGCGGCGACGGCGCGGTGCTGCGCCAGCCATGGCCGAAGAGCGATCCGGGACTCGCCAAAGAAGATGAGATTGAGATCCCGGTGCAGATCAACGGCAAGCTGGTGAGTGTGGTTCGCGTGGCTTCGGGTTCTGATTCCAAGGTGATCGAAGCGGCGGCACTTGATGAGGAAAAGGTCAAGACGCGCATCGCGGGAAAGACCGTGGCGAAGATCATCGTTGTGCCGGGGCGCGCCGTGAATCTGGTTGTGAAGTAATGCGCAATGCAGTTGAGGCTCAAGTGATCGCAGACCGCCGAGCGGCGCAGGTTCGCGGCACGCAGACGCTGGTCGACCAGATGGGCTGGATGCTGCGGCGGCCCGAGATTGTCGCGATTGAGGTGGGCTGGCGCTGGCTGTTTGGCGTTCCGTTTCTGTTAGTTTGCTGGGCGCGTCTGCAGCATGTGCTCGGCCTTCTCACGCTTGAAGATTCGGGACTGCACAACATCGATGTGCAGAATCCATGGATCGCGGCAGCGCAGTTGAGCCGTGCGTTTGCGAGGTATGAGCCGCTGATAGCGCACGAACTTAAGTGGCTGGTTCCCATCGCTGCACTAGCATGGATCGTGATCTCGGGCCTCGGCCGCAGCCTTGCGTTCTATCGCATGGATCCGCGTCTGAAGTTTCGTCCGGCATCGATGATGATGCTGCAGACTGTCTGGCTAGCTCTGTTTGGCGGGGTTTGCGCGGGATGGTTTCTGTCTGTAGGTCGGGCGGCGCAGGCTCATTTTCCTGCCAGTGGTGAGCCGGACCTGATCGGGTTTGCCATCTGGCTGATCTTTCTATCGCTGGCGTTTTTTACGGTGTGGGCTTTGCTGGGCTGGATTGTTTCCGTAGCCCCGGTGCTGATGTTGTTTGAGAAGCGGACTCCGTTGGCCGCGCTAGGCGAGGGCCTGCGACTGGGGAAGACGTTCACTTCTGAGCTGGTCGAAATTGGCATGGTGATGGGGATTGTGAACCTGGCGTTGATGATTCTGGCTATGGTGTTGTCGGCGGCACCTCTTCCCTTTAGCGATCAGCTTGGTGGGGATGCGCTGCATATGGTGTGGGCAGGGGCGGTCGTCTTCTACCTGATCGCGCACGACTACTTTCAGTTGGTGCGCCTGAAGTGCTTCATTCGATTCTGGATGATTTTTCGCGGTGAAGCAGGGCTTTAATACAAAACTTTGCTACTTTGAGGCTTCGGCAGATTCTTCTTTTAGGAACGCTTCGGAGAGTGCTCCTTTGGCTTTCGCGATGGGCAATAGCGTGGGGTAGAACTGCACGAAAGTCGTATCAACGGCCGCGTGGGCGGCGTGGCAGGTGTAGCAAGGAGCTCCCTTTGGAATCAGCGTGCCGGTTTTATCGGGCGCATCAAAATCAAAGAAGGCCCACTTGCCGGGGAATCGAGCTTCATCTTTCACATGGACCTCGAGGCCGGTGATCGCGGTGTCCTGAAAGTGTCCCTGCTGGTTGATTGATCCTTTGCTTTTTGCTCGGCGCACCTCAAGGACCATGACTGTCTTATCGGGCCACGTTCCGGTTGCGACGAAGCTGCGATAAGCCGCAGGATTGACGAAGACGTTGTCGAACACGGATTGCCCCTGCATCTCCATGGCTTTGGGCGAATAGCTCATGTCAATGCCAGATGTGATGTAGATCCACTCGCGGTAATCCTTGAGCGGAAGCAGATCGCCTTTGTCGTTGTAGCTTGGTGCGGAGATTCGATCGGCGTGGACAAGGTTCATGGGGCGAAAGACAAGAGTGACCGCGCATGCGGCGGCGAGTAGGCAGACTGCGGCTGTAGCGATTCGAGCCTTGGGGAACATTCCGACCTCCGATGACTTAGAAACGCATGGATGCTTGCGGAAGTTCCTCAAAAATCGCCAGATCGACTGAAACTCCTGCGACTTAGAAAAGCTTGAGGCGAATCACGAAGTATTTTTTGGGATCCTGGCGAATGGCCTGGAGGAGTTGTTTGGCCTGATCCATGGTCTGGTCGGTATGGTCGTACACCGAACGATTCTGCATGAGCTGTCCGATGGTGCCCTTGCCTTCGTCGATGCCGGTGAGAAGGCTATCCAAGCGGGTTACGGCGTCATCCAGTTTCTTGGCGAATTCGGGATCCTTCGCCAGCTTGCCGATCGAACCCTTTCCTGAATTCACGTCGGCCAGCAATTGATTAGCATTGGCGACGGTGGAATTAAGGTTGTTATAGAGGGTGTCGTCCTTGACCAGTTTCCCGGCGGTTCCCTGGCCGTTCTGTATTCCCTGGGCGATGTTGTCAAAGCGGCCAACGACGGAATCGACGTGCGTGTAGAGCGTGTCGTCGTTGACGAGTTTGCCGAGGGTGCCCTGGCCGTTGTTGATGGCTCCGGTCAACTTATCGAGGTTATCGGCGATGTGGTTGAGTTTGGCGTAAAAGGCTGGGTCGTTGATGAAGCCGCCGATGGTGCCTCGCTTGGAGTTGAGGGTGTCCATGAGGATGTTGGCGTTTTTCATCAGCTTGGTGATCTGGTCGATGGAGTCCTGGCTGGCGCTGATAACGCCTTGCAAACTGGGAGCTTCAGTCGAACGGAGTTCGGTGTTGTTGGCTGGCGCCGGCCCCGTGGCGTGGGCGGAAGTGATATCGACGAAGCTGTCGCCTAAAACACCGGCTTGCACGATGGATGTAGTTGAGTCGGAATGCAAAAAGTGAATGTATTCGCCGCCAACCCGCATGGAAACTTCCACAGGGGTGGGGCTACGCTCGGGAACAACACGGATCTTGGTGATGTTTCCGATGGTCACGCCTTCGAGCGTAACGGGGGCGCCACTTTTTAGGCCGCCGGCGTTATTGAAGTAGGTGCGAAGGGTGAGTTTATGCGCGAACAGGCCGCCGCTGGCTGACGACATGAGGAGGATGACAAGAACCAGAACGGCCAAGGCCGCCAGGACCAATGCGCCAACTCTCAGCTGGGACCACTGAATCTCTTTGCGGCTCGGCACTCAAATCCCCTTGATGATGTTGACCCGACCGGACAACCTCATCGCCTTGAGAATAGCAGAAAGGGCAGGGGTTACCAGCGCTTGAGGTAAACCTGTCGGTAAAAGGAATGCTAAAGGACCAGAAGAGATCTGGCACAGCATCTTCATGCAGAAATGAGGGTTAGCTTTGCGCAAATCGGATCAGCTCTCGAGGATTACGTTTGCCATGGAGAGGCTTGCCGTGTGGGTGATCGACAGCGCTGCGCGGGCAACGCCCAGCTGGGAAGCGATCTCCGCTGCCCGGCCGTGGAAGCGGAGACCAGGGCGGCCGCCGGGCTCCCGTATCACCTCGATTTCGAGCCAGTTAACGCCGCGGCTGATGCCGGTGCCCAGCGCTTTTGCTCCCGCTTCCTTGGCGGCAAAGCGGGCTGCGAGGCTTTCGGCGGCGTTGCGTTTGCGCATGCAGTAGGCCTGTTCCGCAGCAGTGAAGACACGGTCGAGAAAGCGCTTCCCATAGCGTTCGAGGGACTGCTGGATGCGTGCTATTTCAACAAGATCAATGCCGCTGCCGACAATCATGTTGTGTACCAAGCTAACACCCCGCGACCAGTTTGCTTCTGTGTGCAAGTCCGGAATTCGCGTGCTTACTGAACCCGCCAGCGCACACCATGATCTTTCCATCCACCCTGCCGATACATCAGTTATGAAACAGGCTTTGACCTTCCGCGATGCCCAGCAGCCGGGCGCGATTCCGTGGGCTTTACAGATGAGAGCGATCTCCAGGGAAGAGCCGAATAGGGTCGTTCGATCCGTTACCGGCGCGATCCTGGGATGCGGGGGCTGGGTTTTGAGCCGCAGTGCCAGCGATGAGGGTCTCATCGACATTTTGTTCGAATTTGAGCGGCAGTCGTGCCTCGAGATCTACAGCATTCTCATCGCTGCCGGTGTTGAGCTGAGCCAGAATGCGCACATTCGTTTTACCGAACTTTGCCAATGCACGCGGCTGGTCCGGAAAGACTGCAGTGAGGAGATCGTAAGCGTTGATCTTGAGATTCAGACGTTCGCGATGAATGAAGAAAAAGATACAGCAGCGCAGGCGCCGCATTAATCGGCGGCTCGATCACTAACCGGCTTCTACCAGTCCGTAGCGGCGCTGCCACGACTCTTTAAGGCGGGCCCATACGCGACCACGCTCTGCTTCGGTCCCTTCGCCTGACTTGGCGGTGGCGAACGTCTCTGCTTCGCGCTTGGCGAGTTCCAGCAAGGCACGGTCGCGCACCAGGTTGGCGACCCGGAAATCCGGGAGGCCGGCCTGGCGGGTACCAAAAAACTCTCCCGGGCCACGCATGGTGAGGTCAAGTTCTGCCAGTTCAAAACCGTCCTGCGTTCTGACCATGGCGCCGAGTCGTTCTTCAGCCTGCTCAGAGACTTTTTGCCCGGTGATGAGGATGCAGTAGCTTTTGGCAGCGCCACGACCGACCCGGCCGCGAAGCTGGTGCAATTGTGCAAGGCCGAAGCGTTCTGCGTGCTCTACCACCATCACGGTGGCGTTTGGAACGTCCACGCCGACTTCGACGACGGTTGTTGCCACCAGCACATCGATTTCACCGCGCTGGAATCGGCGCATGATGATTTCCTTGTCGTCAGGATCGAGGCGGCCGTGCAGCAGACCGACGCGCAATCCTTTGAGGGGGCCGGTACGCAGTTTCTCGTGCATCGAGACGGCAGACTTGAGCTCTGCTCCTTTAATTTTCGGCGTAGGTTTCTGGCCCGAGATGCTTGAGAAGAGATCTGCGGTCTTCCCTTTACGCGCGGTTCTAGCGGAACGTGAGGCCGGTTCAGAAACTGCCGCGGAAGGTTCGTCATGCGAAAAGTCCAGTTCTGGCTGGTCGTCGCTGCTGCCCTCGATCACGGGATACACGATGTACGCCTGTCGTCCCTGGGCCACCTGCTTGCGCACGAAGTCCCAGACATCTTCACATCGCTCTTCCGGCACGCGTCGAGTGACGATCGGGGTGCGTCTGGGAGGGAGTTCGTCGAGGATGCTGACATCAAGATCGCCATAGAGCGACAGCGCCAGCGTGCGTGGTATCGGCGTTGCGGTCATCACGAGCACATCCGGCTCTGGCTGATTTGGTTTCTTCATCAGCTTGAAGCGCTGCATCACACCGAAGCGGTGCTGTTCGTCGACGACTACGAGACCAAGACGGTCGAATTCGACATTTTCCTCGATCAAAGCATGTGTGCCGATGACCAGTTGCGCCTCGCCGCGATTGATCATTCCGCGATTGGTGCGCTTGCGATCTTCATCGAGCGAACCGGTGAGAAGTATCGTGCGGTATTTTCGCGATGAGCGCTCGAGGAGTTTGCGAGCCGCCAGAAAATGTTGGGTTGCAAGGATTTCGGTGGGCGCCATTAGCGCGGCTTGATATCCGTTCTCAATTGCCACGAGCATGGCCTGCAGCGCCACGATGGTTTTGCCAGAGCCGACATCGCCTTGCAACAGCCGCCGCATGGGACTGGACGCACGCATGTCTGTGACGATTTCGCCGAGGGTGCGTTTTTGTGCCGCGGTGGGATGAAACGGCAGCACTTCGCGGATGGCTTCGCGGACTTTGTTGTTGGTCTCGAACGCGATTCCGGCTCGTTCGCGCATGCGACGCCGTTTCAACTCAAGGCCTAACTCGAGAAAGAAGAGTTCCTCAAAGATCAAGCGACGATGGGCAGGCGTTGCCCAGGATTGCAGTTGCGTGAGCGAAGTGCCTTCCGGTGGAAAGTGGACCTCGCGCAAAGATGTTTCGCGATCCGGCATGTCAAGCCGGCCGAGCATCTGCGCCGGCAGGCATTCCAGCACATTTCCACGCACAGCATCGAGTAGATTGAAGATCACTTTGCGCTGCCAGCGCGAAGCCAACCGGGACCCGCCCAGCGATTCGTAGACAGGCGTAATGCGGCCGACTTCAAGCAAGCGCGTCTCCGCATCATCGCTCGCGTCGGGCAAAATCTCGAACTGCGGCTGAATCATTTTGAAGTTGCTGGTCGAGCGAGATGGCTCAACTTTTCCGTAGAGGGCTACGGTTTGTCCTGCGTGAAATTTGCCCTCGAGATAGGTGGCGTGAAACCAGATGCATTTGAGCACGTGGCGCCCCTGACCTACGGTGAGTTCAAATAGCGGCATTCGACGCGTGCGCAGAAGTGCGGAGCCGCGTACCTCGGCGATCACGCTGGCGGTTTCTCCGGGTTTCAGTTCGTCGAGACTGCGCGGATTCTGGCGGTCCTCATAGCGAAAGGGAAGATGGTAAAGCAGATCCTCAGCGGTCTGAATGCCTTTGGCCGCGAGCATCTCCGACAGTTGCGGACCGACACCGCGCACAAACTTTACTGGACTATCAAGGCCGGGCACACTCCGGATGCTAACGCATTTGGCCCGAGCGCGTACCGATGCGCGGAAGCGCGATGTGAGGATTGCAAGTGAGCGCGTTTCTGCGTTGCAATCAGAGGGCGAAGGAAGGGATAATCAGCGCCATCCAGCAATTGCAAACCGGCTGGACCGAGAGGGCCAATCAAGCAATGACGACGGTTGCCGCGATCATGTCGGATCTGAAAAAGAAGGGCAAGGAACAGACACGCAGAATTTATGCGCGGCACGGGATGAACCCCGAGCGTATTTACGGCGTCAGCGTGGCGGATTTAAAGGTAATTGCCAAGACCATCAAGGGTAAGCAGGATCTTGCGTGCGAACTCTATGAGACCGGCAACATGGATGCGATGTACCTTGCCGGAATGGTGGCCGACGGCTCGAGGCTGAGCAAGACGCAGCTGAACAAGTGGGCTAAGAGCGCATCGGATTTGCAGATGATTTCTGAATACACCGTTCCATGGCTTGCGGTAGAAAATGCGATGGCGCGAGAGTTGGCATTGGAATGGATGAATTCGAAAGACCCGCAAATCGCGGCTTCCGGATGGTGCACTTATGCGGGATTGTTGTCGATCAGGCCGGACGAAAGCCTGGATCTGACCGAAGTCAGAGAGTTGCTTTCCAGGGTGAAGAAGGAGATCAACGCGGCGCCCAACCGGGTAAAGATGACGATGAACAGTTTTGTGATTGCTGTAGGCACCTATGTAAAGCCGCTACTGAAAGAAGCCAAGGCAGTGGCCGAGCAACTCGGCGCGGTCAAGGTGGATGTGGGCGACACGGCGTGCAAGGTTCCGTTGGCAACTGCGTATATCGAGAAGAATGAGAAGGCGGGAAAGATCGGAAAAAAACGCAAGACGTTGCGCTGTTGAGTGTCCCGGTTTTTCAGTTGTTTTTAGAATTCTGAAATAGCGTGGCGGGCGGTTCGCACTTCAGCCGCAAGGACGCGCAATACCCGGACCGCAATCGAAGGATCGGTCATCATGAGACTGTTGAAATCCTCGCGAGTGACAAATCCAAGTTCAGCGTCTTTATCGGCGCTGGCAGTCAGCGTGTAAGGCTCATTGCCGATAAGCGCCGGGAGGCCCAACAGGGAACCGGGATGTAACTTGATAGACATCAAGTCCCCGCCCGTGGGCGATTCCATAGTCAGGGATGCGGTGCCTTTGCGCAGAATGTAAAGACCGGCTGGTTTGCCTCCCTGGTTGAACAGGCGGCGGGACTCCGTGCAGATCAAAGTGGAAGAGCGCCTTTCCAGAGCGTCAATTAGCTCCTTCTCGGCGATGAAAGATGATGAGTCAAAATTCACCGAAGCACTCCAAACCGTCCGTGTGGCCATTGCGGTCAAATTAATTCCTATCGACATATAATTTCATGAATATATTCCTCGACTTGTGACACGGGTCACATCCGGAAGGTTGAATAGCGAAAGGCTTTTGAGACCGTCGAAACTATTAGCAACAACGGAGATTATAAGAGATGTAACCGTCTGTAAAAATGGGAGTTGCTCCGCTGGCTGGCGATTCTACCTTGGTCAACCTCACCTCAAGATGCATTCACTGGATCAACAGTAATCAGCTATTTATTGGTGGGCCCAACGATGGAAGAACCTGCCCGGGCTCCGGGCGTTCGAGCAAAGGTCACATATACGTCTTCACCGGTCTTTTCGCTCTTCACGATTGTCCAGCCCTCGGTGTGTTTCAGGAGGTAAGCGACCGGCATCGTATCCGTGACCAGAACATGGTCAATGCGGTAATGATCGAAGACTTCGAGAGGTGACACCAGGTACATGGCCTTGAGGTAGTCGCCCAAAACTCCACGGTGCTCAAAGATGTCGAAGCGGGAGTCAATGAAATCGGGTTTGGCTAGAAAGGCCATCATCCCGCCGACGGTGTCCGAGTCGAAAGTGCGCCAGGATGGCTGTATCTGCTCAAGCGACTGCATCGGGAAAAATGTGCCGAGCTTTTCCTTGAGGTTTTTTTCGGTGGGAAAGATAAACAAGATGACAAGCGCAGCGGCGGCAACCATGAAGGCATTTGCCGCAGGAATCGTCTTTTCGTCAGAACTGAGATTGAAGCCACGTCGAATGTCGACAGCAAGAAACGGAGTCGTGATGACGGCGGCCAGGAATGCAAAGCGCATGTGATCCAGCGCGGCGTACCATGCGAAAAAGATGAAAGCCAACTCGTAGATTCGCCACTTGCGTCCTTTGAATGCGTTGGCGACAACCATGAGGCACATCGCCGCAAAAGCTGAAACGCCGGCGGCGGTGCTGAGATTGAGCGGCTTCCACTCCATGACATTGGCGATGTTCAATTTCTGATTTGACATCATGTCGATGGGGTTCCACATCAAGTGCCAGCCGTAGGGATTGATTAGAAGTACGGCTACACTTACCGCGAGCACGGTGAGAAGGCGATTGCGATCGGCAGGGGCGAAGGGCTCCTGCTCGATGGCACCCATCTTGAATTCAAACGAGCCGCACAGAATATAAAGCACGAATAGTGCCAGGCCGATGAGCCAGCTGCCATGCAGATTTATCCATATGCAGAAGAGCGGCGGAAGCAGCCAGAGCGCCCGTGTCTTTCCCCCTTTGTAAGCTTCGAGAATTGCAAGCTCTGATGACATCGCGAGATACGCAATCGAAATCGTCCGTGGTCCTGAGTTTACGGATATCAACAGGAATGCGAGCGCTGCGGCCCACCACGCTGCTCCGGCGTGACCGGACCTGCGAAACCCACGCCAGTAGAGAAAGATCAGGTTGGCACAGATAATGACCCATTCAGCAAAGTAGATCCCGCGCAGATGCAGTGCCTGGTAGCTGAACCAGTAGGGCAATTCGGCGAGCCACTCCGGGTTAACCCACGGCTGGCCGCCGACTGTAAACGAGTTGGGCTCAGTCCAAATGAAGTGATGGGTCGTCATCAACTGGCGCGCGTCGGCCAGGTGCCACCAGATGTCGGGGTCGCGCATCGACTCGCGCGCAGGATTCAGAGAGACCGTAAAGATAACGGGCAGCGCCATGAGGATCGCGATGTTCATCAGGTGGCGCGTGAAGATGCGCTCGAAGGCGCGCTTCAGGGGGCTGGTCGCCGAAGCCGGGGCGGTTCCGGCGGTGGCGGGGCTCTCGATGGCCGAGGGGGAATCCATGGTTCTACGTTACCTGTCGCACGATGAGGCGGGGAAGCACAACCGCAGGGGGACGAATACACGCTGGTACTGTTTCAGCCTCAGCGGGATGAAGTTATCCGCGGCTGAGTGGCGGTCGTGCAATTCGAATATCTACGTCAAAAAACATACGGTATCAGCGCGGAGACGCGCTGCGAGTAGACGTCGTACTGCGCGCCAAAATGGTCGCGCATCAGGCGCTCCTCCATTCGTATCTTCGTCCAAAGGGCGATCAGAATAAGGATTAAGGCAAGGATGCTGCGGACCTGCATGATCGCGATGGCGGTCCCCAAAAATCCGACAAGAAGCCCCGTATAGATGGGATGGCGCACCAAGGCGTATGGGCCGGTCACGATCAGTTCGTGATCGTCCTTGAGCGTGACGGTGAGGCTCCAGTTACGGCCCAGTTGATGCCTCGCCCAGATGGAGAAGAGCAGGCCCGCTACGGTGAGTACGACTCCCCCGAAAAATGTCCACTCGCTTGGAACGAGGGGCGACTCGTATAGCCACGTAAGCCAAGGGAATGTCGACTCGGGAAGGAAGAGCAAGGCTATAGCAACGAGGAAGAGAATCAGGCGAGTAATCCGAGACGGGGCAGCTTCGAACCGCCGGGTGCCCTTGACGTTGGCCGACATCAACCGCCAGTACACGACAAAAGCCGTCCAGAGTGCAGGCAGCAGAAAAGCGTAAAACGAACGCATGCGATCTCCCGACGGGCAGCTTGAAAGATGTTATGCGGAAACGTCGCGTTGTTCCAGGTTAATTCTCGACCGGTCTGTGTTGCAGGGTATGTGACGGTTCATTGTCTCTCCGTTTCGAGGCGATGGCCGCGAGGACTTCGTCGAGTGCTGCCTCCCAAGGGGCTAGATGCACGCCGAAGGTGCGCTGCAGTTTTTCGTTGGAGAGCACGGAGTTCTGCGGCCGCTTGGCAGGGGTTGGATATTCACTGGCCGCAATTGGATTGACCGCAGGCATTTTCCCATCGAGCAGTTGCGGGGCGCGTTCAAAAATCGCGCGCGCAAACCCACACCATGAAGTGCTGCCGGCGCAGGTCATGTGGTATGTGCCTGCGCATGCGTTCGCGATAGTAAATTTTTCTGTAACGATTCCTGTGGCAATGGCGTGTGTGGCCCGGGCCAGCTCAGCAGCTGTTGTCGGCGCGCCAAACTGATCGTCAACTACGTTCAGCGAGTCGCGTTCGCGGCCGAGCCGCAGCATGGTGAGCACAAAATTCTTGCCTTCGGGCGCGTATACCCAGCTGGTGCGGAAGATGAGGTAACGGCCTCCTGCCTTGCGTATTGCCTCTTCGCCGGCAAGCTTGCTGGCGCCATACACGCTCAAGGGGTCGGTGGCATCCTCTTCGCCCCATGGTCCCTTCTTTGAACCATTGAAGACGTAGTCGGTGGAGTAATGAATCAGCAGGGAACTGGCGCGCTGTGCTTCCTCTGCAAGCACTCCAGGCGCGTTGCCGTTGATGGCGAAGGCGAGGTCCCGCTCGCTCTCGGCACGATCGACTGCCGTGTAGGCTCCGGCGTTGATGATGATGTCTGGGGCAACTTCACGGACCGTCGCGCGAATTTGGTCAGGATTCGAAAGATCAAGAGTATTTCGATTGCACGGAATCACTTCAGCGGATCCTGCAAATTCGGCGAGTATTGCGCGCCCCACCTGTCCATCTGCACCAGTCACCAGGATTCGCGGCCACTCACTCACGCGAATACCTCGGCGGTCTCGAGCGTTGCTCCGTTCGCATCTTTGTCGGAGACGATAGCTTCTTCGGGCACGACTGGCCATGCAATCGCAAGATCAGGGTCATTCCATACAATGGTGCGCTCACCGTTGGGATTGTAAGAATCGGTGACTTTGTAGGCAAACCCAGCGACCTCAGTCAACACCAGAAATGCGTGACCAAACCCTTCCGGGATCCAGAGCATTCGCCCGTTCTCGCCGCTAAGCTCCACGGCAACATGTTCTCCGAAGCAAGGAGAACTCTTCCGCAGATCGACGGCAACATCGAGTACGGCGCCGTGCGTTGCGCGCACGAGCTTTCCCTGGGGATTAAGGATCTGATAATGGATGCCGCGGACTACATTCTTCTTTGATATGGAGAAATTGTCCTGGACCCAGGTGCAGGGCAATCCTTCAGATTCGAATGCCTGATGATTCCAGGTCTCCCAGAAAGCGCCGCGATTATCACTGTGAATCTTGGGCGTAATCAGCATTACACCGGGCAGGGATGTCTCTTGAATGTTCATAGCTCGCCTGATCCTGCGGGGATATGCCGCTCATTGCGCAGAGCCAGCAGGTATTGTCCGTAGCCGCTTTTAGCCACGGGCTTTGCCAACGCCTCAAGCTGTTCGGCATTGATATATCCGAAGTGATAAGCAATTTCTTCAGGGCAGGCAATCATCAATCCCTGTCGCTTTTCGATCGTCTGGATGTACATTCCGGCTTCAAAGAGCGAATCGTGTGTACCGGTATCAAGCCACGCCATGCCGCGGCTCATGACCTGGACCCGCAGTTTGCCGGCTTCAAGATACAGCCGGTTCAGATCTGTGATTTCCAGTTCGCCGCGTGCTGAAGGCTTCAGATCGGTCGCCAGTTTCACCACGTCGTTGTCGTAGAAATAAAGGCCGGTTACGGCGTAGCGAGACTTTGGCTGCTTGGGCTTTTCTTCAATGCTGATCGCCTTACCGGCGCTATCGAACTCCACTACGCCATAGCGTTCTGGATCGTGCACCGGATACGCAAAGACGAGAGCACCGCTGGTCAAGTTTGCCGCGTGCTGCAAGTCGCGCGAAAACGACTGGCCGTAGAAGATGTTGTCGCCGAGGATGAGCGAACAAGTATCGTTGCCGATGAAATCGCGGCCAATGGTGAACGCCTGCGCAAGTCCGTCGGGACTGGGCTGGATGGCATAGGTGAGGTTGATACCCCAGCGCTTGCCGTCGCCCAGCAGATCCGCAAATCGCTGTGTGTCTTCCGGTGTGGAGATGATCAGGATGTCGCGCAGGCCAGCGAGCATCAGCGTGCTCAGCGGGTAGTAGATCATGGGCTTGTCGTAGACAGGCAAAAGCTGTTTTGAAACGACATGTGTGACTGGATAAAGGCGCGTTCCCGAGCCACCGGCAAGAATGATCCCCTTCATTGCGCGATCCTCTCCTCGTAGTTTTGCTTGATCCACGTGAGATAGGCGCCGCTGCGCACATTCTCGATCCAGGATGCGTGATTGAGATACCACTCTACGGTGTTACGCAGGCCGTGTTCGAAATCGACTGAGGGCGTCCAGCCAAGTTCGTTTGCAATCTTGCGCGCGTCAATCGCGTAACGGCGATCATGACCGGGACGGTCGGCGACGTATTTGATCAGCTTGCGGCGAGAGCCAATGACCGGGTCGGGCCGCAACTCGTCAACGAGGTCGCAGATTGTATTGACGACATGCAGATTATTACGCTCGCTGTTGCCGCCGACATTGTACGTTTCGCCGAGCTTGCCCTTTTCGAGCACGGTGCGTATGGCGGAGCAGTGATCGTCAACAAATAGCCAGTCGCGGACGTTCTGTCCATCGCCATAAACGGGAAGCGCTTTGCCCTCGAGCGCATTCATGATCATCAAGGGAATCAGCTTCTCAGGAAACTGAAACGGTCCGTAGTTGTTGGAGCAATTGGTAGTGAGGACCGGCAGCTTGAACGTATGGAAGTATGCACGCGCCAGATGATCGGAAGCAGCCTTCGAAGCAGCATAAGGGCTGTTGGGCGCATAGGGCGTTGTCTCGGAGAACGCGGGATCTTCGGGGCTCAGCGTGCCGTAAACTTCATCCGTGGAAACGTGCAGGAAGCGGAAAGATTCCTTTGCGGCGTCATCGAGTGCCGACCAGTAGCGGCGAGCCTGTTCGAGCAATGTATAGGTGCCCTGGACATTGGTATGAATGAATGCGCCGGGATCGACAATGGAGCGATCGACGTGGCTTTCTGCTGCGAAGTGAACGATGGCACGCGGACGATGCTCGTTGAGCGCGGCTGCGACAGCTTCCGCATCGCAAATGTCGGCGCGCACGAGTTGGTAGCGCTTGTCATCATCGAGCGCTGCCAGGTTCTCAGGGTTTCCGGCGTAGGTCAGCAGGTCGAGATTAACGACAGGGGTGCCAACGGTCTCGATCCAGCGCAGCACAAAATTTGAACCAATGAATCCGGCGCCGCCGGTTACAAGGATTGTGTTTTTCGAATCGGTCATGAACGAACATCTTCCTTTATGTTGGGGGAAATCAGCAGATTCAAGGGGACGATATGGAGATCCTAGTGTCCCGTCGTTATTGATCCAGGCCCGAATGGTCGGCACTAAGTGTATTGTATTTCAACAGCATGAACTTCGATTTCTTCCGAAAAGTCGGTTTCGTCGACACGAAGACAGCCGTGCATAAGTTTTGATGCGGCCTAGGCCAGAAACATGCAGTCGCCATAACTGAAAAAACGGTAGCGTGCCGCGACGGCGTGCCGATAGGCCGCAAGCACATGCTCCCGCCCTGCAAATGCGCTTACCAGCATCAAGAGACTCGACTGCGGCAGGTGGAAGTTGGTCAGAAGGGCACCGACCACCTTGAATTCAAATCCCGGCGAGATAAAGATCTGAGTTTCGCCGGTGTGAGCTGCGAAGTGTCCCGCCAGCAGCGCAGCGGATTCGAGAGTGCGCACGACGGTGGTGCCGACGGCGACGATGCGCCGACCTTCGCTGCGGGCACAATTCAAAGCATCGGCAGCTTCTGCGGAAATGGTGTAGCGCTCGCGATGCAACTGGACTTCGTTCACACGCTCGACGCGCAACGGTGCAAATGTGCCGAGGCCAACGTGCAACGTCACGCGCGCAACTTCAACGCCTCGAGTTGCGATGAGGTCCAACATCTGCGGAGTGAAATGCAATCCCGCTGTGGGGGCTGCGACCGACCCAGGGTCGCGGGAGAATACGGTCTGATAGCGTTCGCGGTCGCTTGCCGCATCGTCGCGATGAATGTACGGTGGCAGCGGCACATGGCCGATGCGATCGAGGACGCCGAAGAAGTCATTCACGGGCGCAAATTCAAGCAGGCGATCGCCGAATTGTCCACGCTCGAGCACCTCGGCCTCAAGCACGCTTGCGCCGTCGGGGGCGGGGAATACCAACCGCTCACCAATTGCAACTTTGCGGCCCGGGCGCACCAGCGCATGCCATCGGTTGTCGCCTGCGGGCTCGGTCAGCATGACCTCGATGCGTCCGGTCGGTTTCTCTTTTTCGCGGCGCAGCGTTCGACGGGCGTACAAGCGTGCCGGGATCACGCGCGTGTCATTGAGCACCAGTAGATCGTCTTGTCGGAGAAGGGAAGGGAACTCGCTGACTTGGCTGTCGCGAAGAGTGCCATTTGCGCGATCCATCACCAGCATGCGGCTCAGCCCGCGTTCAGCAGGTGGATGCTGCGCGATCAACTCTTCGGGCAGATCGTAATCGAAATCAGAAACAAGCAAGTCGCTCATGAAGCAAGCTGTCCCAGATGGGCTAATGCTCGGAGGCGGGCGCGCTCGATTGCTTCATTTAACTGCTGGCGCAAGGTTTCGAACTGATCCGTGGGTGTGTTGGCGGGTACGTGCGTCCACTGTGCCCAGCTGACGATGATCCTCGTGAAGGGCTTGGGAATGAGAAAACGGTCCCAGGATTTCATCGTCCATGCCCCCTCTGGCTGGAGATGAAAAGCGCCGATGGGCGCGCCAGTGGCCTGGGCCAGCTTGATGGGACCCATCTTGGTTTCGTAGATCGGCCCGCGCGGACCGTCGGCGGTAAAAATTGCAGTCCGGCCGGTCTCGATTACGTTCTTCAAGCCAAGCAAACCTTCGCGAGCGCCACGGGAACTCGATCCGCGCACGGCGTCGAAGCCGAACATGCGGAGGATTCGTGTGATGAGCTCGCCATCAAAACTGCGGCTAATAAGGATGACCGCTCCGGAGCGGCGGAAATACAGAGTGCAGGGCAAGACGCACTGGTGCCAGAAGCAGTAGATTTCCGGTCCTGCTTTCTGCCCGAATACAACCGGCGTCACACCTTCTTCGGCTATCACTTCAAATCGCCATGTAAGCCCCACAATCCAAAGGAGTGCCCACACCATGCGCGGCACAAGCGCCAGCACAAGCCGTTGGCCCATGGTGAATCTATGGGTATTGTCGGTCACTCTCCTGATTTTACAAGTCGCGTTTACTGCGCAATAGGGTCGAGATGGCAGCACGAAACCCGGAGATGAAGCAGGGTATTGAGCCTGCAGGAGAACCTTATGATCGGTCTCCAATCATTTGAATTTAGCGGCGGTCGTGTGCGGAGGCGGAAGGCATGTCAGAATTCACTACAGGTTGCGGCCCTCTGGAGGAGTTGACGCAACCCGTAGGATCAGCTGCCGAGAATTCTGGCCCTGGCAGCTAATGGCAGTGGTTTCGGATCTTCTTCGCCGATCGGAGGATTACGTGATGGCGGAAATCAATTACTTAAGTCATGGCAATCTTAGGGAATCTACCGTGAGATTCAATCACACGAAAGAGTTACCGTTTTGAATGGCATGCAGAAAGAATCGTGTAAATATTCTGACGTGGTCGCGCGTCGTAGGCTCGTCTAGCAATGGATATAAGTGATCTGCATCGCCTCGTTATTCGGTGGGAAGGAGATTTATGCCTGCTGAAGGCTAGTCAGCTAAGGATGCGCATTCAGTTCCTTGATGAACTGGACGCTCATTTAGGCGACAGCTATTCGGAGGGCTCGATTGCCAATGCGCATGAGAAGACGATCTTTGAGCCTGCCCGCGCGCTTCAACACCGAATCGAAACTCTGAATTCAGCGGTGTACCGAGCCATTCGCAGCAAGATTCGACAAGGTGTTCAGCCAGCCAGATTGCGCCGGTGGATGCGGATGTACGGGTATGAACCGGGCCTGCCGCTTCCCGGGTTGGGGTATGACGATCTGGACGAACTGATGAGCGGCGTTCTTGAGTTGCGGGAACCGGCAAGAGCGAGTCTTCACGGGCCTGAAATGGTGTTTTATCAGCCCACTCCGGCCCGTCACATCCTTGATGTGATCGAGGTCGGAGAACTATCAGAAGAGGATGTTCTCATCGACTTGGGCTCCGGCCTGGGGCATGTGCCCATAATCACTTCCATGCTGACCGGGAGCCGGGGGATAGGGATTGAACTGGAGTCTGCCTATATTAATAGTGCGCGGGATTGCGCGGAAAGACTGGCTCTGGACCGAGTGGTCTTCGTGCAGCAGGATGCGAGGGATGCGGATCTTTCCCGCGGGAACGTGTTCTGCCTCTACACACCATTTACAGGAACTATATTCAGCGCGGTTCTTGATCGATTAAAAAGTGAAGCAAAAAAACGAGAGATTCGAATCTGTACGCTGGGACCGTGCGCTGAAGTGATTGCCCGAGAAACATGGCTGACGGCACGGAGAACTCCGCACGCAGACCGGATTACCTGCTTCTCTTCTAACGCGAATTAAACGCTCAGCGACGCGATCACTGAATGTGATTGTCTCTCAGCTATAGCGCATCCAGCGGACGAGTTCGGGCAGGGTTGCGCGCTTGCCGTACATCAGGATGCCTACGCGGTAGAGCTTCGCCGAGACCCATAGAACTACCACGATACTGATCATCAGAAGCCCGATGGAGACGGCGAACTGCCACCACGGCGGAATCTGCGAAGACATCCGCAGGAACATGATGATTGGCGCGGTGGGCGGGAAAAACGAAGCGGCCACCGACCAGAATGAGTTCGAGTCGTTGATGACCAGCATGATGAGCGCAAAACTGATCCAGGTGGGTGCGGCGGCCAGGGGCATGTACATCTGCAGTTCCTGTTCGGTTTCGCATGAGGCTGCGAGGCCGGCGAAGAGTGAGCTGTAGAGCAGGTAGCCAAGAATGAAGTAGACGGGAAACAAGATCGCTTCAGTCGCCGACACGTGCACGGCGTATTCACCGGAAAGGACACTCGCCGCAATGGGAGTGCCAATCATGACTGCCCCCGCGACAAGCCAAATCCCGATCTGTGTGAGACCTACTGCCCCAACCCCGATCAGTTTGCCGGCAAGCATATCTGTGGGTTTCGCGATTGCGAGCATGACTTCAAAGATGCGCGAGGTCTTCTCCTGAATGATGGAGCGCGCCACGTTCATGCCGTAAATCATGGTCGTCATGGAGAGCAGGATGGCCATGATGTAGCCCTTGTAGAACGAAGCAGCCGCATTGCTCTTCACGACGCTGCGGTCTTTCTTCACCTGGAAGGTCTCGATGTGCACACCGTCGACCAGCTTGTTCGCGGCGTCATGCTGCATCCCGCCAGTGGTGAGCCTGGCATTGAGCAGGGCGTGATTCACAGCATCATGAAGTCGCCCGCCGGTCATGAAGTCCCCGGAAGATTGCGAAGTGTACGTGGCTGTAGGCAGTTGGCCTTGGGGCGTATCGACCCACAAGAAGCCGTCGATCTGCTTGCTGCGCACCTCATCGATGAGGGCCTCTCGGTCAGCAGGGGTTCCCGGCGTAATCACGTCAACCTTTGCCTTGGCATCTTTATCGCCAAGGATCTGTCCTTTGATTTCGCTGGCAAGTAGAGGATCGCTCGAGACGACGGCAAGATGCTTGCCTGAACCAAGGCCGAGACTGGATAGATAACCGATCCCAAAGATTGCGGCAAAGAGTGCAGGGACGCCAAAGGTGGTCATTTTGAAGGCACGCCCGCGCACTTGTTCCAGGTATTCGCGTCTTGCTACGAGCCAGATATTACGCATCGACTTTGCCTCCGACCGTCTGGATAAAGATCTCTTCAAGCGAGGGCTCGACCATCTCGAAGCGATAGATCCGCGCGCCCGCCGAAGCTTCGTGCAGGAGTTTCTGCGCGTCGCCATGTTCCTTGAGCTTGACCTCCGCATGACCGGAGAAATTCTTCGCCTCGGCAATCTCGGAGCTTTTCAGAAAATCAGCGTTGCCTTCGAATTCGATAATGATGCGATTGCGCTCATAGCGCGATTTGATTTCGCGCACGCGGCCGGTTAGAACTGCTTCACCCTTATTGATAAGGCAGATGGAGTCGCAGAGTTTCTCTACCTGATCCATGCGGTGGGTGGAGAAGACGATAGCTCTACCCTCGTCCTTCAGTTCAAGAAGGGTCTTTTCCAAGAGTTGGGCGTTGACGGGATCAAGACCGCTGAAGGGTTCGTCCATCACGATCAAGCCGGGATCGTGGAGCAGTGAGCCAATGAACTGGATTTTCTGCTGCATGCCCTTGGACAACTCTTCAGTCTTTTTGGGAAGGGCCTCGTCAATATCCATCCGCTTGGCCCAGTCGGTCGCGCGCTTGCGTGCTTCAGCGGCGGCAAGCCCGTGGAGTTCGCCGAAGAAAACAAGCTGCTCGATCACTTTCATCTTTTTGTAAAGACCGCGCTCTTCGGGCAAATAACCAACGCGTTCGAGGCTGGTCCGGTCGAAGGGCTTGCCAAAGAGATTGATGGTGCCGGAATCGGGCATCGTGATGCCCATCATCATGCGGATGGAGCTGGTCTTTCCGGCTCCATTCGGGCCCAACAGGCCAAACATCTGTCCAGCATCGATTGAGAGGCTGAGATCACGGACCGCGACCTTGCTCTCGTAGGCTTTTGTTACCCCTGCGAGTTCAACGACAGGCATTCATGCTCCTGGGGGTTTTGGCTGGCCGAACTCCTGGGAGGAGTCGGATAGGTAAAACTGTCGCAAACACTGTACCCAATCGACTATACGGATTGCAGCGGTTTTTGGTTCAGCAGAGCTAGTTTTAATTGTGCTTGTTGTATTCGGGCGGTCCGGCGATCACCAACGCGTCCTTGTCACCGTACACGTACCAGCAGCACCAATCCGTTTCATGGTTCGGCTGATCCATCGGCGAAATGAGATCGCGGTAAATCACGCGGCCATAGATGAAGAGCTTCTCCTCCCATTTCTCAAGTCGCTTGAGCTGTTCGTCGGACGCACAATATGAGCGAACGTCGGCGCGACGGAAAGGCCGGATCCCGGCTGATTCGCCCGGAAGAAGGATGATGGGCTCAAAAGGAGTAGCGGATTTTCCGCTGTCGAAATCAGGAGTGGACGGGAGTTTGGTCTCATCCGCGGCCACCTTGACGCAGTCGGCCTTGGCCAGGATGCGGGCGGGAGTTCGACCACGGTTAGTGGCCATAACTTTGAAGCCATGCTCGACGGTAAGGAAGGGTTCGACGGTAATGACGATCCAAGGACGTCCCGAGTCAACGATTGCCTGCGAGCTTTCGAGGGCTGCGTTGGCACATTGCAGGGCGGCCTGAGCGGCGGAGACGCCGAATTCCGTTTGCCGTTGGATGTTCTTCAGAATCCGCAGCGACAGAAGAACGCCGATATAACCAAGAACTACCAGAACCAGAAGGGCACCCCACAAGACCTGATCGTGCCAGGTCCAGGGAGCCGGCTGGGGCGCCGAAGGGGTGACGACTATCTGTTGGGGTTGCGCGGCTGGCGCCGACTGGATGGGGTCGAGGTCCCTTGCAGAACCAGGCACAGCAGGAGCGGGCCGGGAAGTACTTGGAACTAACTTTTGTCCGGTCAAAGTGGTTCTGGGGGTGACCGGAGCTGACGATGCCGGCACTTGGAAGTCGTTGTCGGCGCGGCCGAAAGCAGGCAACAGACCGACGGCGAGGATCATTGCAAAAGGGGCAAGTCGCCTGAACATTAAAAGAAGAATACAACGCCACGATGCCCATAACCCTAAAGTCGTGGTAACTCGGTGTAACTCTAGGTAACTCTCGACCGAGGAACGAACAGGGAGGACGATACATTTGGCAGATATGTGGCGAAAGAATGACGTACAGGTTTAAGGGCGGGGGATAGGGAATGGCGACTCTGCGGCGGGATTTTGCTTCCAGTATCGAATCGGGGATGAAACAATGAAGTTAATCAGATTTTCATTGAACGGTATAGCCGAAGAGAGGCATTACTCCGGTGTATACCCTCTATGGCACAAGGGTGCTCCCTATGTGCACTTCCGTGTACACTTGGCTTCGATACCCCTAACGTAACGCATTGAATCCAGCGAGAGTTGACATGCGCGCGATTCAGGGCAGAATGGCTGTATCTCTGCCACTCGTATAGGGGGCGCTGGAGGATCAAGTTTGCAGCATTTGCAACACGCTTATGCCTGGTGGCCGACGCTCGCGGTACTAATTGTGGCGACCATTACAGACCTTCGCAGCCGGCGCATTCCGAACTGGCTGGTTTTTCCGTTTTTGTTGGCGGGACTCGTGGTGTCGACGTTTGTTGGGGGGTGGCATGGCCTGGGTGAGAGCCTTGGCGGCATGCTACTTGGCGGTCTCATTTATGGACTGCTGGCGATGATGGGCGGCATGGGGATGGGTGATGTAAAGCTTTGCGCCGCCATCGGAGCATGGATATGGTGGCAGCAGCTTGTAATGGCCCTGGTATTGATTGCGGTAGTTGGCGGCGTGATGGCCATTGCCTGGGCTATCTTCGGAGGATTTCTAGGAGAGATGTTTTCAGGAGCCGGTGACCTGGTATTTGGTTGGAAGGAGCGAGGAATGCACGCGCCCGAAGAGCTTAAGCTTTCCAACCCGAAAGCGCGCAAGATGCCTTATGCTCCGGCAATCGCTATTGGTACTCTCATTTCCTTCTTTTCTCATTGAGAAGGGGCTTGGAAAACGACTAAAGTATGCTGACGATGCACTGAATTAGGTGACACCGCAGCGCAGGCGCTACAACTCGGGAGCTTTGATTCTGTGACTGATAACACGCACGACCTTGATCCCCTAGGTGGCAATGTACTATCGATTGCTCTGATCTGCCCGAGCGAGCAGCGCAGGAGGACGATTGCGAGTGCACTCAATAGCGCACATGCTGCGATTGTGCGGGAGTACTCGTCTTATCCTCCGACTTTAAAAGAAATGCCCAGAATGCTGGGTGAAAAAGCTTTCGACGCCGTCATCATCGACCTAGAATCCGACGTCGAATACGCCTTGGAACTGGTAGAGTTCGTTGCCTCGGGAAGCTCGACGACGGTGATGGTATACGCGTCGCGGCTTGATCCGAATTTAATGGCTCGCTCGATGCGGGCAGGTGCACGCGAGTTCTTGTCGGATCCGATTGATCCAGGAAATCTCTCCGACGCAATGGTTCGCGCCTCGTCGCGACGTCAGGGAGGAAAGTCCGCCAAAAAGGCCGGCGGTAAGATTCTGGTTTTTCTGGGAAGTAAAGGCGGGTCGGGTGTAACTACGGTGGCTTGTAACTTCGCGGTCGCTTTGGTGCAGGAGTGCCAGCAGACTGCGGTTCTGATCGATCTTGATCTTCCACTGGGCGATGCTGCATTAAGCCTTGGACTTACCACGCAGTTTTCCACTGCCGATGCATTGCAAAATGCGGATCGCATGGATTCGAACTTTTTTTCGAAACTGCTCACGACTCATAGTTCCGGTCTGCCTGTGTTGGCTGCGCCGGGAAGATTTCCTCAGGTGCAGGCGAGTAACGATCAGATTGAAAAGATGCTCACAGTGGCGCGACAGGATTTCGCATACGTGGTGATCGATGCGGGATCGCGATTCGATTTGACCGATGCTTCATGGTTCGCACAGGCCGACACGGCTTTCCTGGTCATGCAGGCGGGTATTCCTGAACTTCGGAATTCTCACCGGCTGATTTCAGAGTTTTTCAAATCAGGAACTCCGCAACTGGAGATTGTGCTGAATCGCTATGTGAAGAGCTCGATGGGAGTGGATGAGGAGCATATCGAGAAGGCCCTCACGAAGCCCATCGCATGGAAGATTCCAAGCGACTACTATAACGTTCGTCGGATGCAGAACGAGGCAGTTCCCCTGGCATTGGATGATTCAAGCATTGCAAAGGTACTCCAGGACATGGCACGAGCGGCTTGCGGGATGCCCGCCAAGCCGGAGAAGCGAAAAGGATTCAGCCTTTTCAAATAACCCGTTAGGTGACGGAATTTGTAATTGAGGACGGCGCATCGTGGAATCAATGAATCTGGAAAACTTCAAGGCAGAAGTACACCGCACGCTGCTATCGAAGCTTGACTTGGAGAAGCTCTCTCGCATTAACTCCAGCCAGGCCCGGCAGGCGGTGTCGAGCATTATTAGCGAGATCATCAGCGATCGTCGCGTGCCGCTGAGTTTCGATGAGCAGGAGAAGATCCAGACCGATTTGCTGGATGAGGTATTCGGGCTTGGTCCACTGGAACCCCTGCTCAAGGATCAGAAGATTTCCGACATCATGGTTAACGATAAAGACCATGTCTTTATTGAAAAAGGCGGGTTGCTGACACGGGCTGACGCCTCGTTCCGTGACGACCGACATCTGCTTCAGATTATTGACCGTATCGTTTCACGCGTGGGCCGCCGCGTGGATGAGTCGTCGCCGATGGTTGATGCTCGTTTGCCTGACGGTTCACGTGTTAACGCGATCATTCCGCCACTTGCACTCGACGGACCTTCGATGTCGATCCGCCGTTTTGGCACCGGTCCTTTGGCGGCTAATCAGTTGGTGCAGTTGAAGAGTATTTCCGCGGAGATGATGGAGTTGCTCTCTGCGGCGGTCCGTGCCCGACTCAGCATTTTGATCTCGGGCGGCACTGGCGCTGGTAAAACAACGTTTCTCAATATTCTTTCGCAGTACATCCCTCAAAATGAGCGAGTGATCACTATTGAGGATGCCGCCGAATTGCAACTGGCGCAGGAGAATATTGTTCGCCTCGAAACAAGACCGCCCAACGTCGAAGGCCAGGGAGCAATTCGACAAAGGCAATTGCTGATCAATTGCCTTCGTATGCGCCCCGATCGCATCATCATCGGTGAGTGCCGTGGCGAAGAAGCATTTGACATGCTGCAGGCCATGAACACCGGTCACGAAGGTTCGATGACTACTGTCCACGCCAACACGGCGCGCGACGCCTTGACCCGTCTTGAGTCGATGGTTGCGATGACGAATTTAAATCTTCCTGAGAAGACGGTTCGGGCTCAGATTGCTTCGGCGCTCACGATTGTGGTGCAGGCCTCCCGCTTGAGCGATGGCTCTCGTAAGTGCGTGAGTATTCATGAAATTACGGGCATGGAAGAGAACGTCATCAGTATGCAGGAGATTTTCGCGTTTCAGAAGAAGGGTATTGGGCCGAACGGCAGAGTACAAGGCGCCTTTGTACCTAGTCGCATCCGTCCGAAGTTCCTCGAACAGCTACGTACCGCCGGCATCTTTCTGCCGCCTAGTTTGTTTGAGAAAGTGACGGAAGTGAACTAAGTAGTCAGGCGTTTCGGGAGGTAAGCATGGCAGTCATTGTCGGACTCGTGTTCTTGGGTGTTTTCGGAGTTGTCGTTCTAATCGCCGCGGCCAGTGGCTCGGGAGCGACGGAACAAACCCGTGCGATCATGACCAGGCTTGAATCCGCGATCGCCGTGGGTAAACCTGAGATGGCCGATCTCATCGTAGACGTTCGCAAGAGCGAACTAATGAGTTCGATTCCCTGGCTTGACAGGTTTCTCTCAAAGCTCGAGCTTGCCCCTCGTATTCGTCGGTTCCTGTATCAGGCCAATGTGAAGTGGACGGTGGGCGGCCTGAGCCTGCTCTGCGGTGTGTGCTTCGTCGTGCCGGCCTACCTCGCGTATTGGCGGACCGGCGCAATCTTTGCCGCCATCCTGGTAGGATTCGTGACCGGAGCGGCGCCAGTGTTTTGGGTATTCCAAAAGCGCAAAAGGCGCATGAACAAATTCGAAGAGGGCATTCCAGAGGCACTCGAACTAATTGTGAGCGCTCTTCGCGTGGGCCACAGTTTGAATGCCGCAATGGGTCTTGTATCCCGCGAATGTTCCGATCCTGTCGGCGGAGAGTTTCGCCTGACCTTTGACGAAATGAACTACGGACTTGAATTGAAGTCGGCTCTCGATAATCTAGTTGTTCGTGTCCCATTGCAGGACGTCAAGATTGTCTGCACGGCGATCTTGATTCAACGCGAGAGCGGCGGCAACCTTGCAGAAGTTCTGGAGAAGACATCTCAGGTAATTCGCGAACGCTTCCGCTTGAAACGCCAGGTTCTTACGCACACGGCGCAGGGACGTTTGACTGGATGGATTCTGACTCTTCTTCCCGTTGTACTAGGAATGTTGCTGTATTTCGTCAACCCAGACCTTATGAGTATGTTGTGGAAGAAGGACCTTGGCATCAAGTTGCTGTATGCAGCAGGTACCATGATCGTCATTGGTGGTTTGATTATCCGCAAAATTGTGAACATGGACGTCTAGCGAGGACCTATGGCATTTGCAGTCATTTCGTTTCTAGTTGCGTTCTTGCTTATCGGTAGCGGTGGCGTGTTGATTTTCTACCGCGACAAGATCCAGGATCGTATTTCATCCGCGCTTTATCCGCGCGCCAATAAGAAGACGATCTCTACCACAATCGAAGAAACCCGCCACGTGATCGGCGGTGTGGTGGAGCAGTTTGAAAAGATTCTGCCGCGCAGCCAGGCTGAAACTTCAGTGGTTCAGCAAAGGCTGATTCGTGCTGGATTTCGCTCAGATACCGCAGTCAAGACGTTTTACAGTGCCAAGGTGATTACGCCGATCGTACTCATGCTGCTTGCATGGGTTACAGGTGCATATCATATTGGTCCGCTTTTCATTTTCCTCCTGGCTGGCGGCGTTGGATTTTTGGGTCCCGATTTCTGGCTGGGAAGAAAGATCGCCAATCGCCAGGCTGAGATGAAGAAAGGTCTTCCAGACGTTCTTGATCTTCTCGTAATCTGTGTCGAAGCCGGATTGAGTCTCGATCAGGCCACCGCCCGCACTGCCCAGGAATTGGTTAGGGCGCAACCGGCGCTGAGCGATGAGCTCGGAATCGTGGCTCTGGAGCAGCGCGCGGGACGTGCGCGTTCAGATGCATGGAAGCACCTGGCAGAGCGCACCGATGTCGACGTTATACGCAACCTTGTTTCCATGCTGGTTCAGGCCGAACAATTTGGAACCAGTATCGGCAAGACACTGCGTGTTCACTCTGATACCTTGAGAACAAAACGCGTTCAGGAAATTGAAGAGAAGGCGGCAAAGCTTTCCGTCAAGCTGTTGTTCCCCCTCGTGTTGTTTATTTTTCCATCGCTCTTTCTGGTCGTCCTTGGCCCCGCAGTACTGGTCATGGCGGACTCATTCAAATCGCTTTTTGGCAACAACTAACATTTCAAGCATTTTACGAAGGGAGAGAATCGACATGGACCAAACCACAATTATCCGGATCGTATCCGGGGTGCTCTTTGTCATCGTGCTGGTTATTCTGATTCAGCGGCGCCGCACACGGGTTAAGTAACCTTCGCTGGTTCAAAAGGGGCCGGTGGAATGTATGGGTCTAGACTTTCCGTACTTCCATTGGCACCCCAGCCTCACCGACCACCGTCTCGCGGCGGTGAAACTACTTTTGTCCAGTGTGCATTGTTGTAATCTTACTGACAGACTGGAGCAGGTTCCCTCTTCGTAATGCTGTTTGTCGATGTGAGCGGTTTTCATTCGGGGTTACACTGACGCAGAGCAGCTTCTGCGTGACCTGGTAGATTTCTAGGTCTGAGTGAAACCCCTTCTCATTCGGGCCTTCATTCCGGGCAGCTTTCTGAAGAGGCGCAGAATCCATGGAAACCCGCAAGTATTGTGTGTACAACCAAACACGAGAGAGTTTTCTAAGCCTGGGAGTTGCGGTTGCTGATACGGCTGCCAAGCAACTTAAAGTGCTCATGGAGGATCTCTCGATCAAAGCTGATTCGGGTTTGTGGTTGACACCCTTTCGGGGGGTGCCGGCGACAAAAGGTCTTAGCCCCGTGGATTTGATCTACCTCGACGACGACAATCGGGTCATACAAGCAATCGAGTCTTTTCCTAATCACGCCATAGAGCCGACCAGGGATCAGCCAGCGAGCGCGCTGGTACTGGCCGAACACACGATTCTGTCGAGTCATACACAACCCGAAGATATGCTCTTAATCTGCGTTGCAGATGAGATGGAAGAGCGTCTGGCTCGCCTTTCGAACAAATCTGCAACGGCTTCTGTGGCATCTGGGGACCGGGTAGCAACACGGAAGTCCGGATCGGCTGCAGTAGTCGAGTCATCCTTCGAGGTCGATCAGGCCGCGGAATTACAGAGCGCTCATAAGCGCCTTGCGGAGAAGGACAGCATGGAATCTGATCCAATCCGTAATGCATCATGGTTTATTCGCTTTCTTCGCTGGCTTTCGACTGATAGGCGAGGATCGAAGCGCCATCCGCTGCCAGGCTTGGTCGCCTATTACTGGACAGGCGGAGCTCCGCAGGCTTTTCACATCGCTGACATCAGCACCAACGGTCTTTATTTGCTAACCGATGAACGCTGGTTCCCGGGAACCATGATCCTGATGACGCTGCAGCGTACGAATACCGACGGCGATGATCCCGACGACTTCATTTCTGTTCTGACCAAGGTGATTCGGTGGGGCACAGATGGCGTCGGTCTGTCCTTTGTTCCATCCAATACTGTCGATTTGACTACCGGAGAGACGCTGCCTGAAACAGGCGTAGGCAAGAAGGCATTGCAACGCTTTATCCAACGGGTACAGCAGCCTTCCTAGATTTTAGGCTCATGATAAGTTCTTTGGGATAGCAAGGAACGGCCCATTGTTGCGGAACCCGCGAGTCGATCAGTGGACATCCGGTTAATGCCGAATGGGACCTTGCTATTGGCTCGTCTCCGGGATGATCAAGAGCACTTCGAGCTTGGCAATCTGACCGTCATGGGTACCGGCGCGGAACTGCCACTGCTGCAAGGCGCCAAGGACGAGTTGCTCACGCGCATATCCAAGATCCGTAGGAAAGACGACAGAGAGCTTTTCAAAGTGACCCGCCTCGTCGACAAAACCGTGCACCATTACGGCATCGGAGTCGGCATCGTCGGGGTTCAGATTGGGTCGAACAATGTAATACGGCCACGGAGCTTCGAGCCGTGCGCTGCCTGCGTTTGCTGAATCAGCGGCGCGCGGAAGCGAGTATTGAAGAACCCAGCTCTTTTCCAGTCCGACGTGCAGGTAAACCGAGTAGGCCAGGCGCCCCTTCCAAACCTCGGAAGTCTCGGGATACTGCTCATCGAGCGAGGATCCCACTACAACGACGCCAAAGGTGCCATTTTTGGACAGGCTGATGCGCGTGACGGCCCCGTTGTCACCGTCGCCAGAGCCATGCCCACTTGACGACCCCGATCCCGCGCCGTCGTTATGCCCGGCACCTTTGCCGCCCCCTGTTCCTGCTTGTGAGCCATTTCCGGCCGTACCCGTTCCAGGACCCTTTTGGGCTCCACCGCCGTTTCCGGGGCCCGCGGACTGTCCGCCGGTCGAATTCTGTCCTTTGCCCGAGCCTTTTTCTGAACCTGTGCTACCAGAGTCTCCAACCCCATGGGTTAAAGAATTCGGAGCCTTGCCGGTTCCGAGCCCTCCCTGTTCTGTGCCCTCAGCAGACTGATTTGCACCGGGCATCGTGACACGCCCCTGGGCCATTTGAAGGTCAGATGCAGAGAGAATTGCGGCTGGTGTGGCTTCCAAGGTCGAAACTGAACCGGTCTCCGGGATGCGCTGAACGTCAAGGTCGCGCTTCAGGATTACCGGGGAAGTGTTGCTCGGCATGGGCATCGGAAGCTTTGACGAGAAACGTGTCGCTGAGATGTTCAAGTCGGCAATCTGGACTTCTTTGTTGGGAAAATTGAGCTTTGGTTTATCCAGGGTGATCGAAGGGGGCTGGGGTTTGGGCGGCGTGAGAACCTGCACCTTCGGCCGGTGGCCGGACCAAAGCAACATTTGCGGAAGGGGTGTTTCCTTCGGCAACATCTTCTCCGGATCAACCTCCGGGTCGATGAGCGTTTGGGCAGCAAGTTTTCTGTGCATGAAGTGAATTCGGCTGGAAGCTGGGGCGGCGATTTGTTCATGCGCTGAAGATTCAGCGGCCGAGGATGAGGACTTAGGATACATGCTTCCGCTTCCGCCGGATTTGGGAAGCGTAGGGTACGGCATGTTGAGATCGACATGCT
Organism: Telmatobacter sp. DSM 110680; assembly: GCF_039994875.1. Lineage (GTDB taxonomy): Bacteria > Acidobacteriota > Terriglobia > Terriglobales > Acidobacteriaceae > Telmatobacter. Next base: position 5,002,483 of record NZ_CP121196.1, on the reverse strand, counting down.
GCATCATGTACATATCCGGCGTATTCAAACGGAACTGCGGAGAGTACACAAAGGCTGACAACACGAGCACGATGGCCGAGCTGTGCAGAACAACCGAAGCTACCAGCGCCGAACGCCCGCGAGGCGGCTCCGGCTGTACGGTAAAAAGGCTGATGGTGCGCGCTGACCTCATTCGCTAGGTAATCCCTTCTTTGGTTAGGCAGCCTGCTCGTTCGTGCGCGGGGAACAGGTGTTGTCTCTCGTTGAGTGTTACTCATCCTCACCCTAACTTCGGAGATGCCAGAGTTACACCCGGAAACAGTCACAATTGCAAGGTCGCGTGCTCCCTCGACTCTAAGGCAAACGTGCTCTCAAGTATGCGCGTAGAACGATAACTCTACAAGATGATTTCGGCAGTAGCCATAACTTTGGTCAGGTAGTGTTTTCGACCGACTTAAACGCTTAGAGCTAGCGAAATTCATTTCACAATTTAAACGCTTTGGTACCGTTGACAGGGCACGCAAGCCATGAGGAGATACCTTCACAAAGTGTTATGAAAACGACGCCGGGAACCGAGTCCTTGAAATGTCTTTTCGTTACTTGGCTTTCTAGGTACTTCGGTTTGGAGGAACCAAATTCAATGCACTCGAAATGTCACATAATGCTATACTCTAGCGGCATTCACCCGTGCAGGCAATTCACCATTTCGACCACTAACTCTGTGTGAAGAGGCCGGTTCTTTTTGCGCTATTGCACTCGGTGGCCTAGGAAGTTGAAATCAGCATTTTTCACCTCGCGAAGACAGGATTCTGATGAACCGAAGACTGGTAACCATCCTCCTTGCTGCATTTGTTGTAGCGGCACTGTGCTCCGTGCTCGTCTACCGGTTGGTCGGCATGCGCATTGCTGCAGTGAAACCGCAACCTTCAACGCGCGTAGTTGCCGCCGCGACCGATATCAAAATTGGCACAGTGCTCAGCGCGCCGGATCTGACCACGGTACAGATCATGGGAACGGTGCCGAAGACCGCGATTCTCGATGCCAAGAACGCGATTGGCCGCGGAGTTACCTCGTCGCTGTATGCCGGTGAACCAATCCTGGAAGATCGACTGGCTCCCGTCGGGTCAGGCGGCGGTTTGGCCGCGACCATCAAGGACGGCATGCGTGCCATTGCCGTTCGCGTCGACCAGGTTGTCGGCGTAGCCGGATTCGTAACTCCCGGCATGCACGTCGACGTCCTCATCTCCGGCGTGCCTCCCACCAACGGCGGTGGAGGTGGCGGAGGAAACAACAATACCCAGGTCAGAACCGTCCTTCAGAATATCGAGGTTCTTTCGGCTGGTACTGATATTCAAAAGGACGCCGAAGGCAAACCTCTACAGGTGCAGGTCGTCAACTTGCTCGTAACACCCGAGCAGGCACAGGTCATGGCATTGGCCAGCAACGAGACACGCATCCAGCTCGTACTCCGCAATCCGCTCGACACCAAGGTTGCGTCGGTGCAGGGAACCGCAATGACCAACCTGTTCCTGGATCAGAATGCCCCGGCGAGCAAGCCCAAACTGACCGGTCGCGTAGCGCCCGCAAAGCCGAAGCCTGAAACGTTCACCGTTACCGTGATTAACGGGAGCACTAAAACTGAAAGTCAATTTGCAGCGCCCGGGGGGAAACAGTGAAACCGAAAACTGGGATTGCCATTGCCAGTGTCAGTACGCTGACGCTTGTATTTTGTGCCGGTCTGGCCGTGTTGGCCCAGGCACCCCCGCCGGGTACCCAGCCGGCGGCAACAACGAACCAGGATTCAACCAACGACCTGTCGTTATCCGTGGGTAAATCGGTCGTACTCGATCTGGCGAGACCAGTCACAAGGATCGTGGTGGGACTAGGCGATTTTGCGCAGGCACAAGCAGTCAGCCCCACGCAGATTCTGCTTAGCGGCAAGGCCGCGGGAGAGACGAGCCTGATCATTTGGGATCAGAGCGGCGGGCGGCAGTTCTTCAACGTCACAGTCCGACCGAGCACGTTCGCTTCAACTGACGTGCTTGACGGACTTCGCAGGGAACTTCGAGCCGAGCTGCCTGGCCAGAACGTGAGAGTTTCCCAAGATAGTGGTGTGATTTTCCTGCGCGGTACAGTAACCAATTTGAACAGCTCCGACCGCGCTGTCATGATCGCTTCTACGGCCGGGAAGGTCATTAACCTTCTCAATGTTAATGTCCCTGCTCCAGAGCCCCAGATTCTCCTCAAGGTGCGTTTTGCCAGTATCGACCGTACCAAGGAGAAGCAGCTTGGCATCAATATCTTCAGTACCGGCTTAGGAAATACGATTGGTGCTGTTTCGACTGGCCAATTTCCAGGTCCGTCGCCCACACCCAGCGGATCGGGTGCCACCCTTAGCGCGGTTAATCCTCTGAACCTTTTTGCTTTTTATCCTGGCATCAACTTGGGGGCCACGATTCAGGCCTTAGAGACGAAGGGGCTGGCTGAAGTTTTGGCCGAGCCCAATGTGCTCGCCAAGAATGGGCACCAGGCCAGCTTTCTGGCAGGCGGAGAATATCCATATCCGGTGGCTCAATCTGGATCTACTGGTGGCGCCTCAGCTCCTATTACGATTCAGTACAAGCAGTACGGCGTCTTGATTGCATTTCTGCCGACCATAACGAACCGCGGCACGATTCGACTGCAGGTCGCTCCTGAAGTCAGCGCCCTGGACTATGGTAATGCCGTGAATATTGGTGGCGCGACAGTTCCGGCACTTACCATCCGTCGCGTCAAAACAGAAGTTGAACTAGCCGATGGACAGAGTTTCGTAATCGGTGGGTTGCTCGATAATCGTGAAAATGCCAATTTCCAGAAAATTCCTTTTCTGGGTGACATTCCGATTCTGGGTAAATTCTTTCAGTCTATGGATAGGAAGAAAAGCAATACGGAGTTGATCGTTATTGTGACTCCCGAGATCGTGAATCCCATCGACGCAGGCACGCCGGTTCCGGAGTTGAAGTTCCCGGAAGGGTTTCTACCGCCAAATTCTGCGATTCCGATGCACACACCGGATACGAAGATCGCTGGGGCAACAGCTCCGCCTCCGCCCGCAACAATCCCGGTGGAAAAACTCATCGAAAGCATGAAACCGGAAACGCCGCTTACAATCGACGGAGGAATGTCGGTGGGCGGCGGCGGTGGCGGCGCGGTCTCATCTCAACCTGCTCCGCAGTAGCGATGTTCAGATCTGACATTGCTATCTGATCCCTGAGCCCCAGTAAGAATCGCTTGCTGGGGCTCATTCATTGCGTGGCATCACAGACCCGTTTGCTAGATGCCGAGACATTATTGAGGCTGAAATAACTGGGGCGAACGCGAATTCCATCAAACAGGTAGCAGAGATATGAATCAATCTCAGGAAACGAAATCCGCGGGCGACGACAAGTCCAAAAGGAATGATTGCAACATCCGTAAGACGGTCCGAAACCAGAAAAGAGATACGAAACTCGCTGACAAACTGGAGGTGGCCGGTAGCGGGCCAAAACGCTCCAAAGGTTTACTTGGGAGAAAAAATCTCGGACCCGGAGAGGGATTATGGATCATTCCCTGCGAGGCAGTTCACACATTCTTTATGCAATTTCCGATCGACCTGGTCTACCTCGATCGCAAGTACCGTGTGAAGAAGATATGCGCCATCGTGCCGGCCTGGAGATTTTCCGCCTGTCTTTCAGCACATTCCGTGCTGGAACTTCCTGCCGGAACAATTCAAGATTCGCAGACGCAGGTCGGAGACATTCTGGAAATCGTAGATTCTGAACTAGTCGCAGAACCTTGTTCTCTTTGAATCGGACGAAGAGATATCGAAGCAGTCTGTTCTCGAGCGAAATGAAATGCAGATCCAGAAAATCAAATCTCAAGGGTAGAAAGCACTTAGATGCAATTCCGAAAGACTCTAACCGTTCTGCTCGTCGCTTTTGTTTGTCTGATTCTGTTTGCTGCGGCCCTCATGGCGGCTTATGCGCTGCCGGTTCAGGATTTTGCGCAATATTGGGCGGCCGCACGTCTCTTTACACATGACCCATATTCCGTTCCGCAAACGCAGGCGCTTGAGAAAGCGTCCGGACTTGTCGCGGCACCACTAGTCGTGAAGAACCCTCCGTGGGCAATCGTGCTCATGCTGCCCTTAGGAGCGCTTGGCTATCATTCGGCATTTGCGATATGGACTGTGATAAGCGTTTGTATTGTTGCCGCATGTTCGAAGGCGGTGTGGAATCAAATTGGTTCTGGACCGTCGCTTGCACCCGCGCTTCTCTCGATGGTTTTTGGACCTACGATCGTACTGCTGATGCTGGGTCAATTCACGGTGCTGGTGTTGCTTGGTGCTGTACTCTTTTGCGCCTTGTTGCGGAAGAGGAGAGACTGGCTGGCTGGCGCTTCTCTTCTTCTGGTGCTAGGAAAGCCACATATCGCGCTACTGTTTCTTATTGCTGCGGCTCTCTGGACCTTGTTTTACAGGCGATGGATCGTGCTCATATCTGGAACTCTGGCGCTGACGAGTGCAAGCATTGCCGCAATAATCATAAATCCCCATATCTTTGCACAATTCTGGAGGCGGACAATTTTGGTTGTAAACGAGACTGAGTCCTATCCCAATTTCGGCGGGATGCTCTACGCAGTCTCGGGCATGCATGCTCTTGCCCTGCTCCCCCAATTGGCGGGCCTGATCTGGCTCGCCTTCTATTGGCTGAAGAACCGGTCCACATGGGATTGGGAGAAGCATGGTGCGATTGTGTTGCTCTGTTCTGTAGCCTGCAGCTATTACAGCTACCCCTACGACGAGATCCTGGCACTTCCAGCTTTGATCTTTGCATTTGCGAAGGGTGAACGCCGCGTGTTTCTTGCAGTCTTTGCACTAACGAATCTTGGCTATGGCCTTTACATTTCGAACGTAACCGGGCACTTTGGCTTCGGTTACATGTTCCTCTGGTGGACCGCGACGGGTTGGCTGTTCGCTTGTTGCCTGGCACTGCGGCGGGTGGGTGCAGAACCTTCGTTTAGCGACTGAAGCGGTCTTACTTTTGCAATCGTAATCAGACAGTAACCAGCATCTCTTTGTTAGGAATTCATCTTCTTTTACTTTGAATTTCAGCGAAAGAGTTGTCTGCGACTTGCTATGTTTCAAGAAGACGATATTTTGGTGACAGGCTAAGGGCGAGGTGCTCAATTGTCCCAGAAATTATATTTCCAAATGCACCAAAATGCTTTGAGCCCGTCCCGCCAGCCGATCTTCTTTCCCTCAGCATAAGTACGGCCGCTATACGATATCCCAACTTCATATATGCGAAGGTTGGCTTTTGCAACTTTGGCTGTGATCTCTGGTTCAACTCCGAATCGGTTCTCCTGGATTTGAATTTTCTGAATGACCTCCCGGCGAAATGTCTTGTAGCACGTTTCCATATCCGTCAGGTTCAAGTCGGTAGCCATGTTGGAGCACATCGTGAGGAATTTGTTTCCAACCGAATGCCAAAAGTACAGAACGCGATGAGCACTCTCGCCTCCCTGAAACCGCGAACCAAAAACTACGTCAGCTTTTCCGGAGAGAATTGGGGCGAGCAAGCGATAGTATTCTCCGGGATCGTATTCCAGATCCGCGTCCTGAATGATCACAATTTCTGATGTTGCCTGCGCGATGCCCGTGCGCAAGGCAGCTCCTTTCCCTTGATTGACATCGTGCCGTGTGAGAGCAATCCGGCGGTCCATCTGGGCGAGCTCTTGCAGTTGGGCGAAAGTGCCGTCAGTCGAGCAGTCATCGACAATGACCAGTTCCAGCAAGGGCCGCTGCGCGAGCACCTCTTGGATGACCTTCGATACAGTTGCGGCTTCGTTATACACCGGCATCACAACGGTCACACACGGCGATACATCATCGTTGGTCTGTATTTTCGACATAAGAGAGTCTCAGCTGCTTAGAGTGTTCATGAGCGTTGGCTTAATATAACCTAAACCTCTGAATCCCAATGGAGCTAGCTTTCGCTAGCCCAATGCGATCGTAACTATCGGTTCTTATGCTTCCAGCTGGAACCACGCTTTTAGGAATGACTTTGGGTGTAAGTAGGATAGAGATCTGACCAAACTCCGATCCCGTTCGCTGCTGGGTGACGGACGGGGCGGAACGGAGCATAGAGCATGACAAAAGCGCGAGCAGCCATTCTTGTTTTGCTGACGGCAATCAGCGGATTCTCAGTCTTATGGGGCTTTGCGCTGGAGAGTTCTGCTCGGGGCATCATCGTCGATTTCAAAGTGGTCTACTACGGTGCTCGGTGTCTCCTTCAGCATCGCGATCCGTATAACGAGAACGAATTGATGAGCGTCTACCTTGCGGAGGGAGGGGAGCGCCCTTCGAACCCTGCGGAACTGGAGAGGGTTCGGCAAGTAGTCGCTCTGCAGGTGTACGTTCCCACTGCATTTTTATGCATCGCTCCCTTTGCAATGCTGTCGTGGGGGGTAGCCCATATGCTGTGGACGGCCCTCACGGTGGCGGCGTTCACACTTGCGGCGTTTCTGATGTGGGCACTTGCACAAGAGCACGCTCCAGGCGCCTCCTTTTATCTGAGCTGCTTTCTGCTTGCTAATTGCGGAATCCTCTTTGCGGGCGGAAACGCCGCTGGCCTGGCTATCGGTCTCTGCGTGGTGGCTGCCTGGTGCATTCTCGAAGACAAATACACGTTCGCGGCTGTTGTCTGTTTAGCCGTGAGCCTCGCTCTAAAGCCCCACGACACAGGGCCGGTCTGGCTCTACTTCCTCCTGGCCGGGGGAGCATATCGAAAGCGCGCATTGCAGGCACTGGCCCTGACGGTCGTAATTGGGCTGACGGCGACAATGTGGGTCTCTTCTGTCTCGCCCCATTGGTTCCATGAACTATCTGCCAATCTGTCCGCTACGTCTGTCCGCGGCGGGATCACCGACCCAGGGCCTGCCGCGATTGGAACTGGCGGCGGCTCGATCATCGATCTGCAAACCGTTATCAGTGTCTTTCGCGATGACCCGCGTGTCTATAACTCAATCACTTATTTGACATGCGGGGGGCTCATGATCGCGTGGATGGTCGTCACTCTCAGGGCCAAGCCGTCTCGATCGAAAGACTACCTTGGACTCGCTGCGATTGCGGCTCTTTCCATGCTCCCTGTCTATCACCGCCCGTATGACGCAAAGCTGCTTTTGCTGACGCTTCCCGCATGCGCGATGCTGTTGGCGGAGGGCGGCCGATTGGGAAAGGTCGCAATCCTGCTCAATTCCATGGCGATCTTGATTACCTCAGATCTTCCCTTGGCGATGCTTGCCCTCCTGACTAAGGATTTGAGCCTCTCAACCGCGGGTATGCCGTCGAAGATGCTTACGATCATTCTTGCTCGTCCGATTCCCATCATCCTGCTGGTCTTAGGTGCCTTCTATTTGTGGTTGTACAGACGCCGCTGCCTGAGCCCCTCAGATTTAGGGGTTTCACGAGACGACTCGAATCTTCGGAAGAGCAGCCAAACTGTGCCCGGTTGAACTGGGGGTCTGCCGAATTGTTGGAAGATCCGGTTCGATTGGGAACGACTTCCACTCAGCCGTAATCTGCATTTCCGGCGGCGCCCCGGTAAACCATGAAAACTGGTTTACATTGGGAAAGTCATGTCCTTGATTGCGATTGCGAAACCTGACTCTGCTGGCTCGAATGAGGTGGTGAAGCCCTCGCCTCCACTCGTTGTTCATCTAGCATTGGCAGGCTGCTGCGCAGTCCTTCTCGCAGTCTGCGTGATCTTGCCACCCCTTGGGGCAATGAGCATCGGGCTACCCTTACTTGAAGCGACGGTTCTGCTGCTCCCGCCTCTCCTTGTGGTTCCGGCGTATTTCCATGAGCGAAAATCCTGGGAACGGCGCGATGCTGCTCTGATGCTTCCCTGGACTCTTGTCGTCGCCGCATTGGTGACTCAGGTCGCCCCAACGACGATTGCCCACGCATTTCCGCTCAGGGATATGCTCTGGCGGCAACTCGATGAACATCTGTGGATCAATATTCCTGCGATCATGGCATTCACTGGAAGCCATCCACTTTTACTGTCCCTGCTTACGTTTAGTTACTACTGGATGCTGCACCCCCTTTTGCTTAGTGCAATTTTTTTGCCGGCTTGCACGGGCAAGCGCCGTGCTGCACAACAATTTGTCCTGGCAAATGCATTTGCTTTCGTTCTAGCTCTTCCCTTTATGCTTTTGCTTCCAGCCATTGGCCCTTGGGTGGCGTGGCATTTTGCGCCAAATCCCGTGCAACTCGCATGCGAATCGAGCATCCACTCCCTGCGCCTTGGAGTCATTTCAAGCAGAGACTCGTTCGGAGGCATTATCTGCTTTCCATCCTTCCACGTGTTTTGGGCGGTCATTTCCGCTCACGCATTGCAGCAGTTTCGCTTCCTTCGCTATCCAGCGATTCTTGTTGCGGGATTGATCACGTTGTCTACGATGTCAACCGGCTGGCACTACGGAGTTGACGTAATTGCGGGGCTATTTCTTGCCGCGGTTTGCACGGGTCTTGCAGATGCAGTCTTGAGGGTTGATGACTCCACAGCGAAATCTGGCCTGGCAGGGTTAAATGCCTGAAAGGAAGGTAGCTGGGATCGCTTGCGGTAGACTATTCCGACAGAGAAGGGAATAACACTTTTGTGCTATCTAACTCCGAGGTGTATGTCAACCCCCTCGCAAGACACCTTGGTTACATCTTTTGTGCTATGCCCATTCCTCCGTTATTGACTTCTAATAAATCCAAGTGCTAAACCTAATGCACAACACTTGCTTCAACCCATGCACCACCAGTCACTGACTGGAACCCCAACCCAGGAAATGGAGAATTACAGATGACCGTTCTGATGAACAAGATGTACCTCGCAGCGAAGAACCTGATTGAGCGCGAAGAAGGTCAGGATCTCGTTGAGTACGCCCTCGTTGTTGCCTTGATTGCGTTCGGCGCGATCACCGGCATGGGATATCTCGCGACCGGCCTGAACCACGCCTTCTCGAACATCTCGACCACCCTCACCACTCAGATCACGTAGTCCGAAATCCGGCTTCGCCGGAATCAAGCTACAAACAAAGCAGCCTGGAGTTCCACTTCCAGGCTGCTTTGTTTCTAGAAGAAATTTATCGAGTTGGGAAACGAGATTACTCCAGCTCCAAAACGTGCCAAGCCATCACAGTCTCTAGCCATGCTAGAGCCGCTGCAGCCTTGAAGCTGTGTGAAAGTGCCAGCGGCGCACAGAGTTCTCTTCGACCACTAGTGCATGAGGATTGATCAACTCTGATCACTCTCTCACAATCTCCGAACGAGGACGCGACGCACCCTTCCGGCTGTGGCAAATTTACTATATGTCCATCCTAATGACCGCGCCCCATGAACAGAACATCACGCTGACGTTCATTGAGGGCGGTCTTACTGCGATTTTTGTTGCGGCCTCTTTTGCTTGGCCTCGACTGTGTTCCTCATGGTTCTTGCGCGTTGAGCGTTGGTTCGGGCGCCTCGCTCGGAAACAGGGCATTGCAGTCATGATCGTTGGGGCAGCAGGGCTTCTCCTTCGCCTTGCGATTCTTCCCTGGTGCCCCATCCCACTTCCGTTTGTACCCGATGACTTCAGTTTCCTGCTTGCTTCAGACACCTTCTCGCATGGACACCTCACCAATCCCACCCCTGCCATGTGGGTCCATTTTGAATCAATCCACATCGACATGCTGCCGACGTACATGTCGATGTACTTCCCCCCTCAGGGCCTTGTAATGGCGGCAGGGAAGCTGCTGTTTGGAAACCCGTGGTTTGGGATCCTCATTATGAGCGCGCTGATGTGTGCAGGTATTTGCTGGATGCTTCAGGCATGGCTACCCGCCACTTGGGCCTTTATGGGAGGCATGCTGGCAGTCATTCACCTGGGCCTCTTCAGCTACTGGACAAATACGTTTCATGCGGCTGGGTCGATAGCCGCCCTTGGGGGGGCGTTAATTCTCGGTGGGTTGCCGCGATTCAAACGCCGACCGCTATTTCGTTATGCGTTGCTAATGGCAATCGGCATGGCGCTGATGTTCACGACCCGACCATTTGAGAGCATGCTGTTATTTCTTCCGGTCGCAGCATCACTCATTCACTGGTATCTCGTAGCCCAAAACCGTCCACATCCAGCGGTGCTCTTGCGCCGTCTAATCATTCCGCTGGCGGTCGTCGTCGGCGCTGCCGCGTGGCTGGGATACTACGATTACAGGGTCTTTGGCAATCCGTTGACTCTGCCTTACACCGTTAATCGCGCAACTTATGCCATCGCGCCATATTTCGCATGGCAGAAACCACGACCCGAACCCTCCTATCATCACGCTGAAATGCGTCGCTTTTATCACGAGGATGAATTCGACGATTACGCGAAGGCTCGTTCGGTGAAGGGCTTCTTCAAAATGACTTTAATCAAAGCAATTATCGGAACGCTTTTTTTCACGGGCTTCGCGCTGTTACCATTCGCCTTCATGTCGCGGCGAGTGTGCCGAGACCAACGTGTCAAGTTTCTATTGATTTGCCTGGTGTTCTTGTCAGCCGGAATGATTGTTGAGATTTTTCTGATTCCCCATTACATGGCGCCTTTCACCGCAGCCATCTACGCCGTTGGCTTACAGGCCATGCGCCACATGCGGCATTTCAAACCGGGCGACCAACCTGTGGGCTTGGCCTTGGTTCGGTTCAGTGTGGTTGTTATTATCGTGATGTCCGGGGTGCGTCTCTTCTCTAAGCCTCTTAATCTTTCGTTTCCTGAATGGCCATCATCCACATGGAATTTCAGCTGGTACGGGCCCGAGATCTTTGGCAAAGACCGCGCAGGTGTGTCGCAGGAGCTCGAGAAGCTTCCCGGTGAGCAACTCGCAGTTGTACGCTACTCTTCTGACCACAACCCCCAGGATGAGTGGGTCTACAATGCTGCCGATATCGAACATTCCAAAGTAATCTGGGCACGCGAAATGGACCCCGCCAGCAATCTCGAATTGTTCCAATATTATAGGAATCGCAAGGTCTGGCTCGTACAACCCGACGCGCAGCCTGTCGCCGTCTCCCCATACCTGTTACCTGGGCAGATAACTTCAACGGTGCGCTAGTGCGTTTCCTCCTTTTATGCTTGAGAATGAATTGATAACGATGGAGAGTAGATGATCAACGGAAAGCGCATTGCTGTGGTCATGCCGGCATACAACGCGGAAAAGACGCTGGAAATGACCGTGCGCGAACTGTCAGACCTAGTTGATATCAAGATCCTTGTCGACGACTCGAGCAAGGACCAGACAGCGGCCATGTCAAAGCAACTTGGCGTGCACACTTTCGTACACGATTCAAATTACGGATATGGACGCAACCAACAAACCTGTTACCGGGAAGCGCTTGCAGCCGGGGCTGACATAGTTGTCATGGTTCATCCGGATTATCAATACACTCCCCTTTTGGTCCCCGCCATGGCAGGCATGATCGCCAGCGGTGTTTACGATATGGTGCTGGCTTCCCGCATTTTGGGTGGCGGCGCGCTGCGGGGAGGGATGCCTTTCTACAAGTATGTCTTCAATCGCTGCCTGACCGCATTCCAAAATCTGTTTCTCGGCGTCAAGCTATCGGAATATCACACAGGATTCCGCGCCTTCTCGCGCCAACTGCTTGAGACGCTACCCATCCTTGAAAACTCGGATGACTTCGTATTCGACAACCAGATGATTGCCCAGGCCGTGATGTTTGGCTTTCATATTGGAGAGATATCGTGTCCGACGAAGTATTTCGAGGAAGCTTCCTCGATCAACTTCAAACGTAGTGTCGAGTACGGTATCGGCGTTCTTGGTACGACGATGAGCTATGTAGCGCACAAGATGGGTGTCATACACTTGGCGCGATTCGATGCCAACGGAAGAAAAGTAGACCAAGAGTTCTATTCCGAATATGCTCGCCGGATTTAATGCATAAAGAGAAATCATGTCAAGTCTGCTGTCATTTCGAGCATTACCGATCCCATGCCCAACAGGTTCACGAGATAACGCCTGAATGTCTGTGCCTGTTTCCTTATCCGCCAACGGGCCCGCGCCAATCATCGCGCTTGAGATTGGCATTACGCTAATCTCTGTTGGGGCCGCCTTTGCGTGGCCAGAGCTGTGTTCCACATGGTTTTCTCGCATCGAGAGTTCGTTGGCTTGCCTTGCGAGTAGAAAAAGGCTAGCGGTGTTCATAGTTGGCATCTCGGTTATTCTGCTGCGACTTCTACTGCTCCCCCGGTTGCCGATACCACTCCCGTTTGTTCATGATGACTTCAGCTTTCTTCTTGCGGCAGACACGTTTGCGCATGGACGCCTCACAAACCCCACACCCGTAATGTGGCCCCATTTCGAATCGTTCCACATCGATATGAAGCCAACTTATATGTCTATGTATTTCCCCGCCCAGGGATTTGTGCTGGCCGCCGGGAAAGTTCTCTTTGGGAATCCTTGGTTTGGGCTGCTCATTGCGACATCGCTTATGTGCGCAGCGATCTGCTGGATGCTGCAAGCTTGGCTTCCCGCTTCCTGGGCATTCCTAGGTGGCATGTTTGCAGTCGTTCACTTAGCCTTGTTCAGCTATTGGATTGATACATACACCGGCGCAGGTTCGCTTGCCGCGCTCGGAGGGGCGCTCGTATTGGGGGGACTCCCTCGTTTCACGCGGAACCAACGAGTACATCACGCTCTGCTCATGGCTCTGGGCGTAGTACTCCTAGCCAATACACGTCCATTCGAAGGCCTGCTTCTTTTTGTGGCTGTCTCAGCCTTCATTTGCCGGTGGTACTTCTCGAGCGGATGCAAACTCACGAAATCCCGGCTTCTGCTTCGTAGCGCGGCCGCCCTCGTGCTCCTGATCGTGGCTACCCTGGGAATGGGCTATTACAATTTCCGCGTCTTCGGAAGTCCATACACCCTGCCGTATACCATCAATCGCGCCACGTACGGTGTCGCCCCGTATTTTATCTGGCAGTCTCCCCGCCCCGTGCCCATTTATCACAACGAGCAGATGAGGCAGTTATACAGTTCAGAGGAAATGTCTTATTACAATAAGGTTCATTCGCTGCGCCTCTATCCGGTCGTCTTCGTCTACAGAACATTTGTGGTGTCCGAGTTTTACGCCGGACTTACATTGCTTCCGCTGCTTGCGATGCTTTCACATGTCTTTCGTGATCGTCGACTTCGCTTTCTGGCACTGTTCCTGATCATTGCGTTGGGAGCCAACGCAATCCAAATCTTTTTTGTGCCTCACTATCTGGCGCCTTTCACAGCAGCATTCTATGCCGTCGGCTTGCAGTGCGCACGCCATTTCCGTCAATGGAAGCCTGGGGATAGGCCAATCGGTCGAACGCTGGTCCGCTTCGCCATATTGGCGTCTCTGCTCCTTGTGTGCTTGCGGCCTTTCGCAGAAGATCTTCACTTCAAGCTCAGCGACAGGGGATCAGTGGCTTGGGAATGGCTCGGAGTCGAAAACTTTGGTAAGCCGCGGGCAGATGTCGAGCGCGCATTGGAGCATCTCCCTGGAAAACAGCTGGCCGTTGTTCGTTATTCTGGCGATCACGAGCCTGACGATGAGTGGGTTTACAACTGCGCGGACATCGACGCATCAAAGATAATCTGGGCGCGGGAACTCGACCCTGCCAGCAATCTGCAGCTGATTCGGTACTACAACAGCCGCAAAGTCTGGCTCATACAGCCGGATCAGAGTCCTCTGGAGATTGTTCCATACGTCATGCAGGACAAAAGGGCGTCTACACCGCGCTGGTAAGTTCTTCTATAATGTACGTGCTGGCGCGTAACTGCCACAAAAAAAACCACCTAGCGTAGAAAGCTTCGATCGGATATCCATTTGCCTCAGGTAGCCTCCAACAGATGTGGCTTGCGCTATTTCCTCAATTTCCGTTGAGGCCGAATCCACAATTGCGTCTGTGAGTTGTGGGTTCTGGAGCGCGGCGAACTGCGCCACGCGGTAGAAAAGTTGGTCTAGACTGCGAATTTGCGGCGTTTGAACCGGAACGCGAATTCTTTTAGATAATCCTTAATATTTTCACCTCGACCGATCCCTGGTGGTTCTCAACAGCGGCTCCTCTTAAGATCCAGAAGCGTCCGAGGATAATCCTCGTCCGTGGCCACGAACACACAACAGGTCAACTATGACTTAGCAACTCCCATTAATGCTTTCTCCAAACGATTGTGAGGTATCGGTTCCTGAACCCATATTGAAGTGTGGAATAGATTCTCGCCCACAACCGATCGGGGTTTGCCAAGTAATACGCGGGAATATTCCGTCGAATTCCGCTGCTCCTTTTTTCTTTCCCTCTCAGAATTGCCACAGGATCATAGCTCTGATCCTGACAGAGCGAGTCTAATTCTACGAGGCCGAATGCGCACGCTATCTTCCGAAACGAGTAGGCCGTGAAGTCTGTACGATGGTGCGGATTTGCATCCACAGATGGCGTGATTGGCACAGAACCTATTAGAATCCCACCGGATTTGAGCAAACTTGTTAAATGGCCTAGAAGAGCGCGTGGATCTGGTACGTGCTCTATCGTCTCGAGGCTAACAATGTTCTCGAAGCCAAATGAATCCGTAAACTCGAGTGCATCCGCCGTAACAAATTTGATGCCGTCATTGCCGTATTGAGATTGAGCGTACTCTGTTGCATCGGCAGAAATGTCGACACCAATCGCCTCTTTAATGAAACGGGAAGCAGATAGTACCTTCGTGCCATAGCCCACACCGCAAGCGATATCAAGAACCCTGCCGGGTTGAATATGTTCGGCAGCGAATTTGTATCGCATCAAATGCAGTTCGAGAGTCGGTGCCCCTGTCGCCCCTTCGTGCTCCAGCAATGCTGGAATAATTCTTTCGAGGCTTCCAGAATCAAGAGCCATATGCCAATTACCCTCCAACCTTGGTAATTTCTTCACGTTTGCTTTGGTGATGGCTGAATGTTTGTTATCAATTAGCTAACAGAACGGCGGCGCAGACCCAGAATACTAAGAAAGAAGCTGCTGCAAATCACCTGTACCCCCAGCGTTAGTGAAAACACGGACGACAGTGCAGACCGCAACGCCCGGTCAAAGTTCACAGTCCCCAGCCCTACCTTCGCCCAACTCGCAAAAGTGAAGACAGTTCCCAAAATCCCAAGCGCTAGCAGCAACCCGCCAACAGCCAATCCAACTTCCAGCGTGATGTACCGAAACGCTCGCGTCAGACGTGGGTCATCCGGCAGTAAACCTTCCGATATTGCAAAGACCTTCACAAACACCGCAAATGCGACAAACTGAAACCCAAGAAGAACGGCCGAAAACGCATAGACCAGCGACCGGACATCGAATACGAGGCCGTCAATCACTCGCGGCTGTTGTAGCAGCCATGCGCAACCCACAGCGCCCAGCGAAACTAACGCGATCCCCGGATACAAAAACAGCCATCGCGGGCTGTACATCAGCAAGAACCGCAGATGCCGCCATCCGTCCCGCCACGTTCGCAGATGTGGTGGATGATCCCGCCCATCCGGTAACTGCGATGTCGGTATCTCGCTAACCTTCATTCGCAGCAGTGTTGCCTTTACGACCATCTCGCTGGCAAACTCCATGCCCGTAGACCGCACATCCATTCGCTGGTAGCTTTCCCGTGTAAATCCCCTCATCCCACAGTGAAAATCCCCGCAATTCGACTTGAAAAACAACTTGCCCAAGCCAGTCAGCACCGGATTCCCCAAGTAGCGGTGCAGAAACGGCATCGCTCCGTCCGCGATCCCCCCGTGAAACCGGTTTCCCATCACCAGGTCATGTCCCATTCGTAACTCTGCGAGGAAACGTGGGATGTGCGTTAGATCGTGGCTCTCATCTGCATCGGCCATCAATACATACTCACCCCGCGCTATCGCAATTCCACCCATTATGGCGCTGCCGTATCCCTTCTCGGCGACACGCGCCACCAGCGCTCCTTCTGCTTCGGCAATCTCCGCCGAGCCGTCCGTGGAACCGTTGTCAGCGACAATCACTTCCCCAACTACGCCCGCCCCGTGCAGAACGTCCAGCGCCTGCCGTACCCGCTTCGCAATGGTGTGCCCCTCGTTCAGACAGGGAATAACCACTGACAACTCAATCGGGTATTCAGTGCTTTCCGCAACCACTCTTTCTATACCTGTCCCTGCCAGTATTCCACCGTCCACACTCATTGCAGCGCTCCTGCCGGGATTATCGAAAGCGGCCTACTTCTGAAATGCTAGACTCCGGCGTCATCCCGCCCCGTTATTCATCATGCCAGCGCGGGCACACAGGCAAGACAAAAACATAAGTAGACGGTCTCGCTCAGTTAACCTAAATACATAAATACACGCCAGTGTAGGGAAATGGCATCCCCAAAAGTCCGCCAAACTAGACTCCGGTAACAGGCTTGGAAATTGGAGTTCACGGGACATGCAAAAATACATTGATGATCGGGTCACAAGATGGCAGCGAATATCAAGATCTCTCGACAATGTGAGGCTCATGCGCGTGTCCCTGATGATCATCCTGGGCGCAATAGGCTCGATCCCATTGGTGGTTCTTACCCCGCCATTTCAGGTGCCGGACGAGGTCCAGCATTTCTACCGGGCATATCAGCTTAGCGATTTTCGATTTCGTGCAGAGGTCCAGAATGGTGTCTCAGGCGGCACACTGCCAGTTTCACTTCCAGAACTGGTCAAATCGGTCGTGTATACGCGAGATGGAGTCTTTTATTCCGTCACACCTGCGCCATTAGCAAAAACGTTGAAACTGGCATCCATCCCCCTGGAAAAATCGACGAGACGATTCATCGCGTTTCCCGGATCGGCATTTTATTCCCCTCTGCCTTACCTCCCGCAGGTAGTCGGCATATCCGTGGGACGCTTATTCGGTTTGGGGCCGCTCTATCTCGTTTTTCTGGGACGTTTGTTTAATTGTCTGACGGCTCTCGCAATGATAGGCTTTGCCGTCTATCTGATACCTATAGCGGGGGAACTCGTCATCTTAATCGGATTGTTGCCGATGTCCCTCTTTCTGTACGCTTCGCTTTCTCCTGATGCGGCCGTGATTGCGTGCGCGCTGCTGTTCTTTGCACTCTCGCTTGCGGCCAACACGAGCGGAAGCTGGAAGACATGGGAACTGGTGATGGCTGCCGCGCTCGGCGCGGTGCTGTGCTCGGTGAAACCCGTCTACGCTCCCATGCTCCTGGCTGGTGTTGTCCCAGGACTAATTGTGCGGGGTAGAGCAGCCAGTGTTATTCGTTCACATGTAATCTTGGTTGCGGTCGCAATGGGAGCCGCCGCTGGTTGGCTGCTCTTCGTAAAACCCGCGATGACGTCGCCCCTTGGAGGAGGGCACCCGTCCCTCCAAATGTCCTTCATTCTGCACAATCCGGCGTTTTTCATGCGCGTACTCATTCATACAATTGGAGATTGGGGAATCAATGCGCTGTTCTATTACTTCTCGACTGTAGGTATGTTTGGATGGCTTTCTGTGCTGCTCCGGCCTGTCCTTGCCTATTTCCTGCCGTTGGTCAACTTTGTCGTTATCTGGAGCCTCGGTCCCCGAGAGGGTGCGAAACGATCCGTCTTACGCGCGCTCTGGTATCTCGCACTCGCCTTCGCTAGTGTTGTCTTGGCTATGACAGCCATGTATCTCATGAGCGCGCACGTCGGACAAAATGAGATTACCGGACTGCAGGGACGATACTTCATCCCCATCCTTATCTTGGCAGGTATGGCTGCGGTCGAGCTATCCCCGCATCGTCGGCCCTCCGCTCGATGGAGCAGCGTCGCCATTACCGCGGCCATCATTGTCCTGCAGATCGTCGCCACGGATAGAACTATCATCCATGCTTTCCAAGTGTTCTGATGGCCACTGCGGAGGGCGCGGACGGTCCCGTGTACCACCAACGTCAGGCTCGATCAACGCCAACCATCGTTCAGACTGCATCCTATGATGTGACCTCGATCGAATTACTTGAAAATGCAATAGATGCTTCTTTTTCTTTCGTTTAAAATAGCCCCGTGAAGGCCGATCAGGACACCCAAATTGCAGCGCTTAGAGAGCGGCCGCCTCAGGGCCTTACCAGTTATTGGCAAGTCTCTGCATTTCTATGTACCTGTTTAGTTATCGTTCTGCGTCGACCTGATGCGATTCTTCATGCTCAGTTTCTCTATGAAGACGGGCAAATCTGGTATGCAGATGCATATAACCACGGGTGGTGGCGCGCATTGTTCATTACCCATCAGGGTTATTTCGAGACCATTCCGCGGCTGGGGGCCGCTTTAGCGATCCTGTTCCCGTTTTCGCTTGCGCCGCTGATCCAGAATCTTTTTGCCATCTGTATTCAGGCGGCTCCAGTGAGCGTGTTACTTTCATCTCGGTCTTCGCGCTGGGGCAGCTTGAGCTTTCGCTTCTCGATGGCTGCGACGTATTTACTCCTGCCGAATACACAAGACATGATGTCAACCATTACCGAGTCGCAATGGTTTCTAGCGATCGTCGCCTTCCTCGTCCTGACCGCTCGACCTGCGCACTCTAAATCGCAGCACATATTCGACATCTTAATTATTTCGCTTTGTGGTCTCACGGGCCCTTTTTGCATCTTTTTGTTTCCCATTGCTTTATATCAATTCCGTTCCCGCAGGGTTCCGAAAATACTTCTCATCATTCTGTTTTCCGGATGCCTGATCCAGGCGGCAACGCTCTTAATTGCTGGAAACTCTCGAGAGCACCCGCCACTGGGGATAGGATTCGGGGCCTTCTTTCGGATACTGACTGGACAGGTATTCATGGGTTCAACAATCGGCCACAACAGCTTCGGGGTCATCTTGCCTGTATCAGTATTGACGATGTTTTCCCTGCTGGGCCTCAGCATTCTGGTTGGCAGTTTTATTGTGTCAACAACTGAGATGAGGTCATTCCTGATTTGGTCCATTACTCTATTCACGGTCTCAGTGTTTCTCACGAACGAAATGCCACCACCAGGCGTGACGGAATGGCATATGCTGGCTGTGGCTTATGGACTCCGATATTGGCTTTTCCCTTGCCTGGCATTCGCATGGTGCATTCTCTATGGGTATAGCAGTCGGCGCCAGACTCTACGGATAGCATGCGGCGCATTGATATGCCTCATGATGATCGGATTCATGCGCGACTTTAGATACCGCCCGTTGCCCGATATGAAGTTCAACATCTATGCTGCTCAACTAGCCTCGGCACCTTCAGGAAGTCAGGTTCTGATTCCTACTCCTTTCAATTGGCCGATGGTTCTAATCAAACACTGAACTGCCGTGAAAAGTATCCTATTAGCAGCGGACATTGGGCGCTGAACGGGAGAAATGCGGTTAATGCGAATTGTTGACCATCCTGCGCTGCTGGTTCTCTGGTTTCTAATGGGATGGCAATCTTCTATCTCTGGATCTACGCGCGGCACACGATGTCTCCGCTGGCGGCTGAATCAGGCGGGACTTCTACCTCTGCCAAAGCCCCACACCTCGCCATCGTGCGTCTAGCGACGGGCACAGCGGTTGGCTCAATCTATTCTCCAAAGTTCAAATCGGTCATTTTCGGCGTCACCAAATCCCCACAGCCAAAAACCAGTGTAGAGGCCTCCCAATCGGAGTCCCACGGTCCTTCCGAATCGATACGTGTGAAATGTCGTTCCAACTAATGTTCGATGCGGGAAGCGCTCTAGCCGCGGATCGTCTTCCAATATTAATCGGTCCATAACCAACAGATCTCCAGGCATTGGCTGGGGGCCACCCGGGTAAGTAAGTCTTGCCCCATCCAAGGCTGCATACCAATAGCTGCAGCACTGCTCTGGATACCACACACTCTCGCCTGCTGCAACATGTGGCGTAATTAACTCATTCAGCGCCTCGCGACCAAAATTGGCATATTCTGCATCCGAACGAAGGATCAAAAAGGAATAGCTTGTGCAGGCAACGATAACTATGACAACTGCGAATCGAGCAAAACGTTTCGAAACATCATCCAGCAATCGGAAGCAGAGCAGAATGACGGCGGGCATGCAGGGAAGAACGTACTTTATCGGAAGATGAACATAGTAGACGACCGGGAGTGGAATCAGTATCCAGAGCATGAGAAAGAGACCAGTAAGGTCGCATCCCTTTGCCGCTTCGAAGAATAGATCGGCCAAAGCGCCGAAGCTAACGACGGCCAGGAACAGCATCAAGGAAAGATCCCATCGCAAGCCCAACAGCTTCGGGATCACCGCTACCGCAAACAGGATAGAAACGAAAAGCCACCGCCTCGCGTTCAACCGATTCGCTACCCAGCATGCGGCGAGCGGCAGAGGAAACGCAAAGTACAGCAGATAGGTGAAAAGATTGTCCCGAATGTATCGAGCCCCAGAGGCTACGGGAGGAGCGCTAATGGCCCGAATGTCCTCACGAACTGCCAAAATGACTGCCAACAATAGTCCACAGCCTGCGACGATCGGAGTCCAGAGCCAGAACTTCCGCCGGAACTGCACCAGAACCTCTCTGGGCTTGACGCCATCCAGTAGAAAGAACGCCCCAAGGCCTAAAAGAAGAATGAGGTGTGGACGCGCAAGAGCAGCGAGCCCCAGCGCAATAGAGGCTGCCGCGCCCTGGCCCCACTTCTGCTCTGCCCTCCACGCTGCAAGCCGTTCCATCGCCACCAAAGTGAGCGCGGTCGCAAGAATATCGGGCATTGCAGTGCTGGCCATGGGGAGAAAGGGGGGGATGGCCACCAGGAGCAGTGCGCCGACGGTCGCGTGCCACCGGTCCCATCCGAACCGAAAGGTCAGTGAAGTCATTGCCACTACTGCTATCCATGCGATCACCAGTTGTGTCAGGTGGGCGATCCATTCGTGAGCGCCTCCCAGAACAGTCGGCACCAGTAGATAACCTTGCGCCACTTGTCCCATCAGGACATTCCCGGACGCGTATTGATTCATGTTCGTGCATCCAAGCATGTTGTTCCAGCAGATTTCGAAATCCATGGGATGGGCGGGGTGCTTCACGATTTGTCGCGCCAAGGTTAGGAAATAGGGATCGTCTACTACGAAAGCCTTGTTCAAATAAGGGACGAGACAGACAGTAGCGAGGAGCAACGCGGGCCACGCGCAGGAAAGCACAGCAACCGTTGATATCGGCTTGGCCGTCCCGCATACGGTCGAGACTGGCGGTTCTACCTGTCGTGGCAATTTGCACCCCGGGGCGCGCCTCGGAGTTCACTTGGGCGGCCCTCTCAGGTTAGCAGCAGAAATTCAGAGTTCAAAGCCGTTAAGGTTCTGAGTCGCTCCTCGCGAGCTGTTCTCACTCTGTCAGTTTCGAGTTCGTGCTGTAGAGCCGATCGAAGCAATAAATTCCGCATGATAGCCTACTTCAAGTGGAGTCGCGGCACGTGCCGCAACGCGGAGTCATGAAGGACATACTGAACGCCCCATCGATCTACCATCTGTTTCAGTTTTGTGGTGGATTCTTCTCTGCGCGCGTCAAGGCGATCAAACAATACCTCGAGCTCCGGCCCGGCCAGCGCCTGATTGATATAGGGTGCGGCCCCGGCCATATCCTTCCGAAGTTGCCGCGAGGAGTGTTTTACGATGGTTTCGACACGGATGAGAGATACATTCGCTTCGCAAATCGTCATTTTGGACACTTAGGAACATTTCATTGCCGGGTTTTCGATGCGGCTGCCGCAAAGGAATTCGGACCAGCGGATGGCGTAATGATGAATGGGGTATTACACCACCTCGACGACAAGTCGTTTACGGAGACGGCGTCGGCAATTCGCAGTGCATTGCGGCCGGGTGGGTTTTTATTCACGTTCGATGGGGTTTATGTCCCTGACCAGAACGCCATCGGGAAGTGGCTTTTAGACAATGATCGGGGAAAATTCGTGCGTCAGGAGCAGAGTTATCGCAACCTCCTTGAGCGCTCCTTTGACAAGACAGAATTTCACGTCCGTCACGATCTGATAACCATCCCGTTTAGCCACAATCTGGTTAGAGTTCCACTTGACCTGTTCATTTCCAAGTGCACGAAATCCTGATTGTCCCCGTTACAGTTCGGCCGTGGGGGGGTGATCCGTCGCAGCGAATCGAACCTCGCCTTGCGCAATAATGCTCCGCCGGATGAAGTGCGGCCGGCGCTTTACCTCTTCGAAGATTTTTGCTAAATACTCCCCAACAAGGCTGACGGCAAACAGATTCAAGGAACCGAAGAAAAGGATGCAGATAATCAGGGTGGTCACGCCATGAGGCGCTGATTGTGGAAACACCAGCCGCGATACGATTTGCAGAAACATTGCCAGACCCGTCAGGCCCAGAAGAATGAGACCAGACACACTCAACATGGTTAGCGGCACATAACTGAATGAGAGGATGCCTTTCTTGGCCCAGCCAATGTTCTTGAACAGGCTGTTCGTTGTCACGCCGAACATTCGCTCCGGACGAAGGTAGTCGATCCCTGTTTGTTTGAAACCCGCATAGGCCCGCACGCCACGCAGAAACAGGTCCCGTTCCGGAAAAGTCAGCACAGCCTGCGTCACGCGCTTGTCCATCAATGAAAAATCGCCCGCATCGTGTGGAATCCTTACATAGGAGAAGTAGTCGAATAGCCGGTAGAAGGCCTTATACGCAAACCGCATCAGGACCGGCCCTTCCCTCTTAACCCGGCGCCCATATACCACGTCGTACCCTTCGCGCCATTTGGCCACCATCGCTTCAATCAGCTCGGGAGGGTCCTGTAAATCTCCATCCAGCAGCACGCAGCAATTCTTGGTTGCGATTTCCATACCACTGCGGAATGCGGCCTGCGATCCGAAATTCCGTGAATGCGAAATGCCGCGAACGCGGCGGTCGTTTTGTGAAATCTGCCGGATAACCTCCTCCGAGTCATCAGGGCTGCCGTCGTTCACAAAAATGATCTCGTGATCGACGTTCAGCTTGGTGAAGGTCGCCTTCAGGCGCTCATACATGACCGGGATGGCGCGGTTGTCGCGGTAGCAAGCAATGATTGCAGAGACACTGTGCTTGGTGTCGAGGCCGAAACGCTTGGACGATTGAAAATAGATGGCGCGGTCAGGCAGAGATCGGAACCACTCCGCTGTCATCATCAGGCCATCCTGAAAGGCAGTCCGAGATTGCCAGCCAATCCTTGTGCGCACTTTTTCAGTATTCGCGTACCAATCGGGCAAGTCCCATTGTCGGTTGGGCATCGTGAACACCGGCTCGGCGGAAATGGAGAACAATTGTTTCGCCAGTTCGGCGCACTCGCCAATGGTCGTCTTCTGGCCGGTTCCGATGTTGAACGACTCGCCGTAGTCAGCTTCAGTCAGATTCAGAGCGACGTCGACAAAGGCTTCAACCGCGTCGTCGGTAAAAATGAAATCCCGCGAGATGGCCGGGTTCACGAAGTCGGGGTACCGCCCATCGATGCCACACTGCACTAGGTTTGGAATGAGACGCGAAGCATCCTCTAGCGGGCCGTAAACGGAATACAAGCGCAGGTTCACACAAGGTAGCCCGATTCTCTTCCCGTAGAAGTAAATCAGCTGCGAGGCCGCCGCCTTTGAAACCGCGTAATGGCTGTTGGGCGAGAGCACTGAGTCTTCGCTTGGGCCGGAAGCGTTGAATCCATACTCCGAAGAACTGCCAGCGTGCACATACGCCGCGATTCTTCGGTCTGCCAGTCGGGCTAGCAGCCGGGACACAAGATTGAAATTTGTCTGGTAGATAAGCTGGCTATCGGTCTCAAACGAATACCCGCCGTAGGCCACACAATCGATAATTGTGCGAGGTTGAACGGCTCCCAGCAACTGATCCAGATTGGAATCAATCAGCAGGTCAGTCACCTTTACGTGTTGTGCAGGCAAACCCTCTAGGCGCCAAGCAGGCAAACGTGAGGCGGTTCCGTAAGCGTCATCTCGGTGTTTGCAAAGCGTGCGCAGCACGTTGGCGCCCACGAAGCCGCTGCCACCCAGGACCAGTATCGGCCCTTGGAGGCGTTCTATTTTCTCCTGAAGGGATAACGAATCTCTCATGAGTGCGCAGCTTGGTTCAGCTCTGACACTATACTGGCGGAGTCGAGTCCACATTCTTTACGATGAAATCCCTGCGAGCCATATAGGCCGGTGACGTAGCCTAACGCCGCCCGATGCACAAAGCGGGTCGGACACACACCCGCTGCAAGCAGTTCGCATGCCAACATTTGCCCAAAACTACCTACGGACACGTGCTCCTCCACGACTAAGAGGTATCCAGAATCCCTGACACTCGATAGAAACTCGGGCGGCGGCCGATGAATCGGCAATTCACTCACAAGCCAGCAGTCCGCGTTTACCCCAGACACACGTATTGCGTCCAGAGCGGAACCCACTAGAGGTCCGACAAACGCAACTGTAGGACCCTCGCCCGGCAGGATTCGCCGCCACGCAGCGTAAGGGTCCGGTACTAACCAAGAAGGCTGTTCGGAAACACCCAGCCGAAGATAAGCCGGGTGCTTCACCGTCATGAGATGTTGGATCATGCAGCGCAAGTCAGAATCGAATGCTGGTATGTATGCACGCATGTTGGGCAGTGTCAGGAGCGTACCATAATCTTCCAGTGCGTGATGCGTAGTGCCCATGACGCCATATCCATATCCGCCGCCATTACCAACCAACACGACCGGAAGATTGTGCAGACACACATCATTTCGAATCTGTTCGAAGGGGCGGGCATACAGAAATGGAGCAATGCTGTAAGCCCATGGTCGGAGTCCGCTTTTTGCCAAGCCTGCCGCTACCCCCACCATGTTTTGCTCTGCAACGCCCGCATTGATAAACCGCTGTTCCATGGCCTCGCGTAGTGGTTCGAGCGCCATAAAACCCAGATCGCCAGTTAAGAATACGAATTCAGGGCAAGCCGAGAACTCTAGGAGGGTTCGACGGAATTCTTGGCGCATTCTTTGCTCAGTTCCAGGATCGCTTGCCGGTACTGTTCCTCACGGATAGGCAAGTAATGCCATTCGAATCGATTCTCCATAAACGATACTCCCATTCCTTTGGTGGTATTCGCCACGACGGCGATGGGCTCGGATTCCCGTTGCTGCAGAACAGTAACTAAGGATTCACAATCGTGGCCGTTAACCTCCACCGTAGATAAACCGAAGGCTCGAAACTTGTTAGCCAGCGGCGAGAGGTCGGCGATGTCGCGAGTAGGTCCCATGCCTTGCAGACCATTAAGGTCAACGATCAAGGTGAGATTGTCGAGGTGATGATGCTTGAGAAAAATGAGTGCCTCCCAATTCGATCCTTCGTTCCATTCGCCATCCGACATGAGGCAGAAGACGCGGCCCGGTTCCTGCTTCAGTTTCCTGCCGAGCGCCAAGCCGCAAGACAGACTGAGTCCATGGCCCAGACTGCCAGTGGCAAATGGAATCTCTGGAATTCCTTGCAACGGGGGATGTCCGCTCAGACGCGTTCCGTCCTTGTGAAACGATCGGAGATCGTCGTCGGTTAGGACTCCTAATGACCACAACGTGACGTACATGGCGCCGGCTGCATGGCCTTTCGACAAAACAAACTCATCGTTATCATCCAGAACCTCGTGGTAGAGCGTCATCAACATGTCGAGGCAGGACAGGTTACCCCCAATGTGGCCGACGCCGCTTTCATAGTGCATCTGGAGAAGCCTTTGCTTGGCTCGGATGAGCAATTCGTGAGTCATAGTCGCCGCCTCAGATAGTAGCATTGGTGGCACGCGGTAGATAAAATAGTCTGTCTCCCCGTACCCGGGATCGAAATGCTGAGCACGAGAGAGAAAAAGCCAACTCCGCTGGCGATCGAAGGTGGCAATATTAACAGCGCCTTCTTGTTCTTTCACCCTCGGTCATCAGCGAGATCCCAGACGAAAGCACGGCGTTTGAGGGCGGCCCGACCCAGAAGCTCACCTCTAAAGGCGAGGTACACGCTTATTTCCATGACGGTTTCTCGCAGCCCATGGACACGATTCGCAAGTGGAATGGACGATGCAGTGGTATCGCCAATGGCAATCTGGCGCCGACATGGCCGCTGAGACCCGCACCCAGATCATTCAGTATGAGCAACTCCAATCTAGCCGGACCTCGGCCTGATTCTGTTTACGGCATGCGCCCCCCTGATAAACTCGTTACCGTGCCATCCAGAAAAACGTCATTCCTCTCTTCTCGACCCACGTCGTTTATATTCCGCGCGCACCATTTGCGATGGGTCGCAGGAGGCGATGACTGCGTCCTGGGGCCTGCCCGTTGAAGGCTGCCCAAACTCATCGTGAACATCTACCTCGACTCGGCTGGTCGGGCAAAGCCGATGAGGATTTTCGAGCCGAAGTTCTCCGAATGAGGAGTTTTATGCCCGGAAACGTGAGCTAGCGCGATGAATCGGATCCCTTCGTTGGACGGCTGGCGCGGCGTTGCGATCACGCTGGTCTTGCTCGAGCACATTCAGGGAACGATGCACCGATCGATTCCGGGGCCGTGGACAAATACCGGACAACACGGTGTCACCATCTTCTTCGTGTTGAGCGGCTTTTTGATTACCACCAAACTACTGGAAGGGCCGATTGATCTTAAGCGGTTTTATCTACGCCGTTTTTTTCGACTGCTGCCGGTGGTTTGGGTCTATTTGATCGTGATTTGGTTGTTTGGAAAGGCTATCGGGATACAGACTCTCACTTCGACGGAAGTGGTCTCCTGCCTGTTTATTTTCCGCAACTTTCTTGGACATTTGGGGCAGGGACTTACTGCCTCCTTCTGGTCGCTTTCCATTGAAGAACAGTTCTATCTTGTTTGGCCATGCCTGTTGCTATTGGCAGGCGGCCGACGAGCCAGATGGTTCGCATTAGCAGGCGCACTCCTTTGCTCCGGGTACCGGTTATTGAACTGGGACTTCTACAACCATCTCTATCTTTCATTTCGTACCGAAGTGCGCGCAGATGCATTGTTAATTGGATGTTTGGTGTCACTGCTGCTCAATGAACCTAGCTTTCGCCCTTTGGCCTGCCGATGGTCGAAGGTTTTGGCCTTGCCGGCGGGTGCGATCGTTCTTTTCTGTGTTACCCGATTCCCGTACTTGCCTCCTCTGACTGAGTCCGTCGCAATCGCTGTACTGATCGTTGCTTCGGTAGTTCATCCGAATTCGCTCATGGCCCGTCCCCTCTCGTTTCGTCCACTTGCGTGGCTAGGGACCATCTCCTATAGCCTTTACGTCTGGAACCTGTTCTTTTTTCTGATCAGTGGCTCAGTTCTCTCCGAAATCGTGATGATGTGCCTCATGTTCTGTTTCGCGCTTGCGAGCTACTATGTCATCGAGCGGCCAGCTACTCGCCTAGGCCATCGCTTGACCAGCATTGCCGGACGTCCTAATCCTGCGCAAACTGAACTAGCCTAAGCAACGCAATTCTGGCCCCGCAATGAAGATGCGACGCGACGCCGGTATTCTTCGAGACCTGAAATCTATCGGCTTGGCTGTCGTTGAGAGCCGCAAATTACCGAAGTGCAAGATAACGAGCTATCAACTTGATTGACATGATCCCCGCGCCCCACAATTTCCGGGGCCACTAGCTTTGATCCACCGACTTCTCACCCAGTCACGCTGGTCGGAGCTAAAATCAATAATGGGTGAAGTGGCCGGCGTTACCCGCAAGTAGGCCATTTTCCCAGCGAAACGCCAGAATTGCTGGTTACGACCCTTGGTCGAATAATTGCAGAAAGAGATCCAATCGTAAGAGTTTTTATTGAGTGGCACTAACCTTAAACATCGTGGAGACTGGGGATGGCAGAAACCGAAGTTCAGCGCAAGTCGGCTCCGGGGGAACTCCATCGAACTTGGTTTCGCGAATTAAGCTCAAGCCCTATTTTCGTATCCTGGAGACATGCCCTTCGCCATCCCAGCTTCAATATCAAGATGGCTTATGCAGGCACGGCAATTTTGGTTGTGTCCTTTGTCGGGTGTAAGGCGACACAGATTCATGTGCCCAATGTCGGCACGATGTTCTTTGCTCTTGTCTGTGTGGGAGTCGCAGTACTATCCGCTACTTTGTATTTGGAGGAGAAGGGGAAACTGTATTGGAAGGATCTTATTGCCGTCATCTTTTGGGCGATTTTCTTTACTTACACACTTAATTTTCCCGTAGCAATTGCGGCCCGACTTGGCCTTGGCTTTGAACTCAGGGACGCCCTTCTTGTTCGCTTGGATCAGTATGCTGGCGTTCGAATCCCGGTAATCGTGGCGTGGTCGTTACGCAACCCGCTGGGCATCCTTGCGAGTGGTAGTTACTTTCTACTCTTCCCTTACATGCGTGCGGCGATTCTGGTGACGGCGCTCGCCGGCAAAGCACAAGCAGCGAAACAGTTCCTGCTAGCAAACGTGATTGGATTCGCTGTCGGCCTTCCTTGCTTTGCGCTAATTCCGGCGGTGGGGCCATGGTATGGGTATCACGTCGCCGCAAGGCCGGACCAAATTGCCTCCCAAGCCACTCTATTTCTTCTGCGCCATCCTGGCCCGTGCGAGTATCACCTTCCGACCGGTATAGTCTGCTTTCCGTCATTCCATGTTTTCTGGGCCATCCTCTGCGCGCAAGCGCTGTGGGTGTTCCCTTCTCTGCGAATCCCGGCTTCAATCTTGTCCGGACTCATCATCTTCTCTACCGTGACTACCGGCGAGCATTACATCTCCGATGTCTTTGCCGGCGCGCTGCTTGCAGCTGTCGCAGCCTTTGGTTCCGGTCGGCTAGATAAACTCACGAATTAACCACTAACCAATCGCAAGAGTTTTGACTCCGATTGAGTGAGCCACAAAGATCTTGCTCGTCCAAGGTCCGGCACTTTAGTTTGAACTTTCACTTCTCGCGGAACGAACCGACTCGAATAAATAGATCAATACTCATATTGCTTAAAAGTGACCGTGTACTTCTTGTTCCAGCAGACTGATCGCTCCCCGGGGACCTCGAGAGCAATGCTCTTGACTGCATCATCTCCGCGCGTCGCTGCATTGGAATCAAAGAGCCTCACGAAGTCAGCATTGCTGATTACAAGCGGCGAGAGAAGGAATCCAGTTTCCATCGTGTTTGCACTAACTCGGTATACCGATGCTTCTCCATTGCGCATGGTTACTTTCAAACTCAGCGACGGTACCTTGTAGACCAGCGAGATAACTTTCCCGACAGTACTTAGTCTTTGGCTGATTTCCACAAAGATCGGACCAGTGGCGGCGGGTACGGCCACATCATCCTCAAGCTCAGCCGAGACCGTTCCGAGAGCAGTGTATTTGCTCTCCCGCCTGATTGCTCCTGGCCTCTTCGCGAGGAGAACCCACTCATTAGCAGAATCGGACACTGAATAGTTGTCCAGCATAGCCGGCCAACTCTGGCCGTCGTCCAAAGAGGGCAGGCGATTATCAATCGTCTCCAGTCGGAATATCAGATTATCCGGAGCTTCACCGTCCCGCAGGTGCTGTTCGTCGCGTCGAATAAGTTCAGGAGTATAGGCGCTGTAGCTCTGGAGAACCGGCCTTGGATCCCACGGGAGACCTCTAGCCAACAAGCTCGATTGTTCATATGAATAAATATCTGCTGTTCCCCGGATTGCAAAGTTCAATCCCGACGTTTTATTGATCTCTCGATTCGCTTGCTCGAATTCCTCCCGCCAAGCCCACACCCTAAAATCCCATGGATGCAATCGCCAGGACTCTTGCAATGAGACGAGGTGAATCAATTTCGGGCCATTATTGATCAGGCCTTTGAGCCCCACTGTCGATTGGCCGCCGGCCGATGTCTGATTGACCAGTGATTCTTCAATTGCAGCACCAGACAACAACAAGGGGAGAAAAGCTAAGAAGGTTGCGCAAAGAGTTATTGCCAGCAGCCTCTTGGAACCGAATGAAAATTTGACATCCGAGTGAAATGTCGCCAAGAACAGACTGCCAAGCGCCAGGCAATTCATCGCCTCCGAAAAATGGAGGTCTTGACGGACAAATCCAGCCTTGAATCCGACAAACAAGAAGAGAGCGAAGATAAAAACGAGGAACCCTTTCTGACTAATCGAAATGCCCTTTTGTATAGCGATACTAAGCATCATCACGCCAGCACCGACCATGAAAAGAAGCAAAATCTGCTGAGAGCCAGCGACGGCCATAGCCTCCGTATAGCCGGATATGATGAGGGTCATGCTCGAGAGGTATCCCGGTAGGGCGATTAATGGCTGCCCCGAAGCAACCCAGAAAAATGCCATTGAGATTGCTGGCGCGATCAGGCATATCAGCCCTGTTGTCCACCTTCGCTGACCGGAAAGGAATGCGAAACAGGCTATACAAATCCCCACTGTTAAGAGGAGGAGCGAGCCTTTGATCAATGGCAGCAATCCAAGGCACGCGAAAGCAAGCGAGATCAGTGCCACGATGGACTTGTCTTCAAAGGCCCATCCCTTGGATGAAAGACCCAACTTGAAGATGATGAGACCCACGAGCAAGGGTAAGGAGAAGAGAAACGCGTCTGGACTTGTCACTGGTATTGCTAGCCCGCAAGCTAAGATCCAAGGCCATTGCCAGCGAGCATTTTTTACGAGCCATCCAAAGCAGAGCAAGAAGAGGCTATCAACGAGGGTGATTCCCAAGGTCATAATCCATACGCAATTCGGATGGTAAAGATGGGTATATACCGATGCGTATGGCCCGAAAGTAAATACTAAATCTTTTCCGAATACAAGCCTTTGGGCGACCGCTTCATTGAGGCCATATTCCCAGGAAGGAGTCAGCGATTCCAAGGGACTACGCCCCCCAACGGGCATCGTCGGAGTAAACATCCCGAATGCATTAAAGAACAGGACAAGAACAAGGCACCATAGCAGATGTTCTGGCAACAGCCATTTCCGTAATGAGTCGGCCTTGTATCGCAATTATGTGTACCCGAAATGAAATCCGAAACGAAACTGAGACACCATCAACAACGCTAAGATTTAGGCAATGCGTATCAATGAAGGCAAACTTTGAGATTCATTCACGCACTTGGTTGTTTCGTGTAGTCCCCTCGGCTCAGATACTTCTCGAGCCATAGATAAAGGCATATGAACAGGTATCGGCTGCCCATCTCTTGAATCTTCAGTTTCGCCTCACCCGTTCGTCGATTGCGCCATGTGATTGGCATCGTGGTCCAGGAATAGCCGCGAACGATCGCCTTGAGCGGGATCTCCACCGTCATATTGAAATGTGCAGATAGCAGGGGCTGGCAACCCTCAATCACCCTGCGGCGATAGCCTTTGAATGCATTGGTCGTGTCGTTCAACGAGATGCCGAAGAGCAATCGGATGAAAAGATTCGCCATACGATTAATGCGAAGCTTGAGCCATGGGTAATCAATCACCCCGCCGCCCTTCATGAATCGCGAGCCGAAGACAGCATCCCAGCCTTCGTTGAGAGCGTTCCAATAGCGCACAACGTCGCGGCAATCATCGGATTCATCCGCCATCATGATGACCACCGCATCGCCGCGCATGCTTTGCAGGCCGCAATTGATTGCTCGTCCGAATCCGTGAGAAGGCCCATTTTGAACGAGCCGCGCTTCGGGAATGCGCGCCGCCAGTTCGGTCACAATCTGGGCGGTCCGGTCGGTGCTTCCATCGTCAACAACAATGATTTCGTGCGGAATCCGATGAAGGCGCAACTCTACATGTAGATGTTCAATCGTCGATGCGATACAGCCTTCTTCATCGCGGGCGGGGATCACAACCGAGAGCAGAGTCAATGGAACTTCCGCCGAGTCAGGGGCAGTCATAGGCCGCACCGCGTGAGCCACTCCGGATTAGCGGTAGCATGATCTGCGATCTCATCTAGAATCTCAGCCAGCTTTATCTTGGGCTCCCAGGCCGTCGAGGCTCGAACTCGAGTTGAATCGAGAATCAACCATGGCACGTCGTATGGACGCTCACTACCGTCCGGGATCGGTTTATGTGTACCAAACCGTTCATCACACCATGCTGTTAACTGTGCCAGAGACATCGAATTAACGAGCCCTCCCGAGACATTCAGGAGCTGACCCGTGCCTGGACTGTGCAACTGCAAATCGACCAGCCTCGCGAGGTCGCGCGGATGCAAAGCGTCTCGAACCTGGAATCCCTGGCCCCCAAAACCAAGGTACTTTAGCGTCCTTCTGGCCGCGTGAGCATGGAGCCAATAGGAAAAAATTCCTTGCTCGGCAGTTCCAAACTGCCCCGCGCCGGCGAGTACTCCACAGCGGTTGATCCAAACAGGGAACTGGAAGGCCCAGGCGAATTCTTGCGCTAAACGTTCCGAAGCAAGCTTGGTCGCCCCATAGATGGAGATAGGCGCCTCTTCGCTGAATCGCTCACTTACTCCGGTCGACGAAACTCCGTCGGGCAACACTCCCGAGGCTTCGAGTGTGAAAGCATGAGACTCGACCCGCAAGGGCAACTGTGTCAAGGCTCGAATGGAGTAAACCCGGCTGGTGCTGAGAAGGACGAAGCCTGCGTTCGAGCTGCGGCAATATTCAAGTAGATTTACCGTGCCGAGCAGATTGTGTTCCAGTAATTGGCGGGTACTCGTTTTTCCATCGCGGCCAGCCAGAACGCTTGGTTGTGCTGCTGCATCAATTACCCAATCGGCTCGCGGCAGGGCTTCCAGATCGCTCGCGACGCGAACATCGCCATGAAAAAGTTCGACACCCGCTTGCTTTAGTGCGAGTCGATTTGTCTCACTTCCGAAGCGCGATAAATTGTCAATTCCGACGATGGAGAGACCTTCGTGCGACTCTAGCAGAAAGCGCGCCAGATGACTCCCGGCAAAACCGCATACTCCTGAGATCAACACCTTCATGCGTTCACGCGTTCACCAGTCGCGATGACCAGGCCTTGGCGATCTCCGCGAAAGTTTCATCCAGATTTTTGGTGATCCCCCAACCCGGATAATGTGCTTTCATTTTTCTGAGATCGCTGTAGTAACAAACGTGGTCACCGATACGATTACCTTCAACGTAAGTCCAAACTTGCTTGCGACCGGTGAATCGTTCTGCTAAGGCAAAGGCTTCAAGGATCGAGCATGAGTTCTCAAGGCCGCCGCCCAGGTTATAGACCTCTCCGCAACGAGGATTCTGCGCGAAAGCCAGCATGAATCGGGCGACGTCTTCTGAGTGAAGATTATCGCGTACCTGCTTGCCTTTATAGCCAAACACTTTGTATTCCTTGCCAACCAGGTTGCAGCGAATCAGGTAACTCAGAAATCCGTGCAATTCCACCCCAGAATGATTCGGGCCGGTGAGGCAACCGCCTCTAAGCACGCAGGAAGGCATGCCAAAATATCGCCCATATTCTTGCACCATCACATCGGCAGCCACCTTCGAAGCTCCGAATACCGAATGCAGGGATTGGTCGATAGAAAATGTTTCTGGAATGCCGTCTCGAAACTCTGGATCCGCGAAGTCCCAGCGTGTTTCCTTCTCCACTAGATTGAGTTTATTGGGTCCGTCGCCATATACCTTGTTGGTGGACATATGAATGAAAACACACTCAGGTGCATGCTGCCGAGTGGCTTCAAGGAGATTCAGTGTGCCGCCGGCATTCGTGTCAAAGTCATCGAAAACAATTTGGGCTGCTCGGTCATGCGACGGCTGTGCAGCTGTGTGCAGGATCACATTGGGCCGGGTGTCCTGCAGAAGCCTCAGGACCCCGTCACGGTTACGTATGTCGAGATTATGGTGTTGATACCCTGGAATATTGTCGCGAAGTCGCTTGAGGGACCATGATGTGTCTCCCTCCGGCCCGAAGAATATCGCGCGCTGATTATTGTCGACGCCAATTACGTCGTAGCCAGCAAGCGAGAAATGGAAAGCGACTTCGGATCCGATCAGACCACAGGAGCCGGTAACTAAAGCCTTTTTATTCATTCGAAATAAAGGTGACACATTTCGATCACGACGTAAATAGTTCATTTGATAGAAAGCACTCCATTGTCACATCGCCGACTTGCATATTTAGGTTCTATCTGGCGGACCGAAAAGCTGTGTAGTTTCAAGCTCAAGAAACTCCTCTGATGGCGATTCCCGAATTATGAGACCAGCCGACATTCGAGTCGCAATGATCTTGGCTGGTGACAAGGTTCAGTGGCGCACCAGGCCCATTCCATCATTCTCGACTGCAGCGGGGGATCGCTGCGAGCTTTAAGAGGACGCAGAAATGCACGACGCTGCCGTATCCCAAGGATGTGACGCGACGCAGCAACCGCCAACGAAGATGTCCGATACGAGTAACTCGGCGTTCTTCGGACTTTGGCCAGCCACAACTCGCCTGTCCACCCTCGCTGATAAACTCGTTACCGTGCCTGACCAGGAAAAGCCGCCCGTTTTTCTTCTTGACGCGATGTCGTTTATCTTCCGCGCCTACCATGCCATGCAGCGTAGCCGCCCTATGTCTACGCGGTCCGGGCTGCCGACTGCTGCTACTTATGTCTTTGTCAACATGATCAAGAAGCTGCGCCAGGACTTCTCTCCGCGTTATTTTGCTGCTGTTTTTGACCCCAGCGGAGCTGTCTTTCGGGACGAGCGCGCCCAGGCGATCGGCACCCTGCGCAAATGGAACTCCAAATCACAGAGCTTCGAAGACGTCAGCTACGAGGGCTACAAGGCGAAGCGCGAGTCGATGCCTGAGGATCTTCGCCGCCAGGTCCCATACATTCGGCGTTCACTGGAGGCGCTGCACATTCCCATTCTTGAAGTGCAAGGGTTTGAGGCCGACGATGTCATCGGCACCCTGGCTCGAGAAGCCGCCGAAGCGGGTCATGAAGTCTTCATCGTCTCCGGCGACAAAGACATGATGCAGCTCGTTACGGCACACGTAAGAGTCCTTAATCCACAGAAAGACAATCTGATTCTTGACGCCGCCAAGGTGACAGAGGTTCTGGGAGTGCCGCCAGAAAAGGTCGTCGACGTGATGGCTCTTCGCGGTGACAACATCGACAACATTCCGGGAGCACCGGGTATTGGTGACAAGGGAAGTGTCGATCTGATCGTGGAATTCGGTAGCGTCGAGGCTGTCCTCGATCGCGCCGCCGAGGTGAAACGCAAGAGCTATCGTGAATCGCTCGAGCAAAATCGCGAAGCGGTATTGCTCTCAAAGGAGCTGGTCACCATTGATTGCCATGTTCCGCTTCCGCTCGACCTGAAGGCAATGGAAACGCAGGAACCAGACCTTGAAGCTTGCCGAACGCTTTTCAGCGAGCTCGAATTCACCTCGATGCTTCGCGAACTGGCGCCATCTACGACAGCTCCTGTTGTCGAGCTGATCGATCAGGCTTCCGACGAACAGGCAGCGGCGTTCTATGCTGCTGCGCGCAAAAACGGCTTTGCCTTTGCTCTTGCGGCTGTCGAGCCTACCGAAGCGGAATCAGATTCGGAGGAGCCCGTTGTTCCACAAACCATGTCGCTTCTCGATATTGTCGAAGAGGCTGAAAAGAAGACTGAGTCGAGTATTGGTGTTAGTACCGACCCGGGCCGTGGACTTTGCTTGCGGCTGACCGCGGAATTGAAATCGCTGTTTGAAGATTCGGAAGTGCCGAAGTTTGTGCACGACCTCAAACTGGCCATGCACGTACTCTGCGGGCTTAATGTCGATCTGCGCGGCAAAGTGGATGACTCCATGCTGCTGTCGTACGCGCTCAATCCAACCAATACGACACAGACTCTGGCCGATGTTGCCGCGCGTCACAATCAGGCTGCGCCCAAGTCGCTTCCCGCTGCAGCCGCTACGACGCATGCACTGGTGACAGATCTTCGAGTCGAGGCGAAACACAGCAATGTCACGAGTATCTACGAGACCATCGACCTGCCCCTCGCCCCAGTGCTGTATCGAATGGAGAAAAACGGAGTTCGCATCGACGTTGGCGTTCTCGACGGTCTATCCGCGAGATTTGGGCAGGAACTAGAGCGTGTTGGCGAGCGGATATACTCCATCGCCGGACGCCGGTTCAACGTCAATTCGCCCAAGCAACTCGGCGAAGTGCTTTTCAAAGATATGGGATTGCCAGTGCCGGTCAAATACGGCAAGGGCAAAACGATTTCGACGGCGCAGGACGTGCTGGAGGGGCTCGCTGAGATCAACGAGGTTCCGCGGCTGGTTCTCGAATTTCGGCACCTTTCCAAGCTAAAGTCGAATTACATCGACTCGCTACCGCTGCTGGCAGACTCTGAATCGCGCGTTCATACGACATTTCAAGCCGCCGCGACCGCTACGGGACGACTCTCATCCGTCAATCCGAATTTGCAGAACATCCCAATCAAAACTGAATTAGGTCGTGAAATCCGTGCCGCGTTTGTTTGCGCCGCAGGAACGCAGTTGCTCTCGGCGGATTACTCGCAAATTGAATTGCGGCTTCTTGCCCACTATAGCGGCGACCCTCTTCTCGTCCGCGCCTATCAGCAAAACGAAGACATCCACACAATCACCGCGAGCGAAGTTTTCGGCGTTCCCGCAGAAACGATGGACAAGGAAACCCGTAACCGCGCCAAGGCCGTTAACTTTGGAATCGTCTATGGAATTTCGCCGTTTGGGCTAGCTGCACAGTTGGGCATTCCGCAAGCTGAGGCCAAGGCCTACATCGATCGCTACTTCGCGCGCTATCAAGGAGTCAAGGCGTTCATCGAAAGGACCCTTGAAGAGACTCGACGGGACGGTGCAGTGCGCACGCTGTTCGGACGGATACGGCCGATTCCCGATATCTCAAGTCGCAATCCAAATTCGCGCGGATTCGCCGAGCGCACTGCAGTCAATACCCCTCTGCAAGGTACGGCCGCAGACCTCATCAAGCTGGCAATGATCTCCATCGATCGCAAATTGAACGAGCGAAAACTGAAGACTCGCATGGTTCTGCAGGTCCACGACGAACTGCTTTTCGAGGTGCCCACCGATGAGACGACGCACGTGGAAGAACTGGTACGCACCGAGATGGAGGGTGTGATCAAACTCAATGTGCCGCTTGTTGCAGATCTCGGCTTCGGGGCCAATTGGCGCGATCTTTAGAAACCCTCGATCCAGGCTCGGCCAAAATTCTGTCCTAGTTCTGCGAGCACTATTTCGATCAGTAACTTCGGAATTACCTCGACCCTCAATGATAGGATGGGGCACTTTGACAGACTGCTAGACTCGGGCGAGAGGCCATTGCATGCAGAGCGAGTCAAGTCCCCAGCCGCCCGTCACTTTTGATCAAACTCCGCGGATCGATAAGGAAAATTCGTCAGGCGATCGCCTCGCCATGTTTGGATCGATGGCATTGTTTGCAGTGCTTCTTGCCGTCATGACCCACAAGCACGAAATGTACCTCGATGAAGCGCAGGCTTGGCTGGTCGCTCGCGATCATCGCAACATCTTTGATCTGATTCACCATCTGCGTTACGAAGTCCATCCAGCCCTCTGGTATCTCCTACTTTACATCCCAGCTCACCTGCACTTGCCGATGGTGTCGATGGAGTTCATCAATTACGCGCTGTCACTGGCGACTGCGTGGATGATCCTGTCCTATCGTCGCTTGCCGCTGCTCATACGCAACCTGCTTCTCTACGGCGTGCTGTTCTTTTTCATGGCAATAATGGCACGAAATTATATGCTGTCGAGTTTTCTTCTGATAGGTGCAGCACGCTGCTTGTTGGCAGAACGGCCAAGACGCTGGACAGCAGTTTTCCTGCTCGCACTGGCGATAAACACACACTTCTTCGCGATTCCAATCGCGACCGGAATCTTCGTATGGCTCTATTGGATCGGCAACTCTACAAGCATGAAGGACCCAATCGATCGATTGAAAGATCGAACGATGTGGGCATCAGTAGGCATTCTCGGGCTGGCTTTATTGACTTGCTTTTTTACATTAAGACCGGCGCCGGATGTGTATGCCCCTGAGTACCATATCGCCCATGCAAAGAGCATCGATTATCTAGTTCTCGGTGTCGGCAAAATATGGAATTATTTCGTGCCTTTCAACCTGGAGGCACTCTCAAAGCCAAATGAGTATCAGACGGCTCCATTGACTGGAGTGGAAATACTAGATGCCTTCCTGACCATCTCCCTTTGGCTGCTTGCGCTGTCAGTTCTGCCCGGGCGGCGCAGTCGATGTTTCATGATCACAGCGTCTTTGCTGTGGATGGCGGCAGTATGGCCAACAGTCCACCTTCCTCTCCAATCCCACTGCACATTCCTCGCGACAAGTTACATCGTGGCATTGATGATCGGTCCAACTGACAATAGCGACCGTCCTTGGCTGCCCGAAGACTTTTCGCAGCCATTTCTATTTCTGCTTCTCGGCATGCAGATATCTCTCTGCTTTTTTTATTGCTTTGAAGAGTGGCAGTACCCATTTTCGGGCGCGAAGGCCGCCGCAACCTGGCTGGAACGTTCGGACCTCGCTACCCGGCCATTAGTCTTTCAATCGGACGTGCCAGGCCCAGCGATTCTCGGTTATGTCGGGGTCGCCTCTGCGTACTATCCCAGTTGCTACTCTCGCGGATCGTTTCTCATGTTCAGCAGGTGCTGGGATGACAAACGGCAAATTTCCTCGGATGAACTGCAAGCTTTGCGTCGCCAGTTCAATTCAGCCCCGATAGTGATCTCTCAGTGGCAAATTGATGACGCCAGTCTTCATCAACTTGGATTGCGGCTCGCTTACACGTCGCCCCATAGTTGGGCCTGGGGCAATGAGGACGTGTTCATTTATGAGTCAGGAAACGATCAATCGCAGTAGAACTGGATCGAACGCCTTCGCCAATTGAAGAACTAAGAAAGAGCATTCGCAGAAGCGAGTGACTATTTTGGGGTTACACACCAAGTTCAGATCGAATCGCTTCGGCAATTGAATCTGCGTGACGACGCATTGCTTCTTCACTCTCGGCTTCGATCATGACACGCGCGAGAGCCTCTGTTCCGGAGTATCGAATTACAACACGGCCACTATCTTTCAATTCTTCTTCCGCAGCGCGGATTCGCTCTGCGATGGCAGGAATTGAATCAAGCGGCCGCTTCTCGCGCACTTTTACATTCACGATTACCTGCGGGAACACCTTCAGATCCGCTGTCAATTCGTCGACACTTTTGCCGGTGCGAGCAACGAGGTCAAGCACAACCAATGCTGTCAGAAGTCCGTCGCCGGTCGTCGCCAGGTGCGGAAAGAGAATGTGGCCTGACTGTTCGCCGCCCAATGCGGCGTTGTTTTGCTGCATTTGTTCCAGCACGTAGCGATCGCCAACGGGAGCACGCAGCATGCGAATGCCCGATCGCTTCAGTGCTGCCTCGAGGCCCATGTTTGACATGGTCGTGGCCACAACCACGTCGCCGGTCAGCATTCCTCGCGCCTGCAAATCTCGAGCAGCCATCAGGAGAATCGCGTCTCCATTGATCACATTGCCGCGAACTCCCGCCAGCAGGCATCGGTCGGCATCTCCGTCAAAAGTCAGCCCGATTGCAGCTCTATGTTTTTGCACTTCCGCTGCAACCCATTGCGGGTGCATCGCTCCGCAGCCGTCGTTGATATTGCGCCCATTGGGAGAAACATTCAGCAGCGTAAAGTTGTCTGGAATTTGTGCACCCAGACGCGCGAAAAGCTCGGGCGCAACCGCGGCGGCGGCACCGTTGGCGCAATCGGCGACTGTTCGCAGGCCCTTCAAGTCAAGCCCCGGCACGCTTTCAATCAGGAAATGAATGTACTGTTCAGGGAGAGCCGCGTTGTCTTCAACGCTTGGAAGTGCCGAAAGTTCCGGCATTGATGCTTCTTCGGCGTGGCGCAGAATCTCGTCTTCAATCGAAGCTTCTACAGCGTCCGGCAGTTTGAATCCGTCTCTGCCAAACAGCTTGATGCCATTGTCGCGCCAGGGATTGTGGGAAGCAGAAATGACAACGCCCGCATCGAATCCACGATTCTGCGCGAGAAAAGCCACAGCGGGAGTGGGAACAACGCCTGCACTCTCGACACGCACGCCTGTCTCACGCAATGCTGCAGCCACGGTGGCTGCGATCCAGTTGCTGGATTCGCGTGTGTCCCGACCAAGAATCACCTTGGGTTCGGCATGGTCGCGCAGCGAATGTCCAAGCGCTAGCCCAGTTGCGTAAATTGTTCGCGCATCCAGCGGAGGCTCACCCGCAATCCCGCGAATTCCATCAGTCCCAAATAGCTTTCGTGCTAATCCCTTGCTCATAGCCTCACTCTTTGCGTTTCATCTTCCTAACGACACCGTCAACTGTGCTGCTGAACTCGCCATCACTCAAGCGGGTTCTCATGCGATCGCCTTGTGCCACCTGTGTCGTCGAACGAATCACTGCACCATCTTCTGCAAGCACGAGTGCGTATCCACGTTCTAGCACCGCCAGTGGCGACAGCGATCGCAAGCGGCCATCCAACGCCTCGATACGTGCCGTCCATCTTCTCATCGTTCGCTCCAGCGAACGTTCCAAGCGCGTTTCGCCAACTCCAAGCCGCTCTCTCATCCGTCCCAGCATCTGTCGCGGTTCATGATGCAAGACATCGGCGGCAAGTTCATCCACTGCGCGTTGTCGGTCGCGCACCAATCCGCTGACGCTTGCTTCGATGCGGAAGCCAAAATCGTCCAGTTGCTGGCCGAGTCTGTGAAGCATGGCGGTGGTCCGCCGCTCTGAGCGACCTAAAGGAATGATTTCGAGCCTCTGTCGGGCGTGTAAAAGTTGAAATCGCGTCGCGCGTTCCAGTCGATTCGTTTGCAATTCAAGGCGTTCCGCAACCCGATATTGTGCCTCGGTAATCAATTCTGCAGCGGCCGAGGGCGTAGGTGCTCTAAGATCCGCAACAAAATCTGCAATCGTAAAATCCGTTTCATGGCCGATCGCGGATACCACCGGCAACTTTGATGCAAGAATCGCCCTTGCTACCAGTTCACTGTTGAAGGCGTTCAGATCTTCGAGCGATCCTCCGCCGCGTGCGATAACGATCAGGTCCACCAAGCCACTTGCATTCAATTGTGCAAGTGCCGATTCGACTTCCCCAGCTGCGGATTCGCCCTGCACTGCAGCCGCGCACACGATGACAGTCAGCCCAGCATGGCGCCTTCCCACGATGTTGAGGAAGTCGCGTATAACGGCGCCAGTCGGCGAAGTAATGATTCCTACTGATCGCGGAAATGTCGGTAATGGTCTCTTTCGCGAAGCATCAAAAAGACCTTCCGCCTTGAGCCGTTCCTTCAATTGTTCGAAGGCCAACTGCAGCGAACCTGCACCGACAGGTTCAATTGTTTCGCCCACCAGCTGCAACTGCCCACGCTGAGCATATACGCTCACGCGTCCGCGAACCAGTACATGGAGCCCGTCTTGGGGTTTGAAGCGCAGCAAAAGTGCCTGGCGGCGGAACAACACGACAGGCAGCTGGGCGTCAGCGTCCTTCAAAGTGAAGTACAAATGCCCTGAAGGGGCTGGACGGCAATTTGAGACTTCGCCTTCAACCCAAATATCCGCGAATTCCTGCTCGACCTGTTCGCAGACATGTTCCACCAGCTTGCGCACCGGCCAGATCCGGCGCACTTTCTGCGGCTCCTCAAAGCTCAAGTCGAGTTGCTTCAAAGTCGGGTCTTGTCGGATCACCAATACGAGTGTAATTGGATGGGGTACATTGCGGACTGCAACGAAAGATGGCGACTATTTTCGATTCGCAATCATTGCTTGCAACCCCTCCGCGATCGTCGCTAGCCGCGCGGCTAGTCGCCGCATCTCCTCCTCTGAACCCTCATAGAGGCCTTCGGCTTCTCGAGCGAGATCGGTGCCATCGGTCAAGCCGAAGGTGCCCAGCACACCAGCCAGCTTGTGCGCGTCGCTGGCAGCTTTCTTTTGTTCAATTGGCGAGAGGTCGCCGCTGGCAAGACTGTCAGCGGCTCGTTGCAGAGTCGCGACGCGCTCTTCGATCTGAGGAAGATATTTCTGCCACAGTCGATTCATCGCTTCGGCAACCACGGGATCCTGAGGGCCGCTCACGTATGAGCCTCAGCTCCAACCCAGGATGCCGGCAACCTGTTGCGATAGCGTCATTGGATCGAAAGGCTTAACGAGCACAGCCTTCACCCCAAGATCCGCGAAGCGGGAGCGGTCTGTTGCCTGAACTTTGGCAGTCAGAAGCATCACCGGAATGTGGCGGGTCGCAGGGTTTTTCTGCAATTCTCGGAACGTTGCCGGACCGTCCATGCCCGGCATCATTACGTCTAGCAGAATGGCGTCCGGCTGATACGTTGAAGCGCGGGCCAGACCCTGCGCACCGGAACTTGCCACCATTACTTCCCAGCCTGCGACAGTTTCCAGGCTAAGAGCTGCTACCTCACGAATGTCATCTTCGTCATCAATGATAAGAATGCGATGCATCAAATACTTCTCCAGAATCGGCCCTACGATCCCTGGCCGGCGGAAACCTCAGGGACAAATTCTTCTACTTCCTGAGTAGTGCGTAGCATGGTTAATACCAAGGTTTCCAATTGTTCAGGCTCAACGCTGGCCTTTGCCAGGAAGTGACTCAAGCCTAGCACTAACTGCATCCGTTCGGCTTGCGTCAGGCCATGCGCAGAATAGGCTACGAGCGGAGCTCGATTCAAATCCTCGTGCTGTCGCAGCCAATCGACCACGTTGAATCCATCGCCGTTCGGCATTCCAATATCCAGGACGATCATGTGCGGCTGGAAAGTCAAGCAATCGTCCAACGCAGCTTGCCGCGTGTGTGTCACGCGCACCACAATCCCTTCGCGCCTGAAGATTTCCCCGATAACCTGGGCCAGATCGGGATCATGTTCCACGACCAGAACGCGCGCCTCTTCACCCGGAACACACAGGACCTTGACGAGTTCGCTCAGTAGAGCATCATCACTCGGACGCGGGAATAGACGGTCAACCTTCTTACCCGGCTCACTTGGGTTCTGTGGATTTGCGACGCCCAACAGCACCACCGGAGTGTGCGCCTCAGGATCTTCACGACGGAGCAAAGGCAATATCTCCCAGCCATTGATGCCGTCCATTGTGGTGTCCAGGATGATCGCCGAAACTCCGTCATGTGCGACCGCGACAGCCTGATCGACGGTTGTTGCTTCAACGACGCGATAACCGAAACGAGCCAATTGGTCCGCGATCAAGGGGCGAGTCGCGCCGTTGGTGTCGGCTACGAGCACTGCACCAAGCGGCGCCGGACTTGAGCTGCCCTCTTCAGTCTTGGCGGCCACGGGCTGGTAAGGCAGGAACACTCTGAACGTAGATCCGCGGACCGGGTTGCGCTCCGCCCAAATGCGCCCGCTGTGCTGTAAAACGATAGCGCGGCAAATCGCCAATCCGAGTCCGCTGCCGCCCTTCTGGCGTGAGTCTGAAGCGTCCACCTGCTGAAATCTTCCGAAGATGGCCTCGAGCTTGTCGGCTGGAATGCCACGCCCCTGATCGATGACCGAAAGAGTGACACCGCTTGCGCCTGAACGCAGCATCACGGAGATCGCTGAATTCGCCGGCGAGAACTTGATGGCATTCGATAAGAGGTTTGTCACTACCTGCAGCAGGCGGTCGGGATCGGCGGTGACTTCGACCTGAGTCTTATCGTGGATGAGCAGAACCCCGGCCTCGTCCGCCATCGGCTGCACGCCGTCTATC
The DNA here is from genome assembly GCF_039994875.1 of Telmatobacter sp. DSM 110680. Lineage (GTDB taxonomy): Bacteria > Acidobacteriota > Terriglobia > Terriglobales > Acidobacteriaceae > Telmatobacter. The sequence goes on along the minus strand of NZ_CP121196.1, from coordinate 4,958,826 downwards.
GCCTGGCGCACAATCTCACCCAGTTGAATGGGGCGGAAGGTAAGCGGCTCGCGGCCGCTCTGGGTGCGTTCCAGATCGAGAATGTCGTTGATCAACCGGACGAGGCGTTCGGAGTTACTCAGCGCAATGCGCAGCAGGTTCGCTGCCTTTTCGTTAATCACGCCCAGCATGCCCGAGGAAAGCAGACCCAGTGCGCCGCGAATCGAGGTGAGCGGAGTACGGAGCTCGTGGCTGACCGTCGAAACGAATTCGTCCTTCATGCGGTCGAGCGCATAACGCTGGCTGATGTCCCTGAAGCTCAGTACGGATCCTGAAAATCTGCCCTGATCGAGAATAGGATTGAGGAAAAATTCGGCCGGGAATCCGGTGCCGTTGCTGCGGAAAATTGTCCCTTCGCCCGTTACCGCTTTGCGTTGACCGGAAGCTCGCCGCAATGGGCAATCTTCTGCGCATTTTTTGTCGGCGGGCGCTGATCCGTGCACCAGCTGGTGAACTGGCTTCCCAATGAGATTTTGTGGCCGGGCGCCCAGCAAGCGAGCCGCTGCGGGATTGGCAAATCGCACCAAGCCATTGCGATCAACTCCGCAGATACCATCGGCCACCGATCCGAGCAGAATCTCCTGTTGACGGCTCAACTCTTCGGCACGCTCCCGTTCGCGGGTTCGGGCCAGCATCTGAGCCAGAGATCCGGCCACCGTTTCCATGGCAGCGGTGGTTTCACGATCCTCGCGGATCCGCGCGTGACAATAAAACTCAAGCACTGCCAGCACGTGATTGCCGACCTGCACAGGCGCTGCCCATCCCGAAACCATCCTGGTTCGAATCGCTGCCTGGACCCGGGGACTGGTGGTCAACACGGAAAGATCAGAGGCCCACACCAAGCGGCCTTCCTTCCACGCGCGCCCCGGGAGACTGCCGCCGGGAGCGAGCGTAGTGCCCATGCTCTCTTGTATAAGGCCTTCTGCACCTTTCCCTGGAACACCCCAGGCAGTATTGAATTCGAGCCGATTCTCTTCGACGTTGACGTCCCACTTTACGGCTACATCCCATCCCTGCGAGATGCACAAAGCCTCGAGCACGCGCTTGGTCGCGATCTCGGCCGAGATGTTTTCGCCCACGATCTGGCTGACTACAAGTTGCAAGGCGAGGCGGTGTTCGCGCTGCTTCTGTTGGGTTACGTCATGCAGCAGGCATTGCACGGCGAGTGGCTTGCCCGCGCGACGGCGCTGGTGGAGGCTCATCTCCAGTTCCAGCACGCGTCCGTCACCAGTCTCTGTGCGCAGTGGAGCCCGGTCCACGGTGATGCCATCCAACGCTTTTTTCAACAGTCCCGCAACCTCATCGCGACAGCCTGGGCCAAATATCTCCGCAAAAGAATCGCGTTCAAGCGAGGCATTTCTATCCAGTCGGAAAGTCTGGCGCCACGCTGGATTGGCGTAAAGAAACTTTCCCTTGAGGTCGAGCGTTGCAATCATTTCGCTCGAGTTTTCAAACAAGTCGCGATACCTGTCGCGCGGAATGCGCAATCCCTCGCCCGGTGATGCGTTGACGGACTGATCAAGTGCGACTGCGACCAACCCAGTCGGCAAACCATCCCGATTGCGCAATGTGGAGATGTGCAGCCGGACAGGGAAGAGCGATCCATCCTTGCGCCGAAGGTGCGTTTCGAAACTCGGGACCTGGCTGGGAGCAAGGGACGTGACAACCTCGGCGTAGGTCACGAGACTGCCTTCCTGCCCTCCTTCGACGGGCTTGCTGATGCCGTAGAGTCTGCGGGTTTCCGAGACCAGCCGATCTTCCTCGCCAGGCGCCAGAAGTTTATCTGTAGTCTCGAGGTTCACTAACTCCGCAGCATGGTAGCCCAGCAGCCGTTCCGCGGTCGGATTCATGTAGGTAAGCTTGCCGTCCAGGCCGATGGAAATCACCATCGTACCGGCGGAATCCAAGATGTCTTTCAGAGGGTCGCCGGCGTAGCGAGCCGCAGCTTCGTTCTCGGCCGCATTGTCGGCCAGTACGCGCATCAATACTGCGGCCGTCAGGCCCATTGCCGTCATCAGCAATAGCCAATCGAATTTGGGGCCTGCCTCAAGTCGGGCGAGGATGCCCCCCGCCGCCATTGCTACGGCGAGCACGGACAACGACGACCATATTGGCGGGGAGGGGTTCTCGCCTTCTTGGATCGATTGTCTCGCGTTCCGTAAGTCCATCAGGTTGCCGGGCTCCTGCACCTCCACCAGAACATCGGCTCGTTTCCAACTCCAGCCGGTCCCTGCATTGGTGCTACATCTCCGCCGCGCGACGTAGTCCTGATCGCACATGGAGTTCTCGGGGCTGATCGAGCCCCTGTCTTATCTCGCACTGTTGAAGCGAGGATACATCCCCACAGCGCCCCCTGTCCCGGTGCTCTGGGACAGGGGATGCACGCAATGGGGCTTATCTTGAACCCTCCCACAATCGAAGCCGGTTTTCAAGCGTATGTCATTGAACCAGCGTGCGGTTGTACACTAATCGATATCACTCGACATCTGACTGAAGCTCTCAAGGTCTCATCGCTTCCGCCGGGCTGCGCAGCCATTCGCCTTATACTTGCTGTCATGTTCCGGACCCTGTTGCGAAACCGTCGAACGGCGCCCGTATTCATTGTCCTTGCAAGTATCCTCTTACATGCATCATTCGCCCGGGCGTGGGGTAACGAAGGTCATCGAATTATCAACCGTTTGGCGGTCGCGAACCTGCCTGCGGACGCTCCAGCTTTTTTGCATTCAGAGACCGCGATGCAGGAGATCGAATACCTCGGTCCCGAGCCTGACCGCTGGCGGTCGCCGGCCGAGGCTGAATTGAGCGCAGCCCAGGCGCCGGAGCACTTCATCGATCTTGAGCCTGCTGATGCTCTTGGCCCTTTGCCTCGACGCCGGCTCGATTTTGAAGCGGCAGTTTTCGCAGCGGGCCAGAGACCGGAGAAGATCGGGCTGCAGCCATGGGAAGCGACGGAAGTGTGGGAACGCCTTAAGGCAGCTCTGCGAGAGTACCGGCACCTCGCCGCGGCGCATCAGGATACGCATGCCGTCGAACAGGTAGCGATTTTCTACGCCGGATGGTTGGGACACTACGTTGGAGACGCATCGCAGCCTTTGCACACTACCATTCAATACAACGGCTGGACGGGCCCAAACCCGAACGGCTATACGACAGACCACAAGGTTCACTGGCAGTTTGAAGGACCCTTTGTCGGTGCCAATCTACATGCCTCCGACGTGCAGCCCAGAATGACCCCGGTACAGGTGATCGATGGAGATGTTTTCGCGGATTATGTGACTTACCTTCGCCAAACCTCCAAATACGTTGAAAAGGTCTATCAACTTGAAAAAGCGGGCGGATTTGAAGGGCAGGGAACGCAGGAGTCGCGGGATTTTACTGCGGACAGACTCGCCGCCGGCGCCAGCAAGCTTCGCGACATGATCGCTTCAGCGTGGATACAGAGCGGAAACCCAGTGCCTGACCCACACACTCCTGCGAATTGATCTATTTGATCTGGAGGTCGAAATCTCATTGCGGTTGTCTTCAGATCGTGCCCACCTGCAACTGTCGGAGGTCTGCCAGGCGTGTGTGTTCCAGTTCGCCTCGGTAGAACATGTTGAAGGTGTCGAAGGGGATGAGGCGTTTCCCGTCGGGGTGCGCGATGTGAATGCAGCTTTTTTTCACGCTGCGCACGTCGAAAGCTTCGGCGTCGATGAACTGGACGATCAGAATGCGAAAGAGATTCTTGTAACCGAGGTCTTTGGGGATGAGGACCTTAGGTAGACAGCAGAGCAATTCGCGCAAAGTGGATGCCTGCGACGCCGGCGAGTGATTAGTCGCGAACAACTTGAAGAGGTGGTCGCGGATGCCGGCTTCCTGCTCGTAGACGATGGTGTTGCGGCCGCCGTCGATCAGTATGTCTGGCGGAATCATACCCGTGAGCGGTACAGTCTTTGACCCGAGTTTGAGCGCATAGGCCATGGCTAGGGCATCAGGGTGGCACGGCACGGGGATGAGATCCTCTGGGCGAAAGACGCTGGTCTGCTCAAGGATCCGGCGACGGACCTCAGTGAGTGTGAGGCGATGTTCGGCTGACGTAAAGCCTTGGACGCGTCCTGCCTGCTGCACCGGCTGAATGGTAACGCCCCGTACTGCGGGCTGCTGGAGGGCGTAGTCGATGATGGAGCCGAGTTCGCCGTCGTTCAACCCGCGCTCAACGGTGACCACAAGCGTTGTTGATATTCCCAGCTTGTTGAGACGCTCGAGGGCTTTTTCACGAATGGAGCGAAGATCGGCGCCGCGCAACTGCATGAGCGCCTCGCGCTTGAGAGAGTCGAACTGCAGATAGATTTCGAATTGCGGCATGAAGTCGGCCAGGCGTTTGGCGAAGTCCTCGTCTTGCGCGATGCGTATGCCGTTGGTGTTAACCATCAGATGGCGGATGGGGCGCTCTTTGCACATCTCAAGAACGCGAAAGAAGTCCGGGTGTAGCGTAGGCTCGCCGCCGGAGATCTGCACCACGTCGGGCTGCTTCTCGTTGCGCACCACGCAATCGAGCATCGCCTCAATCTGCTCTAGCGAGCGGAATTCGGTTCGATGCTGGCCGCTGCCTGCGTAGCAGATCGGACAAGTGAGATTACATGCGTCGCATATCTCAACGAGGGTGAGACAACTATGTTGTTCGTGATCGGGGCAGAGGCCGCAGTCATAAGGGCACCCGTATTTCACCGGAGTGTTGTAGACAATCGGCTGCTCCGGAGTTTTGATGAAGACTTCCCGCGAGCGGCGATAGTAGTCGATGTCATCAGCTACAAGCACGCGTTGATGCCCATGCTGCGGGCAGCGCTTCAGCATCCAGACCTTGCCGTCCTCAAAGACAATCTTGGCGTCGACGCGGCGATAGCAAGTCGAGCAGATAGAGATGGCGACGTCGTAGAAGAGATAGGGGCGGAGTTTATCGGTCATTGAATCTCCAAAGACTACTTTGACGCCGTGCTATTGAGGACTTTTCCGCCAACTTGCATTGCGAGCGAATAAGCGGTCTCCGACCTTACAATCCGGGAGTTCCACCCGTCAGGTGGCAAGCCGTTCGTGAGCCAGACGATGGACTGTGAAGTTTCATTCGGCTCCTGCCAAAGCACGCTGCCGTCAGGAGCGGTAAGGATGGAGGACGTGTTTAACTCAAATTCCCATCGTTGCTTGCCAGCGCTTGCGGAGGGTCCGGAAGTGGATTTGTGATTGATCGTAATTTTCAATATTGCGTCTTTGTTTCCCGAGGACTGGAGCGCCCTCGCGCGAACCTTGTAATCCTGCCACAGTTGATTGAAGTTGGCGGCTACTGCTCGACTCATTGCGTCTCCGTCGACGAGATCTTTGCCGGAGGCATCTTCCACCTGAATTACGAAGACGCGAACCTGCGCAAGATACGGCGGCAGGGGTGGAGGGGTAACATGCTCAGGCGGAAGAAAGCAGGCACCCATAGCCACCACGGCGATCGCACAAGCTAGCGTGAACAACTTCTTATGAAGCATGGAGGAATTGTAGGGAGCAAAAATGCTCGGAGAGTTCCCAGTGTGACACTTCGAAAAGTGTACCTGTGGGGCTTTGAGACTTTTGGTCATCTCAATCGGCCTTGTCGCCAGGTGTTTGGGCAGAACCGCGATAAAAGATGAGAACTCCGACGAAGACAAGAAAGACAATGATTGCAAGAACCGCCTCGAAGAACATGTATCCAAGCGCGGCGAACGGATCGCGACTTAGATGAGTGCTAAGAAGCCTGTCGATCCAGGAGATACCGACGGGAGTTCCAAAACATAGCCCGATCTGAATCGTCAGCAACGTCGCGAAGACCGTGATCGCTTTAGCACGTCGGCTTTTGTATTGCCACCAGCTTCGGAAACTCATGTGGTCCTCGATCAATTGAAGATTTAAACAGACTTTGAGGAGTGGATTACTTGGAATTCGTTTGCCCCAGAAGCGCGGCAACAATCCAAAGGACCAAGGTTACAACCAGACCAATGCCGGACAATCCCATCGCCGCGAGTTCAATGAGGCCAAGGGGCATAAGATAGCCTCCTGCGCCTTGATTTGAAGCGAGGAAGGTAAGCCCGCAAGCTCCAAGCGCAACTACAAATGTTATGGACAGGATTGTTACCACTTTAGGGAAATTGATGCGCTCAAGCAATCGCCGCATGGGCCAGCGCCTTTCTTCGAGACAGCCGTAGGTCATTGAGAAACTGCAATGCGAGGGCAGTCAGTCCGGCGACACATGCCCATTGAATGAGGTTCATGCCTGCAACCAGCGGCTGAGGCTTGAGAAAGTCGATGGCGAAGCGCCAGCATAGATAGCTTGCGAGGAAGATACGAAAGCGTGTTCCGTCAGGCCAATTTGCAGATCGGCTCACGATGATTCCAAGTAAAACAAGAAACAGAATCTCGTAGAGCTGCGTTGGATGGCGAGGAATTCCATCGCCAAAATCTACTGCCCAAGGGAGAGTCGTGGGTTTGCCAAACGTGTCGTCATTCATGCCTGCGATGAAGCAGCCAATCCGGCCGACGGCGATGCCAACACAAAGCGGAAGTGCAAAGAGATCGCCCGTGCGGTTAGGAATTCCGAGCACACGTTTGACGAGTTCAACGGCAATCCAGCCGCCGAGTAGTCCGCCCACGATCGTCTTGCCACCGGGTGAGAGAAGAAGCGTGATCAGGTGCCGAGAACGGTAAGCGGCGAAGACAGTCGGCCATTGCTCGGCAACTCCGAGCAGCCGGCTCCCTATGAGTGCCCCAACAGCTGCGGAGGCGATCACTGTCCAGCGCTGAGGTTCAGCGATTACATCGCCCCGGCGGTCACGGCCTCTGCGATAGACGGCGTAGCCGGCCACATAGGCCAGGGTTTCAAACACCGGATGCCAGGCCGGGTGCGAACCGATGGAGAACATGGCGGCAGTATAGCGGAGAGCTGTACTGCTTCAGTCACTGACTGTGCATGCTGAATCGAACTTTGCCGGGTGGGACAGCAGCGTCGCTTTCAACTTGGGAAGAGAATTTATGAGGGTCAGACGTGTTGTTAGGACGCGCCATCGTGCTGCCGTTCTTCAATCGCCGGATTCAGCGGCCGCCAGCACCGGCACCTTGCGCAGCAATGCCGTAAGGATGAACGTGAGGAACAGAACCATGGGGATCGCCGTGAGAAGCCACGCCGCGAGGGCCTCTCCGGCCAGGGTTCCGGAAGCCATAACAAGCTTAAGCGGAGACCCATGTGTAAGCACCGTGGTGCTCATCGCGGGATGTGTGCCGGAGGAAAACATCCATCCGCCGAGACGCACAAACGGAAAGATCAGCGCAACCTGGAAGGGCATTGCGGCATAGTTTGCTGCCTGGATAGCCGGCATATTCAGCCGTAGACTGAGAGCAACCACCAGGCACACTGCTGTCGGGATACCGATGACGGGTATGCAGCCAATCGCAAATCCCAGGGCGAGCGTCAGCGCGAGGCGCTGCGGCGAAATTCCCTGCCGCAACCACGTCTCTGCTCTCTGCCGCATCGCTCGAAGTGATCTGCTCATATCAATCCCTACGTTATCGGTACGAAACCTGTTCCAAATTAGATGTTGCGTAAATGTTCGGTGAACTGTACCAAATTTTGCACAGCTCACAGTGTGGTACTTAATCAGAATTCCTGCCGTGATCTGGGTCATCTCACTGCATTGCTATCAAGGATAGGCGCGGTTCGACCGCGAATTCTCCTCCACTTTCGAAGCATGCTGCTGATCCAAAGTGGCACGATTCGCGTTGTTTATGCGCCTTTGGTGCTCAATTCTTCGTTATCTTGGTAACCGCAGAAGACCATGCGTGCGCATGGAAGCCAGCACCTGCTCGACTTTCCAGTCCAGGGCGGCCGTTCCGTCGATGATGAGATCAGCGTTGGCTGCGGACGGGCGAACGAAGGCAATGCTGGACGGGCGGACAGTAGCATCGTATTGCTGGCGAACCGACTCCGGTGTGCGGCCTCGCTCAATCGTGTCCCGCCGCATGCGCCGATCGAAACAAACCTCATCCGGCGTATCGACATAAACGCGCAGGTGGTAAAGAGGCAACAGCGGCCGGTAATAGAGCGCGAACAATCCCTCTACCAGCACAAATGCGGCAGCCCGCACAGTTTCAGTTCGATCAGAGATGCGGATGTAGCTTGAAAAATCGTAGAGTGGCCGCTCGATCGTTTCTCCTCGCGAAAGTGCAGAAATATGTTTAGCCAGCAAAGAACTTTCAATCAACGCAGGGTCGTCGAAGTTTTCTTTTGCCCGCAGAGGTAGCGGCAGGTGCGACAAGTCGAGATAGTAATTGTCGAGAGGGAAGTGAAAGCCATTCAACTCGCGCGCGAGTTCCGCAGCCAGCGTTGTCTTGCCGGAACCAGAAGCGCCTGCGATACCGATGATCTGCGGCGGAAACGGCAGCCGCGGCGGATTCCCTCTGTCTATATGCGCGCCTTCGCTCACGATTCTGAGTCCACCAGTGCGGCGATCCACATTGCCAGATGATCCAGCAATTCGGCCAATTTTCTTTCCACTTGTTTACCGGCTTCAAAGACTTCCGCGTGACTGAGCGGAGTTGCACTTAAGCCGGCCGCCAGATTCGTGACGCACGAGATTCCCAGCACTTCGATCCCCATATGGCGAGCCACGATCGTCTCCGGTACCGTGGACATGCCGACAAGCGTAGCGCCCATTGTTCGATATGCCCGAATCTCAGCGGGAGTCTCGAAGCTGGGCCCGCTAACGGCGAGGTAGATCCCCTCTTCGAGCGCCTGTCCTTCCATCTCGGTAACTTGGATAGCAACCTGCCTGAGACGCTTCGAATACGCGTCGGACATATCGAAGAAGCGAAGCCCGCTGTTGGTCCGGTCGAACGCGAAGCGGGGATCGTTGGGACCCACTAGCGGGTTGCAGCCCATCATGTTGATATGGTCGGCGATGAGGACAAGCTGACCAATTTTGTACCTTTCTGCGATGCCGCCGGCCGCGTTGGTAAGAATGACCGCGCGTACGCCGAGAGCTCCCATCACGCGCATGGGAAAAGTGACGTCCTTAAGCGAGTAGCCTTCGTAAAAGTGCACCCGGCCCTGCATCACAATCACGGGCGCGCCACCTAGCATGCCTGCCACCAGGCGACCGGAGTGGCCTTCGACAGTGGACTTGGGAAAATGTGGGATGGATGCGTAGGGTACAACTACCTGATCGCGTACAGCTTCGGCGGCAGCTCCGAGCCCTGAACCCAATACGATTCCGAGGTGAGGTTGCAGCCTGCCCAGCTTTGAGCGCAGAAAGTGCGCGGCCTCTGAAACGTCGTCAAAGTAGCTCATAGCTTGTACCAATAAGTCCGTTCCTGCGATTCTACAACTGTGCTTCATCCCAGTGGCGCACGGGCCACCGGTCTAAGCGCATATAAGAGATTCAGTGGGAGGCAGTATTCGATGTGCCGGAATATCAAAACGCTTTTCAACTTCGCTCCTCCGGTTACACCGGAGGAGATTCACGCCGCGTCCTTGCAGTTCGTTCGCAAGATCAGCGGGTTCGCGAAGCCGTCGAAGGCCAATGAAGCCGCATTCAATGCCGCGGTTGACGATGTTGCCTCCGTGTCCGCGCGACTCCTTGCTTCGCTCGAGACCAATGCTCCTGCGCGTACTCGCGAAGAAGAAGCAGCAAAGGCGCGTCTCCGCAATGCACAAAGGTTTCCAGAGAAAGTTGCGCCATGAAAGAAATCGTCGCTGTCATTTTTGGATTTGGGCTCCTGTGCAATGCCTTGCTCTTTGTTCCGCAGGTGCTGGCCGTTGCGCGCAAGAAGACCGACGAGGGAATTTCTCTGGTAACTTTTGGCGGGTTTAGCGTGCTCCAGGTAATCGGCGTTGTGCATGGAATTTATCAGAAGGATATGTCATTGATCGTGGGGATGGCGGCAAGCTTTCTGAGTTGCGGTTCGGTCACGGCGCTGACAGTTTTCTACAGAGTCCGACGCCTGCGAAGTGCCTGATTAGCGGAGGATTCACGCAGAAAGGCCCCTCTCCTACTGAATCCTGCATCTAATGGACTGTTCGATCGTTGTACGACCGGAGGTCCTTCATGCTCAGGACACGGTTCTTCCCCATCGCGACCCTTCTGATTGTCACACTCCCGGGCGCCGCTCAAACGCCTCGCGACCTCGTTCGGCAGGCTGTTCAGACCGAGCTTGCAGCCAGTCGCGATGATCATTCTCACTGGCTGTATTTCGAAATCGACCGCCAGCCCAGCAAGGCCGTCAAGCAGTGGGTCGCCGAATCGGGTGCAGCAAGTCTCGACCGCGTGGTCGAACGCAACGGTCAGACTGTTTCCGAATCGCAGCAGCGACAGGAGATGAGTGACTTCATCCAGGATTCGCGGGAGCAGGCAAAGAGGCGCAAAAGCGGTCAGCACGATGACGAACAGGCCGCGGAACTGCTGAATATTCTTCCCGATGCGTTTGTTTGGACAGACTCAGGACGAAAGGGAAGCGACACCGTTTTGCACTTCAGACCGGACCCGCAATTTCGTCCTCCGGACCTCGAGGCGCGCGTATTTGCGGCCATGGAAGGCGACATGGCAATCGATCGCGAACAACATCGCATCGTCAGTTTGAAAGGTCAGCTTATCCACGACGTGAAGATCGGTTATGGACTGTTGGGCGAACTTAAAGCTGGCGGGACTTTTGATGTCGAGCGCCGCGAACTCTCTCCGCATGTCTGGGAGATCACTGAAACGCATGTGCACATCCAGGGGCACGCTCTGATCTTCAAGACCATTTCAGAAGAAGAGGATGATGTGAAGACTCACTTCCAGCAGATCGCGGCCAACACGACATTACAACAGGCTCAGAATGAATTGCTCCATCGCAGCCCGGACCCGGCGCGAGAGCAGGCATTTCATCAAGGCAGGTAGATACTTCAGCGGGACGCACTAACTGCTGTTGAGGTCTGTGGAAGAGCGCTCTTCTCTACACTCTTTGAGGCTGAGCGACGACCGCAAGCTGTAGGCGCATTTGCCATCTGCTGAAGGAATACGCGATAGCCGGGCCAGTTCGGTCGCAGTGTCGACCAGTAACTGGATTTTGTGATCAGCGGGCGGTGTTGCATCACCAGTTGATTCTCGAGAATATTTACGCCGCAGAGAAGATTGTTTTCCGGCTGCAAAATTGTCTTATCTGGATCGTGTTCGCGTAAACGCTTATCGCTGTTCCAATCAAAGTCGCACCCATAACGCTTCGCGTCTTCATAGGTAAGTTGCAGCAAGCCCTCACTGCGCACCATGCGGTGACTTACTCCATCGACTACCGCTACCTGCGGTTCAGTGTGCTGGACGTTTGATGTTGCTTTCAGTCCTGCCTCCGCACCTGATAAAGCCTGGAAAAAGTAAGCCCAGAATTGCCGCCTGTCTACCTCTTTCATTGTGCCGAACCGCGGGCAAAACTGCTTCACATCGCTGGCTACCTTCGGCTCGAGCAGACTGGATGGCAAAGCTTTCTCGATCGTTGCGTCCCACTCCGGTTGCCATGTCTCATCGTCTCCCAGCGCAGCTTTCTGCTCGGCGATCGGAGTGGATGGTGCCGGCTTCAAGATCGGAGCAGGCGGAACGCTCGCCATGGTTGCTGCGGAGGCTTCTGAAGGGCGTGGACCGTTCCGAAAGGCAACCAAGCCCACCGCGAGGCTCGCGGCGACGATACAGGTTGCAATCCGAAATATCTTTCGCGTTTCCACCCTGGAAAACCTCCAGGCTGGTAAGATGCGCGCGCGATAACCAGCGGTTTGTCGGAGCCTGTTCGCGGTCCGTAAGCCTTGTGGAATGAACGCGAGTGAACTTACTTATTGTGGGTAATATCTTGTGTGACCTGATAGTGGCCAGGTGTCCCGGTAACTGCGATCGGTACTACGGCTCCTGCATTCTTCTTTTTGAAAAACGGGGCGAGCGGCTTTAGTAGGAATGACTTGAGTCCGGTGGCCGTATGCGAGATGTCGGTGTCCATTCTCAAGTTGCCGGTCAGATGTGCCACTTCACCATGGAATTTGAAAGTGCCGGCCATGGTCGCTTGTGCTCCCGGCACCTTGAAAGTAAGCCGCGAAGTCGACACAACTCCGTTTTCGAGCTTTGTCGATCCCTCCAGAGATGACAACACATCTTTCGTCGCATCTGTCGATTTGTTATTTGAGTCCACGCCGGTATTTGGCTTTTTGTCCCCCTTAGCGCGTTCGCTGAAGGCTGACAGGTTCTTCTCAGCCTGTTTGTCAGTGACCTTCTCGGCCGGTACATTGAGCGTCCCGGTCATGCGCAGACGTTCTATGAAACCGTCACCGGGCGGCCCGACGTAGGCGTGACCCTTGAGCCACACGGAACCTGCGATCGGCACCTCGTCGTGAACGAAGGGCTGCATAACATCTTCGGCGCGACCGTGCTCCAACGTGATGTCAAAATTCGTTAACTTGGGATCGCCTTTGATGCTGCCGACTGCGTGAATGTTCGTCTCGCGAATTTTGAGATCGATTGAATGGATATCGAGGTCACCGTGCTCTCCGTAAAGTGTCGCGCGCATGATGCCCTCGACGGGAGTCGGCCTGCCATTTGTCACCGCGAAATCCTGCGTGATCGTGTCCGCTTCTACCTCCATCGCCTCCAACGTGCCCTTGAAGACGCCTCGCGCGTCGAGGGTCCCGCTAATGTCCCCCACATCGTGCAGATTGACCTGTGTGAATGCATAGTTGCCACTCACGGGAGTGGAGAGAAAGTTTTTGCCATGTATTGGCCCCATACTCCCGTGCGCAAGAATGTGCCCGTTAGGAAGTGCGTTTTGCATCTCGACCGCGTAGGTCAGTGCCTCGCCTCTATGTAGATTGCGGATTTCCAATTGCTTAATCGGAAACGAAAGGGGTTTGCCCTCTTTGCGCTGGATTTCAAGCAGACTCTTATGCACCATAAAGCGGGCAATCATTGTGTCGGGCCCGTCGAAATCGCTTCCGCTTCCCGGCGGAAAGTCCCGGTGATTTGCCTCGCTGCCGATGGGCGGAACAACGATGTGAAGGCCGGTAATATCTACCAGCTCAACGCGCTGGCGAAGCATGAGAAGGTCGGACCATGTTCCCGCGACGACCATGGTGTCAACGTGCCCGAGTGGTGGAAGATCGGGTGCCGACTTGCGGCGCATGGTGATTCCAGTGGCCACGAATCCGGGATGAGGAAAGTATGTGCGGTGATAACCAGTGAACGTGACCTGGCTGGCGAGTACGTCCTCAAGCATGGGTGCGATCTTGCGATGGCGGTAAGGCCAGTTTGCGCTTATAAAGACAGCTGCGACAGCAAGCAGTGCTCCGGCGGCAACAATAGCGACATGAACCCAGAGTGGAGCTTCTTGCCAGATGCTGCGGACCTCGCGCCTGATCCGGCCTCTACGGGGATGAGAGGTCGTGTCCGGCGGCGGAGCCGATATTGACGGATGGGCCATAGTTGACACTTCGCAAAACGTACAAACCACAGTTATGGAAAAGTCGTGCAGGCGGGCGAGCCAAAACATAAGCTTCATGGCTTCAGATGCTTGCCGTTTGCTTTTTGCTTTCAGCGATTCTGGGCCCGCGTAACCTGCCCTTTGGAGTGCAGTTCGGCTGAGTAACGTTGCCCATGCTGGGGAACAAGTTCCAATTGCAGCTATCCGAGAAACATTCCGGCGATGGAGGCGGAGATCAGGTTAGCCATGGTTCCTGCCAACATTGCGCGGACGCCTAATTTCGCAAGGTCATTGCGACGCTCAGGAACAAGCGCGCCGATGCCGCCGATCTGCATGCCGATGGATCCAAGGTTCGCAAAGCCGCAAAGGGCGAAAGTCGCGATCGTGAAAGAACGCGGCGTGATCATGGCCTTATGCGCGCCAAGAGCAATGTAGGCGATCACTTCGTTAAGCGCCATGCGCGTGCCCAGCAGGTTTCCGATCAGGCTGCAATCCTGCGCAGGCACACCAATCAACCACGCGACCGGCCAGAAGATGTAGCCAAGAATCTCGCCAAGGCTTCCCGGGACCCAGTGCAGGCCGGCATGAATGTGCACCCAGCCGAGCAGCATATCGAGCAGCGCAACGAGCGCCAGAAAACTGATAAGCATGATAGCGACGTTGAGTGCCAGTTTGCCGCCGTCGATTGTGCCGCGAGCGATGGCGCCAATCAGGTTTTCATCCTCGTGCTGTTCGTCTTTGGGGATGACGACCTTGCCTTCGGTAGCCGGAACTTCTGTCTCCGGGACGAGCATCTTCGCCATAAGGATGGTTCCCGGCGAAGTCATGATCACGGCCGACAGCAGATGTCGCGCCTCGATGCCTTGCGAAATGTACATGGCCATGATGCCACCGGACACATGGGCCATGCCGCTGGTCATGATGGTCATCAATTCGCTGCGAGTGGCTTTGGAAAGAAACGGACGAATCGTGAGAGGCGCTTCAGTCTGCCCCATGAAGATCGATGCGGCGACGTTCATGCTTTCAGCGCCGGAGATGCGCATGGTTTTGAGCATCACCCATGCCAGTGCCCGGATGATGATTTGCATCACGCCGATATGATAGAGAACGGCGAAGAATGCCGAAATGAAGATGATGGTAGGAAGTACTTGAAAGGCAAAAATGGAGCCGAGCGATGTGTCGGGTGTGCCAAGTTTGCCAAACAAGACCGACGTGCCTGCGGTGGTAGCGCTTAGCATCTTGGTGACAACTCCGCCAGCCCAATACATAGCCCTCTGACCGAAGTCGAAGCGGAGAACAAGGAACGCAAACAATATCTGCAGGCTCAGTCCCCATCCCACGGTGCGCCAACGAATATGTTTTCTATCCGTCGAGCCAAGCCACGCCGCAAGCAGAACGGCCAATATTCCAAGCACTCCCGTGAATCGCGCCAATGCGTCGCTCCTTCAAAGACAATTTCCAACTGCGGCTTCTAGTTTTTTGCCTGCTCATTATTCAAGGCAGCAGCTAGACGCTGGTAAACGTCGTTGTTTTCGATACCAACAGGCTAACAGCACCTCGCGCCAAATTGAGGTAGCAATACGCACATGTCGGATTGAAAGCTAGGAGTCAGAGGTCTTCTTTCGCAGATAAGCCTCGGCATCCTCGCGCGCAAAGATGTGACTGACGAGCGGCACTTCTTCCGGGATCTCCTCGGAGAACGTGACCGCGCGTTTGATGCGTTCGACCGGCTCGGCGAGCATGGCCTCGTTGGTGGTGTACAGGGTCGCGAACGGCTGTCCCTTTTCTACCCGAGCACCACGACGCGCGTGAAATTCGATACCCGCGTGAGGGTCAACCGGTTCACCGGCTTTTTCGCGTCCGGCTCCCAGACGCTGTACAGCCCAGCCCAGTTCCATGGTGTCCATGTCCGCAACGTAGCCGCTTTTCCACGCGTTCAGCACAAGCGTAGCGCCGGGCTTGTGAGAAGATTTCAAGTCATCGAAGACATCGAGATTGCCGCCTTGCGCTTTCACCATTTCGAAGAAAATCTTCAGCGCTGTTCCATCGGCCAACGCACCCGCCACGGCCCAATAGCCCTGCTCCGCCGTCTCCGTCCTTCCGCCCAGATAAATCATCCATCCCGCTAGGCGCAGCGAAAGCTCGCGCAAATCTTCGCTTTCTGCTGGTGTCTCGCCGCGCAACAACTCCACGCATTCTGCAACCTCAATCCAGTTGCCGGCAGTGCGACCCAACGGCTGCCCCATATCGGTCAGCAGTGCCACGGTCCGCGTTCCTGCTGCCTCAGCCGTGGCGACCATCAGTGAGGCGAGAAACTCCGCATCGGCGCGCTTGCGCAGGAATGCCCCGGAGCCCGTTTTAACATCCAGTACCAGAGCATTCAGCCCCGCCGCCAGCTTTTTGCTTAGAATCGAAGCGCATATCAGCCCCGGGCTTTCCACGGTTCCAGTGCGATCGCGCAACGCATAGAGCACGCGGTCTGCGGGAACCAGTGTTGGCGTCTGGCTAACGATGGCCGCGCCGCATCGCTGCAGCACTTCTTCAAATTCCTGCAATGTAAGCGCTGACCTGAAACCCGGGATCGAATCGAGCTTGTCCAGTGTGCCGCCGGTATGTCCGAGCGCACGACCGCTGATCATCGGCACCGCAACGCCACACGCTGCTGCCAGCGGTGCAATCAGAAAGCTGGTCTTGTCTCCCACACCACCGGTCGAGTGCTTGTCTACGGCCTGCTTTCCCAGCCGCGAAGGATCGAACTTTTCGCCGGAGTCGCGCATCGCAACTGCAAGCGACCGAGTCTCATCGATGGTGAGACCATTCAGCCATGCGGCCATCAACCAAGCTGATAATTGTTCCAGCGGGATAGATTCCTTTGCAGTGCCGTTAACGATGAATTCAATTTCGCGCGCATCCAGAACACCGCCGTCCCGCTTTTTCCGAATCAGATCAATCATGTGCACCGGCGTGCCAGCGTTTTGAGACATAGAAATATAACCTCATTCAATGAACAGATGAGATTATCGCAAGGAACAGGTAGCGGTGTCCGAGAGCCCTATGATCTCCTCGAAAAGAGGGTGAAGAGTTCTGGAGTCGGAAGGGAATCGTGGCCGCTCAACGCCGCTTGTTGGTTGTCTTCAATTGCATGCCGAATGCCAGCGGCAAGACTTCATCGAAGCGCATCTGTCTTGTCCCATCCGCAGCGGGAAAGATAATTGGCGCATCGGGTTCCGCAAACTCGGCCAGCATCTGGCGGCATGCACCGCACGGTGGGCTTGCGGAATCATTCAGGTTCGCCACCGCAACTGCTTCGATGCGAACCTCAGGCCCGAACTCGCTCACCGCCCGCACTAGCGCTGCGCGTTCCGCACAGATCGTCAGGCCGTAGCTCACGTTCTCCACATTGGTTCCGGTCACAACCTGGCCGTTTTTGAGCTGCAGAGCCGCGCCCACTCTGAATCCCGAATACGGTGCGTAGGAATTCTCCGCGGCTTTCTTCGCCTTTTCTAGAAGATTGTCGAGCGCTGCCTGCGCTAAGCTCGTCATCATCAATGCAGTCCTCATTCAAGTACCGAGTGAATCTTGAGGCTAATGCATGAACGTTCCCCGTGTATATCGGCAGAAAATTGAATTCCCCATGGCGAACTGAAAACTCGAATCTCCTGCTCTCAAGTCTCCCCGCCTCCAACCGATAAATCTCTTGTGTGCATCGCCTGTGCACGCCTAGCAGAGCGGTGGGACAAGTGCGGAATGGATGAATTGACACGAGAATTCCTGATCGAGAGCCAGGAAGGGCTCGATCGCATGGAGCATTGTCTTACTGATCTGGAGAAGCGTCCTGAGGATGCAGCGCTGATCGCGGAGATTTTCCGGTCGGTTCACACAATTAAAGGAACAACCGGATTTCTCGGCTACAAACGACTTGAGAAACTCTCTCATGCCGGAGAAAGTCTGCTCGGGCAATTGCGGGATGGAAAGCTCTCCGCCACAGATTCAGTTGTGACCGTGCTTCTCCAACTCCTCGACGGGCTCCGCTCGATTCTTCGCGCCATCGAGGCTAATGAAACCGAAGGCGCAGGCGAAGATAGCAAGCTCATCGCGCAACTGGAACAACTTCAAAGAATGCCTGCCGCCGTATCAACGTCCGTCTCAAACTCTGCGGTACGCCGTCCGCGCAAAAAAGCCGAGGGAGAAGCTTCTTCGCGATCTTACAAAGCAGAAGCTGCCGCGCCTCTCGCCATCAAACCAATCGATGTTTTCTCACCACCCCCGGTGTCGGAAACAGAAAGATCCGCGTCAGCTCTCGCCGCTGAGAATGTCTCGTATCCGCTGCTCCCTGAGATTGCCACTCAAGAACGCGAAACGTCGACCACGCATAACGCGGTTGTCGTTGCAGCGTCTGAAAGCACTCTACGCGTCGACGTCGATCTGCTTAATCGCATGATGAATCTTGTTGGCGAACTTGTGCTTACGCGTAACCAGGTTCTGCAAGCGAGTACAGCAATACCCAGCCTCACCCAACTTTCGCGTCGTCTTGATATGGTGACTGCCGATCTGCGCGAGTCTGTGATGAAGGCACGCATGCAGCCTGTGTCGAATGTCTTCTCCAAAATTCCTCGCATGGTGCGCGACCTTTCGCATGGTCTCGGTCGCCGGGTGCGACTCGAGCTCGAAGGCCAGGACACGGGGCTCGACAAGAGTCTGCTTGAGGCGATCAAGGATCCACTCACCCATGCTGTCCGCAATGCACTCGATCACGGCATCGAGGCGCCGGACGTACGTATCGCGGCTGGCAAGAATCCTGAAGGTCTGTTGAGGGTGAGGGCTATTCAGGAGGGCAGCCACGTCATCATCGAAGTCTCGGATGACGGGGCGGGGATATCCGTGGAGCGGGTGCGTGCTAAGGCAATCGAACGGAATCTCATCTCTGCCGAGTGCTCCGCGCAGCAGTCAGACCATGAGTTGCTTCAACTCGTTTTTTTGCCCGGCTTTTCTACCGCCGCTGTTGTCACCAATGTGAGCGGTCGCGGAGTTGGAATGGACGTTGTCCGGACCAATGTCGAAAAGATTGGAGGCAAAGTCGAGCTCGATTCACATCCCGGTCGAGGCACGACTCTGCGGCTGCGCATCCCGCTCACGCTTGCCATCATTCCCGCGTTGATTGTGCGCAGCGTGGGACAAAGTTTCGCCTTGCCCCAGGCTGCGCTATCCGAGCTGGTTCACATTGCTCAAGGGGAGTCATCAACCTCCATCGAGTGGATGGAAGATACACCCCTCTATCGTCTGCGCGGCAACCTCCTTCCATTGGTCTTTCTCGATCGCCTACTGGCACCCGGTACAGTGCACGGCCCGAAAAATCTAGTCGACGGTTACATCGCGGTTCTCGAGGCCGATGGTCGCCGGTTTGGGCTAGTTGTGGATGGCCTCGCCGACCCCGAAGAGATCGTCGTCAAAGCGCTGAATGTAGCTCTCAAAAATATTGGTCTCTACTCTGGGGCGACCGTTCTCGGCAGCGGGAACCTGGCCCTCATTCTCGACCCAACGGCGATCGCAATTCGCGCTGGTATCGCTATGAACGAGGTTGACCTGGTCGCACCCGCGGATGTTTCTGTACCGCAGGATGTGAGCGGGGATGACTATCTGCTCGTCGACATTGGCGGCAGACGCTCGGCCGTTGTGCTGAAAGATGTGGTTCGCATCGAACAGCTTGCGGCATCGCGCGTAGAACACATTGGGTGTCGTCCAGTGCTCAATTTCGAAGGGCAGATTCTTTCCATCGAAGACCCGGCAGCATTACTGGCCGTAGCGGAGACTGACCCCAGCGCTCAGGTAGTCGTCGTTATCTGTCAAGACGAGGATCGCCAGGTCGGTTTCGTTGTCTGTCATGTCCTTGACGTGGCGGCCGGAACCGATCTTTTCGAAGCCGGATCGAGCCGACCCAGTGAAGGAGTGATGCTGCTTGAAAACCGTGTCACGGAACTGGTTGATCTTACAGCGGTCCCTGCTCTGTCGAACACCGAAACAGATCTCCATTCCTGCCAATTCGCCGAGGCTCTCTCATGAGTTCATCTCCCAGAAGATCGCGTCAAGCGACGGCTTCTGTCGCCGCGCCGATCGAAATGTGTTCGGTGCGTGTTGGTGACACACTCTTCGGTCTACCGATCAGCCACATCTTGGAAATCGTGGGCTCTGTCCAACCGCAGGCTGTTCCCCTCGCTCCGGGATTCGTTGGAGGTCTCGTGCATTACCGTGGCGACGTTTTGATTACTGTCAACCTTCGCTATCTGCTTGGCCTGCCGACGCATGACAACGCACAACCGCTCCTCGTCCTGGAAGGCGTCCGAGGTTGTTTCGGAGTGCTGGTGGATGGGGTCGGGGAAGTTCTGACGGTTTCGCCTGAAGACTATGAACCTAACCCATCAACTCTCGACGAGTGCCTAAAAAAGTTGTTCACCGGCACTTACAAACTCAAAGACAGGCTTCTCGTCATACTCGAGCCTTCACGCCTTGATCCTCTGTACCTGGTTGGGTCGCAGGCGGCGTGAACAGGAGAAATCGGATGCGCGCTCTCATTGTCGACGACTCCCGCTTCGTGCGAGGTTTCCTTCTCGGGCTTCTTGAAGAAAGAGGAATCGCTTGTGAAGAAGCTGACGACGGACAGGCGGGCCTCGTGCGTCTGCGATCCGGCGTGAGCTTCGATCTGGCACTGATCGACTGGAATATGCCGGTAATGAATGGATTTCAAATGCTGACTTCCCTGCGCGCAGAAGGCTTTCGTGATCTAAAGGTCATGATGGTGACCACCGAAGCGGAGATGGATTTTGTGATTCGAGCTCTTGACTCGGGTGCCGACGAATACTTGATGAAGCCTTTCGATGAGGACGCTCTAATTGAAAAGCTCAACCTGCTGGGGATCGCAGAGGATTAATCAATGGCGCATGGCCGCCGCACCCGCATCCTGATTGTCGACGATTCTGCTGTGATGCGCAGTTTAATTCGTTCCGTCATCCTGGCTGATCCATCGCTTGAAGTCGCGGGGTCGGCAGCGGACGGAGCAGCGGCCTTGCAGACTATCGACTCAGTTCGCCCGGATCTCGTGCTGCTCGATGTCGAAATGCCTAACCTGTGCGGTCTGGAAACACTGCGCAGCCTGCGGGCCCGAGGTAGCCGCACTCCGGTTGTGATGGTCAGTGCACTTACGCAGCGCGGTGCCCGTGTCACTATCGACGCTCTAGCCAGCGGAGCATCGGACTATGTCACCAAACCCAGCAACCAAGATGATCGCGAATCTGCACTGCGCACTCTCGCACAAGATCTGCTGCCGAAGATCCGGGCACTCACTGTTTCCAGCGTAAGCCAGTCGCCTAGATTGGCCCCTGTAACTGAATTCCTCGAATCTTCCCATCTTTCGTCTGTCCCACCCTCCATCGTGGTTATCGGGGTTTCCACCGGAGGACCAGCAGCGCTCGACGTCCTCCTCTCATCCATTCCTTCGACCTTTCCGCTACCAATTCTGATCGTGCAGCATATGCCGGAGTTGTTTACAAGGCCACTTGCGGAGCGTCTGAGCCAGAGCCGCTGCACTCGCGTTTACGAAGCCACCGAGGGCTCTTCCGTTTTGCCCGGAAGTATCTTTCTGGCACGCGGAAACTGGCACATGGAAGTGATTCAATCTTCGCGCCATGGTGCTCCGCCGACGCTTCATCTGCAACAGGGGCCGTTTGAAAACCACTGCCGTCCTTCAGTCGATGTCTTGTTCCGCTCGGCCGCTGCAATTTACGGTCCGGCCACGCTTGCCGTGGTGCTTACAGGAATGGGCTCGGACGGGCTTGCATCATGTCGCACGATTCGAGCCCAAGGCGGTACCGTGCTGGCGCAGGATCAGGCGACCAGCGCCGTGTGGGGAATGCCGCGTGCCGTGGTCCAGGCAGGCCTCGCTCAACGCGTTCTGCCCCTGTCTGCGATTGCACCTGAGATGATTCGTCTTGCGTCCCGGAACGCGGCCGAACGCTTCGAGCGTCGCGAATGTGCGGTTCAGCGATGAACGGTCCTACGAGTGGCGACTACCTCTATCTGCGAGAGGTGGTTTTCAGCCATACACAGAATGTGCTTGAGCCATCGCATGACCATCTCTTCCAATCCCGGTTGGTCGGCCTTCTCCATCGTCATAGCTTGTCCCGGCTTGACGAGTTGGTACATCTGCTGCGAGCAGCGAAAAGTCCTGAACTGGAGCGCGCGGTCGCAGAGGCTATGACGATCAATGAGACAAGCTTCTTCCGCGATTGCCGATCATTCGAGCTGCTGCGAACAGAAGTGTTGCCAAAAATCATCGAAGACTGCCGCTCGACCCGGAGATTGCGCTTTTGGAGTGCGGCCAGTTCCACCGGGCAGGAAGCATACTCTCTTGCCATTCTTATCTGTGAGAACTTTCCGCAATTGTCTGATTGGAATATTCGCATCGAAGGCACGGACGTCTGCGCTGAAGTCGTGCAGCGCGCGCGACAGGGTCGGTTTCACCGTATCGAGATGAATCGAGGGCTGCCTGCCCGGCTGCTGGTTAGATATTTTGATCACACCGGCGAAAGTTGGGTCATCAAGCCCGAAGTTGCCAGTCTCTGTCACTTCCGCCAGGCAAATCTATGCGGGCAACTCCCGTTTCAAGAGTGCTTTGACGTGATCTTCCTACGCAACGTGATCCTCTACCTGTCTCTGGAGACACGGCAAACGCTTCTATCTGCCATGCATCGGCTCATTAGAAAGAAAGGCTATCTCTTTCTGGGATCAGCCGAACAGCCTCCAGACCGGTCGCTTTGGACGACGGTTCTCTCAGGAGGCACATGTCACTATCGGCCAATCTGAGGGGGCAGGAACGGATCAAATTCCGTTTGCCACGCGGTGTATCACGATCAGTGCTGCTATGCAGCAGCCCAGGAGGCAGGAGCAGGCCACAAAGGCGGTGCGGAGGCGACTCCCGGGACAAAACCGACGGTGACTCCGAAAAGTGGCAGCGATATCCCTTTTCAAATGGGCTGGCCGCCAACCCTCCAGGCCGCGGCGGATCTCCATTACCATAGCCACTTCAAGCAGGCAGCAACAAATGGCGCTCACAAGACTGCCGGTTGCAAAAAACTCTGTAAGCACAAGTACCGACACCGCTACCTCGCAGCATTATGCCGTCGCGTCCAACGATCAGGTTCAACGGGCAGGATTGTCTCCATTATCCAGCCTGCCTTGATCCGTCTACACTCAAAAATCGCTTTGAGGTGCCAAAAGTAACGTTGATCCATCCCACAAAAGTGGGATGTTGAGGAGTAAGATTGTCTTCTATCAAGCGCTGAAAGATGCGCTCCGGGTTCCGTATCCGACCAGTGTTTTTTCCGCGAAAAGCGCGTTTGAGGGTTCCATGAATCCAATGACTTCCCACTCCGATTTTCCTTCTTCCGAAGAGCGCCGCCGGGCTGAGAGACGCAACTCGCCTTCCTTGGCCGCCTACCACTGGAAAGGCCCTCTTCCTCGCCAGAACAGCGTGCGCGACATTAGTGCTACCGGCGCGTTCCTGGTTACGCAGGATCGTTGGGAGCCAGGCGAGATCATTGCGCTCTCTTTGCAGCGTAAGGGACCGATCGAGAAGGAAAACAGTTTTTCCGTCCAGGCGAAGGCGGTTCGATGGGACGATCAAGGTGTTGCGATTTCTTTTGTACTGCCCCCAGGCGCTGACTTGCGGCTCTGGCAGAGCCCACTCAAGAGCGCGTCCGAACAGAATGAACCCGAGGACATCGTCCGCGAATTTAGAGTCGCCCAGGCCATCTCGTTCCTTTCGCGCATATCCCCGGAAACCCGCGACTTCATGTCTCGATTGCTTCATGAAGAACTGAGCAATTATCGCCTCGAAAACGCGCTTGAGATCGCTCTGAACGCGGAAAAGATGCTCGGCGGGTCGGTGCAGATTGACCACCTGCGCGCGCGTCCACATGTCGTTACACGTATCGTCGAAGGAGGGTCATGGTCCTCTGACGATAAGTGGATGCTTCAGTTTTGGGGTGGGCTGCTCGCGGCGTCCTGCACCACCAACGGAGGGGATGAGACAAGCCTCGCGTTTATCGACCTGCTTGGCCAGTTGAAAGCCATTCATCTCCGCATTTTGTCCGCGGCTTGCACCAAGGCGACCAAACTTATCACCGGTCCCGGTGCGATCTCGACTCGTCCTCTGAATTGGAAGGCGGCGGATCTCATCAAGTTCTCAGGTTCGCATGATCTGATCAAGCTCGACCGGGAATTGAACTATATGGCTGAACTTCGTGTTATTGCACCGAGGGAGACGTCGGCATTTTTCCAGCAAATGACTGACACCACGGTAGCCCCTACCAGTTTAGGTCTGGAACTCTATGCTCGATGCAGCGGCCACCGCGGTACTGCGCAGGGATTCTACGGAGTTCCAGTGACCCTGGCGGGTGCGATCGCGCTGGAGCAGTAAGCTCGTTTTCTGATTCAAATGCGTTGGAAATTTTCCTCGCTTAGCAGTTTTCTGCCCCTACATTTCACCTGCATCCGTGATGTCCGACACATTTGGAATGTTCCCGTCGTCCGTAGAATCCCTTCAATAAACAAATACAGAGACGTTCAACAACCCCTTACATGGGTCTGGCAATGGGCCGCTCTGTGACATTGGCGCACGGAGGGAAACTGTGAGTCTGCCGGAAACTTGGTATCGTCTACCCTTTGTCTATCGTCCGCGCGCAGAACGCCGTGCATCGCCAGCGCTCGCCGCATTCCACTGGGACGGTTCGATTCCAAGACAGAATCATGTGGCGAATATCAGTAGTAGCGGGGCTTACCTTCTTACCAGCGAATGCTGGAAAGCTGGAGATATCGTCTCCTTAACGCTGCAACGATCCGGCATACTTGAGAGCCGCGATCAACGTCGTTACACTGTTCAGGCCAAAACGATCAGACGCGATGATCAAGGCGTTGCTGTTGCATTCCTTATGCCTCGTGGCTCAGATGTCCGCCTTTGGCAAAGCACAATTAAAGCAGGCGCACCGCAGACTGAACCCGAGGATGTCGTGTTCGAATTTCGGCTGGCGGCCGCCCTTGCTTTCATCGAGCGCGTTACACCGGCCGCGTCCAATGCAGCACGACTGCTGATGCGGAGAGGGTTGAGCAACCATCGTCTCGAGAGCGCTGTTGAGATTGCCCTCCACGCGGAGGAATTGCTTGCTCTTGAAGGCTGCGGCGCGGGATTTCATCTAGACCCGAAAGCCGTGATTCGCATTCTTGAAGACGGTTCGTGGACAGAAGTTGATTGGATCCAGCATTGGTGGGCTGGTCTCCTGGCTACATCCTGTGTGACTGGGGCGGGCGGGAAATCTGACCTGAAGTTTGTCTCCCTGCTCAGCCAGATTACGACGATCCAGGCGCGCATACTTGCGGGGGCTTGCAGCCTTGCCCAAAAGTCGATCGCGGAAGAGTGCCGAAAGCCTCTCCGTCCTCTCACCTGCTCCGCCAAAGAACTCATCCGAATTACAGGCACCCACGACCGCGTGCGCATTGAGCGCGATATCGTGCACCTTGTTGAACTAGGTTTGATCGAAAAAAGTTTGAAATGGAGGTTCTTCTCCCTTCTGGACCAGGCTGTCATTACACCCACCGAAACGGCCGTCGAACTATACGCCCGTTGTCACGGCAGGCGCGGTGCAGAGAATTCGACCAAGTCATCAATGGACGCCAAAACTGTTGCCGCAGTCTAAGAATTCGGGCGGCAAACTCCATAGTGGCCAAAAGTCCAGTTCTGTTTTGGTCCCGGTGCTGCTTAAGTAATTACCTCCCCATTACGAAGCGGTAGTTGCGGTAGTACGATGCAGTCAGCAACAATTCCAATCAGTTCAGGCAGGGCAGTCTCATTAGGCTGCTTGTGGTCAGCAATCGCTGCAGAGCGTGGAGGCAGCATGAGGTCTCTGAGAAGTTGGTTTGAAAAGACTTTTCCGCAGGGAGAAACTGAGCGTCAAGCACGCGCAGAGCGGCGAACGGTGGAAGGCCTCGAAGCCATCCATTGGACCGGATCCTCCCCAGGCCTCGACATTGTCCGCAATATCAGTGCAACAGGCATGTACCTGGTAACCCGGGAGCGCTGGCCGCAAGGTGAGATAAATCCTGTTCGTCTTGTCTATCCCGAGCTTAAAGACGACAATCCGGATCACCAGGTGACCTTGGAAACAAGAACCGCGCGCTGGGGCGAGGATGGCATGGGGCTTACATTTGTCCTTCCCGAGTGCATGGATCTTTGGCTCTGGAAGACGGACGGCCTGATTGAGCCAGAAGACATTCTCAGCGAGTTTCGTCTTTCGCGCTCTCTTGCTTTCCTTCGGCGCATCTGTCCCGCGGCTACGCAGGAGCTAAAGCTGCTGTTTCGCGAAGGTCTCAGCAACTTACGTATCGCGAATGCCATAGGGATTACCAATCGCGCTGAGGCTATGCTTGCCGCCGAGCGCGACTTTGACAGGTTGCGCGCTCCGCAAAACGTAGTCATGCGCGTGGTCCAGGACGGATCCTGGGCAGAAGAAGCCGTGACGCAGCAGCTGTGGGCCGGCATCTTGGCGACCGCGTGCACGCTCATGGGCGATGATGAATCGAATCTCCCTTACATGGATATGCTCTGCGAACTTGCCACCATCGACGGTCGTCTCTTCACTACGGCCTGCACAAAATCGCAGAAGGTCTTCGCAACGTCTGGAGCTGTCTCTGCCCAACCGCTAATTTGTTCGGCGCAGGAATTAATGCACATTGCAGGCGCTCACGATCTGATGAAGATCGACCGGAATATTTTTCAGCTTGCCAACCTCGGCCTCTTAGAGCCAAGGGTCAAGTCAAAATACTTCAATTTCGAACAGGACGCGAATCTTACACCGACGGCGTTGGGCCTTGAATTGTTCGCGCGATGCCAGGGCCATCGAGGCGCTCCCCACGACTACTATTCTGCCCATACTTCTGAGGCAGACACTTCGAAATCGGATTTGAATTTACCTTCGACTCAGCCCAATCAGTAGCCGAAATTTAAGGTCGACGCTTCATCAGTTCCGAGACTTTTTCATGCAATGTTTCGGTGATTGAGGATTCGCTTTCCAGTGGACTGAAGTGGATGGGCTCGCCCACTCGAATTTCGATCGTGCCTGAGCGGAACCACCCTCGACCCTTCGCCTTTAACTCGCCAAGACCGGCAATTGCGATTGGCAAGACGGGAGCGTTGGTCTGTTTTGCAAGCAAGCCGATCCCCGGTCTGAAACTGGCCAGTTCTCCGGCCACTGACCGAGTTCCCTCTGGAAACACCAGGACGTTATATCCGCGATCCATCGCTTCTCCGGCGTGCGCAAAACTCCTCTGAAAATCGCGTCTCCGCGGAAGCGGGAATACGTTGTAGAGAGCGGTGACCAGCCAATACGCAGCCGGACCAAACAGCATGAAGCGCCGTGTGTCCGGGTCGCGAAAATGGCGGAAGTCTTCGAGCATTTCGCCCAGCATGGCCGCTGCCACCCAACGCCGCATCGTTCCCGGCAATGCATATTCCACGAGGGCGCCGTCGTATGCAGTGACGTGATTGCAGATAATCAGCATGGGTTCGTCGCCTTGGAGATCGCGAGGCACTGACACGCGCGGGTTGCCAAGAAACCAAATTAAGGGCTGGGCGATACATTCAATAAACGCAGCCCGCACCCACTGCACCGGCGTCGACCACGGCCATCGCGGATACCGGAACTCCGCTCTTTCAGGCGTTGCAAGAGTTCTCCCGACTCCCACTTGAGCATTTTCATCTCCGGCAGGCATTGCCGCATGTGAAGCCGAAATGTCGTCGGGCAGGGAAGTCGGCCTTTCCTCGGACTTTGGGTCTTGAGTGGCGGAAGAAAAGATATTCACCAGTGAAGGAGTCGCTGGCGCATCTTGTGGAATTCGCTCGGTAATTTCGGAGCTACCGTTTGCTCCAACCAGCCGCCTTAGATCCCCCAGCGTCCGCGCAGTGTCCACCGCACCTTCGTCCGGAGCATTCGCCAAGCGCTCTTCCAGCGCGGCCACGAGTTGGACGCGTCCGAGGCTGTCGAGATGAAAGTCCTCGCTCAGCCGCAAATCATCACTGGCTGCCGGGTGTTCCCCAGCAATCTCGGCCACCAGTGTGTACAACCAATCTCCTCTAGTGGCATTCTCGCTCCTACCATCTATGGTTGTGGCTGTAACTGAATGTCCTGCAACCCATTCTGCGACGGCCTTGCGCCGGACCTTTCCAGTCGAGGTGCGTGGTAGGTCTGGCTCCGGCCATAGCATCCACCGCCTTATTTGCTGAAAGTCCGCTAGAGCTGCATTGGCGTGTTCCACGGCTTCAGCCGCCTGCTTGTGGCTACTACGCAACGCCAGCACTGCACACGGCTCGGGCCCTGAGGCCGTTTCCACACCCACAACCGCGCTTGCAGCGATCTCGGGCTGCTGTTCCAATACGGCTTCGAGGTCTTCGGGATGGATATTTACCCCTGCAGCGGTGACGATGGTCTCGCTTTTGCGGCCCATGAAGCGCAACTCACCGGTTGCCTGTTCCTCCGCAAGGTCGCCCGTCGCAAGCCACCCGTCTTCGCGCTGACGCAACTCACCGCCGCTCCATGTAGCGGTCGAGATCATGGGTCCTTTCACCAGCACTTCGCCGTCCGGTCCGATCTTTATCTCCCGTCCCGGGAGCGGCTTACCGATCGTTCCGCTGGCCACATGAAACGGATGGTTGAGCGTTATCAGCGCCGTTGTCTCCGTCATCCCGTAGCCCTGCACCACCACCAATCCAAGTGCGTTCCAGAACTGCTCCAGCGGACCGGCCAAAGCGCCACCCCCTGAAATCAGTGCCCAGAATTTCAAACCCAAGGCGCGATGCACATCGCGGAAAGCCCACCAGCGTTTCCATGCACTCATGCCTTTTGAGGCGGCGACGCGTTCGATAAGGCCAGGCTTTGTGTTCTCCAAATGAGTCTTCAAAAGCGCCATCACCCGCGGCACTGCAGCGAGCACCGAGATGCGTTCTCGCTTGATCGTCTCTACAAGCCTCGGCGCGACCAACCGCGTTTCAAAGTGAACCTCGGCCGCGAAGATCGGCGGGATCCACAACCCCATCGTCTGCCCGAAGACATGACTCAGTGGCAGCGTATGCAAAAAACGCAGCGGGTGCACGAGCCTTTCATAGCGCAGATATCGCTGCGCGCCCTGCTCAATCGGGCCGATGCTGGCCAGCACGTTCCCGTGGGTATGCACGATACCCTTTGGGTCGCCGGTCGTTCCTGACGTGAACAAGATCTGAAGAGGAGTCTCATGCGACAGTCCAGCGACAGGTCCGCCTTCCCGCGCGGGGAGGGAAGTTTGCAAGTCCTCGAACGCGATGAATTCCATATCGCCCTGAGAATTGAAGCCAGAGGATGCCGAATCCTGAACTTGGCGTTGAAGTTTTGCCAGTAAGGCCGCATCGCCGACCGCCAGCTTTGGCTTTACGTCCGCCGCAATGCGCCCCGCAAATTCGGCGCTGCCAAATGCGTCCAATGGCACGGCCATCACTCCGCGGAGCATGCACCCGTAGAACGCAGCTACCCACTCGGCGCCATTTTCGCCCCAGAGAAGAACGCGATCACCCATCCCGATTCCGCGATCTTCAAGCAGGGCAGCGAATCGACCGGCAAGATGGGCAAGCTGCCCGTACGTTGTCACCCGCCGCCGGACACCCTGGTAGCGCACGATTGCAATCCCATGGCGATTCTTCATGAAATCATCCAGCAGCGTAACAAGGTGCTCGCGCACGGTAACTTACTCCTGCAACGAATCCTAGCAGCGCAGTTTGCTCAAGGTGTCCTCGGTTGTGGTACTTCGCGAACTGTCCCAGCGGTCTGCCTCCTCTGAGAACGGGAAGCAGTCTTCGCCTTTTCTTTCCTATTCGTTCGCGATATGCTCAAACTGCGTCAAAGGACAAGATGTCTCCGCGCTCATCCCAATCCGACAAACCGAAACCAGCGGCTTCTCCGGCTAGTCCGGTCTTGGACGCTGTGACATCAGACTGCCAACCGAGCGATCCATTTGCCTGCTTTCACCCCGTAACGGCAGAGTGGTTCAAGGCCGTGTTCGACAATCCAACCGCTCCGCAGCGATTGGGCTGGCCGGTAATTGCTCGCGGCGAGAGCGCGCTGATCTTAGCTCCGACGGGGACTGGAAAGACGCTTACAGCCTTCCTCTGGTGCCTCGACCGGCTGATGCTTCACGACGTATCGGACCAGAAAAAGGGTTGCAAGATCGTCTACATCTCACCGCTGAAAGCGCTGGCCGTCGACGTCGAGCGCAACCTGCGGTCGCCGCTTGCTGGAATCAGCAACATGGCCCGGCGCAAGGGTGTGCCATTTCACGACCCGGTAATCAGTGTCCGTACAGGCGACACACCGCAAAGCGAACGCGCACGCTTTCGTCGCGATCCCGCAGAAATCCTGATCACGACGCCGGAGTCGCTCTACCTCCTCCTCACGTCGCAGTCGGCCGACGCACTGCGCACCGTTGACACGGTCATCATCGACGAGATCCATGCCCTTGTTCCAACGAAGCGCGGTGCCCACCTGGCCCTTACATTGGAGCGGCTAGAATCCCTGACGGGGCGCCGTCTCCAGCGTATCGGGCTCTCGGCCACGCAGCGGCCATTGGAGGAAGTAGCTAGGTTTCTGGGTGGCGTAGAAGTGCCATCCAAGTCACCGCTTCTGGTAAAGCATCAAGCTCTGGAGAAGCAAAGTCGTACTTTAAGCCCATCCTCGCAAGCTGCTGCTAACAATAACAATAGTCGAGAGGCTTCGCCGGGACTTTTGGCGGCGACTATGGCTTTGCCATCCCTTGATCGGGCAGGACAATCTGAACAGATAGTCGATGATCACTCGCGGTCTGACATCGGAAACGAAGCCGCTCTCAGGTTTAGACCAGTCACCATCATTAATGCCTCTGCTCCCAAACACTTGAAGCTGCGTATTGAAGTTCCAGTTGAAGATATGGCGCGGCTGCAGATGATGGAAGAAATTCCCAGCGGCGCTGCTTCGCAAACGCCAAAACGAGTGTCGATCTGGAATGCGATTCATCCGCGTCTGTTGGAACTTATCCGCGAGCGAAACTCGACAATTCTTTTCGTCAACAGCCGTCAGGTTGCCGAGCGTCTGGCCGGCGCACTCAACGAATTGGCAGGCGAGGCAGTTGCCCGGGCTCACCACGGTTCTCTCGCGGCCTACCAGCGCTCCATCATTGAGGAGCAATTGAAGGCTGGTCAGATCAAGGCCCTGTGCGCGACTTCGACGCTTGAGCTCGGTATCGACATGGGGGCGGTCGACCTTGTCATACAGATTGAGGCGCCCCCCTCGGTGGCGAGTGGCATGCAGCGCATTGGTCGTGCCGGGCACTCGGTCGACGCTGTCAGCGAGGGTGTGCTGTTCCCGAAATACCGCGCCGACCTCGTTGCCTGCGCTGCCGTGACCCGTGCCATGCATGAAGGTCACATCGAATCGACTCGCTTTCCGCGCAACCCGCTCGACGTTCTTTGCCAGCAACTGGTCGCGATCGTCGCACATCCTCCCGGCTTCCGAGTTTCCAGTCGCGCGAAGCAGCTAAAGAGTGGAAATGGTGGTTCCCATTCCAGCAGCAAAGCTGGCAAGAATTCTCAGGCGTGGGAAAGTATCGATCCCAACGAGCAGGAACAGAAGCCCGAAGTTTACGTCGATGCTCTTTATGATCTGGTTCGCCGAGCCGCACCGTTCGGCGCTCTCACTCGTTCGGCTTTTGAGGGAGTTCTGGACCTGCTCAGCGGCCGCTATCCGTCCGATGAATTTGCCGAGTTGCGACCTCGCCTCACCTGGGATCGCATTCGCAATGTAGTGACGGCGCGCGAGGGTGCTGGACGCCTCGCCATCTTGAACGCCGGAACCATCCCTGACCGCGGGCTCTATGGCGTATTCCTTGCCCACACCGAGGGCAAATCCGTCCGTGTAGGCGAACTCGATGAGGAGATGGTCTTCGAGTCCCACCCCAACCAGACCTTCATCCTTGGCGCATCGACGTGGCGGATCGAGGACATTACGCACGATCGCGTCCTGGTGTCGCCGGCTCCCGGAGAGCCCGGCAAGATGCCCTTCTGGAAAGGCGATGGTCCTGGGCGTCCGCTGGAGTTTGGCCGGCGCATCGGAGCCTTGGTCCGCGAACTTCGAGCCCTGCCGAAGCCGGTCGCACTCACTAGGCTTGTTACTGATCATGACCTGGACCCTGGGGCTGCCGAGAACCTCATCCAGTTTCTTGCCGACCAGGAAGCAGCCACCGGTCAGGTTCCAGACGATCGCACGATCGTGGTGGAGCGCACCCGGGACGAACTTGGCGACTGGCGCGTCTGCGTCCTTACCCCATTCGGCAGCCGTATTCACATTCCCTGGGCGATGGCGATCAGCTCGCGTATCCGCGCAGCGGGCGGCCCCGAGGTGGAAACGCTGTGGGGCGACGATGGATTTGTTTTGCGTTTTCCGGATACCGACGAGCCGCCCGATCCTGACTGGATCCTTGTCGAATCCGGCGAGGCCATGCAATTGGTTTTGCGTCAGCTGGGATCGACGGCGCTGTTTGCGGGGAGGTTCCGCGAGGCTGCCGGACGAGCCCTGCTGCTGCCGCGACGCCGTGCCGACCAGCGTTCACCGCTCTGGCAGTTGCGCAAGCGTTCCTACGACCTGCTGAGCGTAGCGTCGCGCTACCCTTCATTTCCGCTGCTGCTTGAGGCATATCGCGAGTGCCTTCGCGACGTATTCGATATGCCGGCCCTCGTCGAGACTCTGCGAGCGATCGAGCAGCGCCAGCTTCGTGTGCATGTCGTCGAGACTCACAAGCCCTCGCCATTCGCTTCGTCGCTGCTGTTTAGTTACGTAGCCAATTTTGTCTATGACGGAGATGCACCGCTCGCAGAACGCCGCGCGCAAGCTTTGACCATCGATCAGGACCAGTTGCGTGAGCTTCTTGGCGAGGCAGATCTTCGCGAACTGCTCGATGCTGACGCTATCGCCGAAGTGGAAGAAACGGCACAGTGCCTCATCGAGTCCTATCGCGCCCGCTCTGCCGATGGCATTCATGATTTGTTGCTGCGTCTTGGCGATCTCTCGCGCGAAGAACTTGCCCGCCGCGTCGTCGACTCCACCGTTCTCGATTCGCTCGACCGTCTTCTGCACGCGCGACGACTACTGGAACTGCGCATCGCCGGGGAACGCCGCATTATTGCCGCAGAGGACGCCGGTCGCTACCGCGATGCACTTGGAATTCCACTTCCTCCCGGCTTGCCCGTTGCGCTGATCGAGGCGGTCGCTCAGCCGGTGTTGGAATTGGTCCGCCGCTTTGCACGCACCCATGGCCCGTTCACTCAGCGCGAAGTGGCCGAGCGATTCGCACTCGATGCAGCCATCGTTGAGAACACACTGCATCAACTCACCGTCGAGGGACGAATCCTTGAAGGCGGATTCCGTCCCGGCGGGCTGCATCGCGAGTGGTGCGACATGGAAATCCTGCGCCAAATCCGGCGCAAATCCCTTGCCAAGCTTCGCCGCGAAGTGGAGCCGGTGGAGCAGCACACGCTGGCACGTTTTCTTTCGCACTGGCAGGGCTTGATTTCGCCGCGGCGAAGCACCGCTGCACATCTCGATGTTTTACTCGACGCTATCGAGAGCCTGCAGGGCGCACCAATCCCGGCATCGCTGCTTGAGACGTCCATACTGCCTGCGCGCGTAGCCGGATACGACCCCACCGGTCTCGATACGCTGATCGCCGCGGGTGAAGTTGCATGGGCCGGCATCGATCCAATCGGTGAACGCGATGGTCGCATCGCCCTTTTCCTTTCCGACAAATTGCCATTGCTCGCGCAGAAGCGCCCACTCACCGAGCCGCTTACTGAACGAGAAGAGAAACTGCTTGCGGTTCTGGAATCCACAGGAGCGAGCTTCTTTGATCCACTCCATCAGGCCGTCGGCGGTGGCTATCCGGGCGAGTCGATTGATGCTCTATGGAGCCTGGTCTGGCGCGGACTTGTCACCAATGATTCGCTTCACGCGCTCCGTGCCTACACGTTGCGGCCTGATACCTCGCGGCCTCAGCGCCGATCGCATACGGGAATGGTCTTTCGTTCCCGCCGCACCACTCCACCGAATGCCCAGGGCCGTTGGTCGCTGCTGCCTCTGCGCTCTCAAGAGCAAAAAGACGGCGCGCCCAGTAATACAGAAGCCAGTCACGCTCTTGCTTTGCAATTGCTGAATCGATACGGCGTCCTGACCCGCGAGGCTGTCGGTGCCGAAAACATTCCGGGAGGATTCAGCGCAGTCTACGATGTCCTCAAAGCGTTGGAGGAGAGCGGTCGTATTCGCCGCGGCTACTTCGTTGCGGGACTGGGAGTCACACAGTTCGCATTGCCGGCTGCCGTCGATCTGCTGCGTCAGCTGCGTACCGAGCCTCCCGCCGAGAAGCCGGAGTTTATTCAGATCGCAGCTACGGACGTAGCCAATCCGTATGGCTCCGTTCTTCCGTGGCCGGAACTTCCGGTGATGGAGGAGGACTCTGAATCAGCGCCACGTGTCTTAACTCGCGCAGTCTATGCCGAAGTGATCCTGCGCAACGGACAGCTTGTAGCGTGGGTGCGTCGCAACAATCCGAACCTGCTCATTTTTCTGCCAGCCGACGAACCGGAGCGTTCGCAAGTCGCAGCGGGCCTGGCCCATTTTCTATCTTCGCGCGGACAAGACCGCATGCGCACCAGCAGCCACCAGGGCGTGCTTATCACCACGATCAATGGTCAGCCTGTCGCCACACACCCGATGACGCGCTATCTTTTGGATGCGGGGTTCCATCCCGGACCGCTCGGGCTGCATCTGCGCCGCATCGCCATGCCGATCCACAACATCCAATCCGATCCGGCTCCAGAGGAATTGCAATAAGCCATGCCTGAGGGCGATACCATCTTTCGCAGCGCGCGAGCGTTGGGCCGCGCACTCGTCGGCAAGCCGATCACCAACTTTCGATCGACTTTCCCCTTGCTCACGCGCTTTCACGACGACACGCCAATTACCGGGCAGTCAGTTGACTGCGTTGAATCGCGCGGAAAGTGGCTGTTGATTCATTTCTCCGGCGGAGCGACCCTGGCAACCCACATGCTGATGAATGGCTCCTGGCATCTTTATCGCGCTGGAGAGCGCTGGCACAGACCGGCGCGCGACATGCGCATCGTGCTTGAGAATCGGGATTACCAGGCGATTGCATTCACGGTGCCGATTGCGCGAATCTACACCGCTCAGGCATTGGCACGCGAGAAGCGCATCCCGCCTAAAGGTTCCGATGTGCTCGGCGAGGACTTCGACCCCGAGGCTGCTGCAACGCGCATTCGCACCTACGCCGACGAAGAGATTGGCGAGGTACTTTTACGTCAGCAGGTGCTGGCTGGAGTTGGGAACGTCTTCAAGTCGGAAATATGTTTCGTTGAGGGTGTAAATCCGTTTTGTCGTGTCGCATCGCTAAGTGATAAGCAGGTCGCGGCATTGGTCAGTACGGCGCAAAAGCTTGTGGCGGCGAATGTTCTTGAAGATTCTGGCAACATGATCGTCACCTATCGCGGCCAGCAGCGGCGAACCACGCACGGCGCCAAGCCACAAGACAGTCTGTGGGTCTACAACCGCTTTGGCGCGCCGTGTCGTCGCTGTGGCAATCCGATTCGGCATCGCCTGCAAGGCGCGGATGCGCGCGTTACGTTCTGGTGTCAGTCTTGCCAGCCTATGCCGGACGGCAGCAACATTGACGGTGCTTGATCAATGGGCCGGAGCCGGTTCGAGTTCTTCCTTCGGTCGCAGGTGAAATTCCGCTTTAATTGCGGTGCTGGATTTCAGCATGTTCCAAACCGGGCACAGCCGCTCTTTAGATAATTTCATCGCATGCGCCACCGCGGCCGGATCAACGCCGCTTTTTACCGTGAATTCAAGCGAGATATCGGTTAGCAGTGTCGGATGCTCGGTCTTCCGCACTCCGCGAGCTTTGACTTCCAATCCTAGGAGTGGCTGCTGCATTTTCTTCAGGATCATTGCAACCGAATTCAAACTACACGCAGCAAGGCTTGCCAGCAGCATGGTCAACGGAGTCGGGCCCAATATGGATTCATTCTCTTGAATTGGATAATCCATCAGCACTTCGAATTGACCGTCCGTAGCTAAAACTCTCATTCCGCCTTGATGAACAGCTCGCACACTCAATTCAGCTTTCATTTCGGCACACTCCTTATGTCAGTTCCGCCTGTTCAGAACTGCAAAGGATTCTATTGATTTGTATTGCTTGAAAAATGTGCCCGCGCTCACGCCCATGCGGGGACTTTTCGAGAACTCAGTTGCCCGGTTTGCCGAGCCCGAAGATCTTCTGCAGGACGTTGCGGTGATCGGGCGGATGATCGCAGGTATCTGTGGGCGCCGTGCCGTCAAGAAAAGCCGCAGTGAAGTCGTCCGGACATGTCGGACCGGCAAGCAGGTTGGTGGCTTTGTCGATAGTGACAAGCTGCACGCCGTCTGGAGGCGTGAACTCATTGGTGTCGGAGTATTGCGGCAATTGAATTGCATACTTCATAAACGCAGCCCAGATCGGTGCTGCGACGGCTGCGCCTTCGAGCCCGTGCGCCAGGGGAGTGTAGTCGTCGTTGCCCACCCACACAATGCACAAGAGGCTGCTGGTGTATCCGGCGAACCATGCATCGTGGCTGGTGCCGGTCTTGCCGGCCGCCGGAGCTCGGAATCCCATGTTGCGGACGCCCGCGCCTGTTCCGCAATAGTCCAGGCCATTCACTTTGCATCCAGCAGGTCCGTTGCCTTGCAGCACCGCTTCCATCATGTTGGTCATCAGAAAGGCCACGCGCGGATCGAGAACCTGCTTGGTCGTTGGTGCATAGTCAGAAACCACATCTCCATTCGGGGTGCGTACACTGGCCAGTACCCAGGGATCGATGTGGACACCGCCGTTGGAAAAGATGGTGTACGCTCCGGCCATGTCGAGCGGGGTAGCGTCATAGGAACCAATCGCCATGGCGGGCGTGGGCTGTGCGCTTTTGATGCCTGCATCGCGAGCCAGCGCCGCAACACGATCAAAGCCGACCATCGAAGCCAGGCCAATCGTTGCGTTGTTGTCCGATCGCATCAGGGCTAAGCGCGCAGTCATTTCCCCGTAATATTCGCCTTCGTAGTTGCGAGGAGTGTACTCGTATTGGGTGCCCTCGCCGTATGTGGCTTGTTGATCGTTCAACATGGTTATCGGCGAAAATAGTGCAGTTTGCCCGGGCAGCATCGTACCTTCGA
The DNA here is from genome assembly GCF_039994875.1 of Telmatobacter sp. DSM 110680. Classification (GTDB taxonomy): domain Bacteria; phylum Acidobacteriota; class Terriglobia; order Terriglobales; family Acidobacteriaceae; genus Telmatobacter. The sequence continues at coordinate 4,921,942 of NZ_CP121196.1, read as the reverse complement.
CGGCGGTTTGAAAGGCCGCTGCATACACAAACGGCTTGAAGATAGAGCCCGTTGGACGGTGCGCTACAGCGTGATCCACCTGCGACTTGCCGTAGTCGCGGCCACCTACCAGCGCAAGAACCTGGCCGGTGCGTGGATTGAGCGCAATCAGCGCCACTTGGGGGTAGACCAGAGGCTCAGTGGTCTTCTTCAGTCTGGCGTGCCGCTTTTCTACCTGCGCATCAATCTGGGGGAGCGAGGCATTCATAGCATCCGTCGCAACGCGCTGCAGGTCGGGATCAAGCGACGTGTAGATGCGCAGACCCTCGCGGTTAAAGTCGCGATCACCAAGTTTTTGCACGAGTTGATCGCGCACCAGGTCCACAAAATAAGGAGCTTCGCTGGCGTCGGAGCTGACAGAGGCAAGATGCAGTGGTTCAGCTTTGGCGCGTTGGGCCTGTTCCTTGTTGATCGTGCCCGTTTCCACCATCGAGTCCAGCACAAGGTTGCGCCGCTCGATGGTGCGCTCCGGATGGCGGAAAGGGTTGAAATAGTTGGGACGCTGAATGATGCCCGCCAGCATTGCGCACTCCGCCAGGTCAAGTTGACGAACGTCCTTGCCAAAGTACGCCTGCGAAGCCTCGCCGAAGCCATCAATTGAAAAGCTTCCCCGCTGTCCGAGGTTGATCTGATTTGCGTAAGCCTCGAAGATCTGCTTTTTTGTGAATCGATGTTCAAGGTGAAAGGTAATAAGAATCTGCGTAACTTTGTATTTGATGGTCCCGGTGTCAGCAAGAAAAATCAGCTTGGCCAGCTGCATCGTTAGTGTTGATGCGCCACCCCGATGTTTGCGGTCGCCGACGAGATCGTGCCATCCCCAGCTCAGGATGCTGAAGTAATTTACGCCGCCGTGCTCAAAAAATTTGCGATCTTCGATGGCGAGAACCGCTTGCACGAGGTTTGCCGGGATCTCGTCGTAGTTCAGCAGACGGCGCTTGGTGCGATTCGCATCTTCGCTCAGCCCCGTAATCAGCAGAGGCTCCAGCTCATAACTTGAAAGAGACTGCCCTTTCTCGTCAGTGATTGAATCGACTTTGCCATCGCGGGTTTGGATCGTGGCAGCGTCGGGGGCATGGTAGGACTCGGGACCGGGATGAACCGTGATCGACTGCGCTGATTCGGCGAACGAGCCCATCGGCGACGGATGCGAAAGCCCGTCAACCGTGTACCCCGCTTCGCGCAATTCGGTGGCAATTAAGCGGGCGCTGATCTTCTGCCCGGGCCGAACTTCCCGCGGTGCGGCGTAAATCTTTGCCGTGTTGGCAAAGAGCGGCTGCTTCAGCCGTTCGTCTACGATGCGGGCATACTTGTTGTAGTAATGCGTAAAGACAGCAAAGCCGATAATTCCAAAGAGCAAGACAGCGCCGACAACTCCGCGCACCACCCATGAAGACCACGAGAGACGAAGCCTGGAGAGCTTCCAATTTGGTCTCTCCAGCCTGATCTTCAGCGCCATTCCTATGCCCTCAATTCAATGATGAAATATTCGAAGTCTTGTTTTCGCACGCCATCGCAAATGATCTTGTCGCTAGGAGCTTTCACCGAGTAGCTTCTCTTCCAGTACGCGTTGCTTCACCTGCGCGACAACGTCCTCAATTGCAATATCTGCGCTGCTAGCGGTTGCGCGCGTCACCAGTTCAACCTGGCCGCCGGTTGTCTTCTTGCCCACGTTGATGCGGTAAGGAATTCCGACCAGGTCTGCGTCCTTGAATTTGACTCCTGCCCGTTCGTCTCTGTCATCAAGCAGCACATCGAGTCCTGCTGCTTCAAGTTCCGACGCAAGTCTTTCGCCCGCTTCGCGCAACACAGTGTCTGAAACATTGGTCACCGTTACAACAACGGCGAAGGGTGCAATTGAAGCCGGCAAGTAAAATCCATTTGCGTCATTCGACTGTTCGATCGCTGCCGTGAGAATGCGTTCGATGCCGATGCCGTAGCTGCCCATGATCGGCTTGACTTCCTTGCCGTTGGGGTCGAGAACGTGCGCCCCCATGGACTCCGTGTACTTGTAGCCAAGCTTGAAGATATGGCCGACTTCAACGGCCTTGCCCACCACCAGCTTGCCACTGCAGTTGTCCTTCGGGCAGGTCTCGCCCTCGTTTACGCTGCGTATATCCGCGAGCACCGTCCAGGTAAAATCGCGACCAGGAACGACATTGCGCAGATGGTAGTCCTGTTGATTGGCCCCGCACACCAGGTTCTTGCGGCCATCGAGTGACTGATCGACAACCACCGTCAATCCATCGCCAAGCGGCTTGTCGCCGTGGGTCAGACCCACAGGACCTAGATATCCTGCGGGCCCCTTGAAGTATTGCTGCAATTCCTCAGCCTGCATCGTGCGCAGTTCCGCGCCGCCAACAGCACCCAGCAGCTTGGTCTCGTTCACCTGATGATCGCCGCGCAAGAAAGAAGCAACACCGTGCCAGGTATCCTTCACTGCACCATCTTTCCCAGGCGTGCCCCGCTTCAGCACCATGTACGCCACGCACTTGATGTCCGATGCCGGCGAAATCTTGAAGAACGCCGCAACGTCGGAGATAGCGGCGCATCCCGGCGTCAACACAAGCTCCGGTGTTCCGTCGCCCGTTGGCTCCATCTCTGCAACCAGATTCAGGCGCGACGTTGCTTTCTCAAGATTCGCGGCGTATCCGCAAACCGGGCAACTGGCAATCAGGTCTTCGCCTGCGTCGGTGTAAACCATGAACTCCTGTGACTGCGAGCCGCCCATCGCTCCGGAATCAGCTTCGACAGCGACAAACTTCAATCCGCAGCGCTTGAAGATGGTGCGATATACCGCATCATGCAGATCGAAGCTCTTGTCCAGCCCCTCCTTGTTCAGATCGAAGGAGTAGCTGTCTTTCATGATGAATTGGCGAACCCGCAGGAGTCCGCCTTTGGGGCGCGGTTCATCGCGGAACTTGGTTTGTATCTGGTACCAGATCTGCGGCAGCTGTTTATAGCTGCGCAATTCGCTGCGGGCGATGGTGGTCATGATCTCTTCATGGGTCATCCCCAGGCAGAGTTCAGCGCCTTTGCGGTCTTTCAGGCGAAACATGTTGGCGCCCATACCTGTCCAGCGGCCGCTCTCTTCCCATGGCTCCTTGGGCAGCAGCGCTGGCAGAAAGAACTCCTGCCCGATCTTGTCCATCTCTTCACGCACGATGCCGGTAATTTTGTTCAGCGAACGCTGTCCGAGAAAGAGATAGCTGTAGAGGCCTGCGCCGAGCTGACGAATGTATCCGGCCCGCAGCAGGAACTTGTGGCTGGCCACTTCGGCATCTGCCGGGGCCTCCCGAAGAGTGGGTACAAAGAGCTTCGACCAACGATGCATAGAAGAGTCCGAACGTGCTTTCCCGTCCGCTAAATCCCGATGAGACAAACACTTGCTCAGCGGATTTGCTGCGGACGCATGAGAACCTAGAAGCAGAAACCATTCTAAATGTTCGGGGAGGAGTCGCCTTTTGAGCTCTGGCTCTTCTGTTGCGGAATCTGTGAGCCCGGGAATTGTGAGCTGAACCTGCATCGTGATCTCCTGCGCTTGCTAACTGCAAGCGACGGGCCAGCGTGCGAGCCGCTGAAAACAATCAAGCTAGGCGAGATCGAATTGTCCGAACCGTGTTAGCAGGGACACGTGGCGTGGAACTGGAGACACATTATTTTCGAAATCGGCGAGGATGCAGGCGTCGTAGGATTTCGTCGTTGCCGCGCTAGTCCACGCCGCTGCTCTTGATGATCACGCCTTCGAACATGCTGGCCGGCAAGATTCCGCGCAGCCTGAGAGCCATGCGGGCATCTCTGCCGACGGCATAACGAAGATTCGGTCGTGGATTTTCCACCACACGGGCGATTACGTCAGCAACCGTCTGTGGATCAGCGCGGTCTTTGGCGCTTTGATCGATGCGACTGCGCCATCGAGCCACCCGCGCTGCATTCGCCGCACTCGGATTCTTTAGAGCAGCTGTCATTTTCGCATTGCGCGTCCAGATATCGGTTGCAAACGAGCCCGGCTCGACCAGCACTGCGTAAATGCCGAAAGCCTTCATCTCGTAGCGCAACGTCTCGGTCCAGCCTTCCAGAGCAAATTTCGAAGATGCATAACTGCTGACGCCGGGGAAACCTACGCGCCCCGAGATCGACGAGACCATGACGACGTGGCCAAAACCCTGCCGCCGCATCAGCGGCAGAATTGCTCGCGTCACGGCTACGGCGCCGAAGAAATTCGTATCGAATTGGTCGCGCAACTCTGCGTCAGTCACATCTTCGGCAAACCCGGGAACCGCGAAGCCGGCGTTGTTGATGAGGGCATGCAGTGGTTCACCTCGCTTGGCTACTAGATCAGCGAGCGCCGCAATCTGTTCTGCATTCGTGACATCCAGCGCGTGAAACTCGATGCGCTCCTGCACTCCCGCATCAAGTGCCGCAGTCTCCAATTTGGTGCGGCGGTCGAGGTCACGCATAGTCGCCAGTACCCGCCAGCCGCACTTCGCGAGCGTAACGGAAGTCAGCAGCCCGAAGCCGCTCGAAGCGCCAGTAATGAGGACGGTTTTATGATTTGTCACTTTGAAATTCTCCTTCGCCCTCAGATTTCAGCGGTTTCGGCGCGAAGAGCAATGCATTCCTGAACATACGGAGGGCTAAAAGAACAAAAACGGAACCGATGACTGCACCCGGGTAGAACCTGTCCTCAGGTTCGCCTCCGATAGAAGCAGCGATGAAGGCAATTCCTCCTGCGAAAAAATGCAAGCCAAATAGGACAAGGCCAGCACGCGGAATAATTTTAGCTTTAGGGTCGCCATTCCATAGAAACCCATAGACCCGTCCCGTTGCAGCAAGATAATCCGGCCAGATTATCGAGCGCTGTTTCGCTTCGATGTCAGCACGAATCTCATCGAACGATACCGGTTCCTTGCGGGGATCGACCAAGTGGACATCTGCTCCTAGATCAATTCGACTCCCCACAAATCATGCAGATGCACCACACCTTCGACCTTGCCTTCCGCATTGACAACCACCAGCGACGTAATCTTCCGCTCCTCGAGAATCGCCAGCGCCTTTGCCGCGAGTTCCTCGCCAGTGATGGTACGAGGCTTTGCGTTCATGGCCTCGCCTGCCGACTTGCTCAGCGCCGCTCCGCCTTCGCGCTCCAGCAGTCGGCGCAAATCACCGTCACTGATGACGCCACGTAGGCGACCCGCCTCCTGCACCGTGGTCATGCCCAGTTTCTTCGACGACATCTCGTAAATCACATCGGACATTGGCGTCTGCAGAGTGACAACCGGGATGTCGTTGCCAGCGTGCATCAGGTCCCGAACCTTGGCGAGTTGCTTGCCGAGTTTGCCGCCGGGATGGAGTTCCGCGAAGTCTTCGGCTTTGAATCCTTTGCGCAGACTCACTGCGACCGCGAGCGCGTCCCCCAGAGCAAGCATCGCCGTCGTGCTTGCCGTGGGCGCGAGATTCAATCCGCAAGCTTCGCGATCAACACTGCAATCAAGGGCCACATCACTAGCTCCCGCGAGAGTCGACTTTAGATTGCAGCAGAAACTCACCAGGGCATCGCCCTTGCGCTTGAGCGTCGCCAGCAGGCGCAGTATCTCCTCGGTTTCGCCGCTTGCCGACAGCGCAATCACCACGTCGCCGGGCATCAGTACGCCCAGGTCGCCGTGAACTGCTTCGGCAGGATGCAGGAACAAAGCGGGACTTCCCGTGGAACTCAACGTAGCCGCAATCTTCTGGGCGATGATGCCGCTCTTGCCCATGCCGGTGACAACCACGCGGCCATTGCATTCACCGCAACGCACAATCAGGTCCACGGCTCGGTCAAAATCAGCCGCCATCGGACCGTCCAGCCGCGCCGCCAGTGACTCAAGCGCAGCGGCTTCAGTGCGCACCAGTCCCGCAGGTGTCAGGGGATCTTTCTCGTTGTTGCGATTCATCGGTTTCTGATCTTAACAGTGGACAGTGATCAGTGGACAGTGAGACCCGCGTTCCGCTGGCCTTACTGGTTTTCAACTTTGCAGTCACTGGCTGCTTTGACTCTTCCGCAAGGTCAGTGTCCGCTGTTCCCGGTGCTCTGTCCTCCCTCGTACAATAGATGACGAGAGGTTTTTCCCCTTGAAGCGCAACACCATTGTTATCGGCGTCACACTGCTCATCCTCGCGACGTTTGCCTGGGCCGGATGGGCCAACTGGGAGTACCGTAAGCAGGCGGCCGAGCGGGCCTTGGCTAGTGCTTCGCATGCAGAGCTGATTCCTGCAGCCGGGGACGTTCCCCAAAGTCAAACCTCTCTGATTGGAAAGCCTGCTCCCGACTTTGTCCTCCAGGATCTGAGTGGAAAGACGGTTGCGCTGTCGAACTTTAAAGGCAAGCCTCTGCTTATCAATTTCTGGGCAACTTGGTGCGGACCATGCAAGATCGAAACACCCTGGCTCATCGAACTGCAGAATGAGTATGCGTCGAAGGGATTTGAAATCGTCGGCATCTCGACCGAAGGCGATGACCTGCAGCCCGGCGATAAAGAAGGATGGGCCCGCGACAAGGCGGCTATTGCTAAATTTGTAAAGGACGAGCACATGCAGTATCCCGTCCTCATCAACGGCGACAGCCTCGCCAGCGTGTATGGCGGCCTCGACGCGATGCCCACGTCTATTTATGTCAACCCTGACGGCAAAGTTGTCGCGGTGCAACTCGGCATCACCTCCAAAGACGATATGGAAGAGAACATCAAAAAGACACTGGGCAGCTGAGGAGCGCGGAATTGACGTACGCAAAGAGCTGGCTCGTCTGTATTGCAATTTGTATGACGCCGTGCTTCGTTTGTTCTGCGAGCCGAGCGCAGGATTCTGTGTCTGAATCTCCGCACAAATCGAGCCACAAAACAGAAGCTGTCGAATATCTTTATCCCGAGCAGGTGACCGTTCCGGCGGGAAAGCCAAGCTCGGTTGCACTCCACTTTCGCATCCAGCAGAACTTGCATATCAACGCGCACAAGCCGCGCGCGGACTACCTGATCCCTACGGTCTTCTCAATTCCTGAGTCCTCAGGTGTTCACCTTGCCAGCGCCAGCTATCCAGCGGGCGTGGATTTCACGCTGCCAGTTGATCCGAATGAGAGGCTTCTGGTGTACAGCGGCGAGTTCACAATCGACTCAAAGATCGTTGCCGCCCCCGGCGATCATCTTGTCGAAGCGAAGTTACGCTACCAGGCGTGCGACCAGAATGCCTGCATGCCCCCGAAGACAATCACCGTGCCGATTGATGTGGTTGGCAAGTAGCGATTTCATCAGGGCCCCGCCGAAAGCCGCCGAGGCGTTTGTCCAATTCAGATCAGTTAGCTACGCCCCCGCCTTTTTCTCAATCTTGGCCCAAGAATCTTTGAGCGAAAGGGTCCGATTGAAGACGAGATTGCCGGGCGCGGAGTCGGGATCGAGGCAGAAGTAGCCGACGCGCTCGAACTGGTAGTGATCCTCAAGCCGGGCATTAGCAAGAGACGGCTCCAGTTTGGCGCTGGTCAGTATTTCAAGCGAGTTGGGATTGAGATTGCTGAGGACGTCCTTGCCCTCCTCGACGTCGCTTGGATCGGGCTTGGTGAAGAGTTTGTCGTATAGACGGATCTCTGCGGAGATGGCGTGCCCGGCCGAAACCCAGTGCATCGTCGACTTGACCTTGCGTCCGTCGGGCGAGTTGCCACCCTTGCTGGCCGGATCGTAGGTGCAGTGGACCTCTACGATATTGCCGTCGACGTCTTTGACCACGTTCTGTGCAGTGACAAAGTAGGCATTGCGCAGGCGAACTTCCTTGCCGGGAGAGAGCCGGTAGTACTTTGGCGGAGGAACTTCGCGGAAGTCGTCTTGCTCGATGTAAATCTCGCCGGAGAAGGGAACTTTGCGAGTTCCGGCGGATGGGTCTTCGGGATTGTTGGCGACTTCGACGAACTCTTCCTGTCCAGCAGGATAGTTGTCGATGACGAGCTTGAGGGGGCGCAGCACAACCATCGCCCGTGAAGCCCGGCGGTTGAGGTCGTCACGCTGAAAGTGCTCCAGCATTTCAATGTCGGTGCTGCCGTTGGTGCGTGAAGCGCCGATGGACCCGACGAAGGTGCGAATGGCTTCGGGAGTGAAGCCGCGGCGACGGAAGCCCGACAGGGTGGGCATGCGCGGATCGTCCCATCCGCGGACGACCTTCTCCTGCACGAACTGCAGCAGCTTGCGCTTGCTGAGCAGCGTGTAGGTAATGTTGAGACGGTCGAACTCGATCTGCTGCGAGGGAAAGATGCCGAGGTTTTCGATGTACCAGCGATAGAGCGGCTGGTGATCTGCGAATTCGAGCGTGCACATGGAGTGCGTGACACGCTCGATGGAATCGGACTGGCCATGGGCGTAGTCGTACATGGGGTAGATGCACCACTCGTCGCCGGTACGATGGTGCGACGCATGAAGGATGCGGTACATGACCGGATCGCGCATGTTGAGGTTGGGCGAGGACATGTCGATCTTGGCGCGTAGAACGCGGGTGCCGTCGGGGAATTCGCCGGCCTTCATCCTCTGAAACAGGTCCAGATTTTCTTCGATTGAGCGGTCGCGATACGGGCTGTTCTTGCCGGGCTCGGTCAAGGTGCCGCGGTGCTGGCGGATTTCGTCGGCAGTGAGGTCGTCGACGTAGGCTTTGCCGTCGCGGATCAGCTTGAGGGCCCACTCGTAGAGCTGCGGGAAGTAGTCGGAGGCGTAGCAAAGACGCTCCCAGTCGAAGCCGAGCCAGCGGACATCTTTCTGGATGGAGTCGACGTACTCCTGCTCTTCTTTCTCGGGATTGGTGTCGTCGAAGCGGAGGTTGGTCTTTCCACCGAACTCGTCGGCGAGACCGAAGTCAAGACAGATTGCCTTGGCGTGGCCGATGTGGAGGTAGCCGTTTGGCTCGGGTGGGAAACGCGTCTGGACGATGGCGTCGCCGTACTTTTTGGTGCGCACGTCTTCGGCGATTTGGTCACGAAGAAAGTTAGAGACGGGGCGAGTGTCCTGCATTTCCGGATTTCCGTTGCTCATAGCTGCGATTCCTGACGTCACAAGTATTGCTTCCCCAAAAAGCGGACTGGCTTATTTAGTGGATTCGAGTTTGGCTATAGCCTCTTGGATACGGATAAGGCATACGTCGCGGCCAAGGACGATCATGGTTTCAAAGAGGGGCGGCGCGTTTTTGCGTCCGCAGACGGCTACGCGGATCGGCTGAAACATCGGTCCGGCTTTGAGGCCCAACGTTGCCGCGGCTTCACGCAGCGCCTTGTCGAGTGTGTCGTGATCGAACTCCGTGGTGGGCAGAACTTCGAGCGCGGTTTGAAGAACGCGGTGGGCGAGGGCGCCATCGCCCTGCTCTTTCTTGCTGATTTGCGGGATCAGCTCGGCAGGGTCGTAAGGCGGAAGCTCCGAGACGAAGAAGAAGTCGGCGGCGGAGACGGCGTCCTTCAGCAACTTAATGCGCTCGCGAATGAGCGGGGTGACAGCTAGAAGTTTTTCAGGCGATGGATGCAGTCCGGCCTGATCGAAAAAGGGCTGCAGACGCGCGCTGAGCTGCTCGACGGATAGGGCGCGGATGTGCTCACCGTTGAGATGGACGGCCTTCGCGTCGAATGGGTCTTCCTCGGTGAAGTTGACGACGGCGTTGGAGCGGTTGACGTGTTCCAGGGTGAATGCGGCGATAAGTTCTTCGAGGCTGAGGAACTCGCGGTCATCTTTCGGCGACCAGCCAAGGAGACAAAGAAAGTTGATAAAGGCCTCAGGCAGAAAGCCGGCATTCGCATAGGTGGTGACGCTGACTACTGGGCCGTGCTTGCGCTTGGAGAGTTTGGTACCGTCCGGTGCGACGAGTAGGGGAAGGTGCCCGAACTGGGGCGGCTCCGCACCCAGGCCTTCGAAGATCAGCAGATGCTTGAAGGTGTTGGTGAGGTGATCCTGCCCGCGGATAATGTGGCTGATGCGGAGGTCGGCATCGTCGACGCAGGACGCAAGGTGATACGTCGGCATTCCGTCAGAGCGCAGGAGGGCGAAGTCTTCAACCTCGTCGGCTGGTTTGGATTGCGCTCCGTAGACAGCATCTTTGAAGATCAAGACGCGATCTTCGCCGCGGGGAACACGGTAGCGGAGCGCAAACTTCTCACCTGCGGCGGCGCGGCGATCGCTTTCTTCGCGTGATGTTTCGCGCATGCCGGGATTGAATAGCCATGCACCCTGCGCGGAGGATGTTTCGCCTTCGGCGGCATGGGCAGGTGTGAAGTCGCGATAGGCGAGGCCTTTGGCGAAGATGGATTCGGCGGCCTGGCGATGCAGGGCTAGGCGTTCGGACTGCTTGTACTCTTCATCCCAGGAAAGGCCCAGCCAGCGCAGTCCCTCAAAGATCGACTGGACGCTCGCATCGGTGTTGCGCTCGATATCCGTGTCGTCGAGCCGCAGCACCATGGTTCCGTGATTGTGGCGGGCATAAAGCCAATTGAAAATAAACGTGCGCGCACTGCCAACGTGGAGAAAACCGGTGGGCGAAGGCGCAAAACGGACGCGAATATTTCCAGTTGTTGTGGGAGTCGGATCGGGCATCGTATCAATACGTTCCAATCACGATGCTAGCATTCGATCCCGTATGAATCAGGTGAGCCGTCTCACGCCTGCGGTGGATAGGGCGGCTGCGGCGGATACGGTGGCGGATAAGCGGCCATGGGAACTGGTCCGACCTTCCAATCGGCAAACGCGAGAACGTAGAGCAAGACCAGGGTTCCTAATGACGGAATGATGCAGAGCAGCGAGAGCCAGGGCGAGAAGCCGGCTTTCTTGCAGATAAACCAGCAGGGCACCATAAAGATCGCGATCGCGAGCACCATGATGATAGGAATGATTGCCGCCATCGCAACCATGAGGTGCTGAAGCATTTCGGGATTTGGCTGATTGTCCTGTAGAAGCATGGCAAGGGAATGCATATCGAATACTCCAGGATTGGAATCGAACTCTGAGCCAAGCTACGTCGAATCACCGATTTTCGCAATCAGTTTCTTTTCGGAAACAGAGAGCGTACTCAAAAGGCAATGTTCTGGAAAGGGCTGGACAGGGGGAGAGGCGCTCAGGCGACTTCAGACTTCATCGGCGGCGTCGCGGTAATATCGCCTTCTTTTTCCTGCGCCAGGCGAGAAATGGAGACTACGGTGATGTCGTCTTCCTGACCGAAGATCTCTGCAGCCTTGACGATGAATGCCGCGGGGAGATGACTGATTGAGCGCGCTCGGTTGAAGCCAAAGAGCTCGTTCTTTGCATTCTTCGCTTCAATCACGCCATCGGTGATCACCAGCAGCCGATCTTTCTGTTTCAACTGGATGGTCGTCTGATCGAAGGTGATGGAGTCGTTCAGGCCAAGCGGCAGGTTGCCGGCCATGGCGAGTTCTTTCCCGTTTAAATACGGCGCCAGATGCCCGGCATTCGCGATGGTCGTCTTGCCGTCCGCGGCAATGTGCATCGCCACGCATGTCGCGTAAGACTGTCCGCGCCCACATAGCCTGCGATTCAGTGACTCAAGTACGACATGGGGCTCGTAACTGGTTTCCACGGTAGTGCGAATCGCGCCCACGATCAAAGCTACCTGCATGCCGGCCTGCAGGCCTTTTCCGGTCACGTCCCCGAGCAAGACCAGCACACCGCCGTGCCCATCGGGCAAAATCTGGAAGAAGTCGCCGCCTACCTGCTGGGCTGGTTTGTATTCAGTCTCAAGAACATAGCCCGGAATCGTTGGAATGGCTTCGGGGATCAGCAGTTGCTGAATCTGTCTAGCCTGGTCGATTTCGGCTTCCCATTGCTGCCGCAGCCGCAGCGACTGCAGGAACCGCCGCATCAGAAGCAGGGTGATGATGTTGAGCGATACCACCACGGCAATCTGGCTGATGCCCACTGCCATACCAAACGGGAAGAAACTCAGAGGAACATGAAGCACGAGCAACTCTTGCTGGTAAAGCGATACGATCACCAGACCAACTGCGGGCATCGCTAGCCATGCCCCAGTGTGGTCTTTGCGCATACCTTCCCAAGCCACCCACAGCAGCAGTCCCCCCAGCAGCAGCTTGATAAAAACGGAGAGCGGAGCGAGATATACCAATGCGTGGACCGGAATCAGCATGCCGTAAAGCGGCGCGCGCATCATGGCAATCGTCAGGCCGAGTACAAGCGCAAAAGCCCACACCATTTTGTGCATGCGCTCCATGCGGCCCATCCGGAACCAGTAGGCCCAGAAAACGATCCACAGCGCAATGATCGCGGGCTTCATAACCGCGTCGGACAACAAGAAAAACACAGCGGACGGCAACAACGAAGTGTAGTTCCCGAGGAGAGTCAGTACCGTTTCCAGTGCCACTCCACCGCACGTAAGTCCCAGCCATAGATACGCTTTTTCTTTCCGATCAAGCCAGAACAAAACCACCGTCACGGTTATGGCAAGCAGGAGTACGCCCAGCACCAGGAATCGGCTCAACTGGGAATGATTCACCGAATCCCAAGCCATATGCAGCATGCGTTCGATTGGGCCAGCCTGTCCCAGGACTGGTGGCTCATGTAAACCACCGGTATCCGGATTGGTCAACGGCGTTGAGGGGTCCATCCACACGCGGATCGCAAATGTGACCTGACCGCTCTTGATTCCTTTCGGGAGGACGAATGCCCGCGGCAGAGTGAGATAGGTTGTCACTCCTTTATCGGTGAAGTCGCCCAGAGAGCCGAGTAGCGTTCCGTTTACGTAGATCTGGTAGGCGTCGTCGACGTCGTTGGGCATTTTGATTGCGAGCCCGCCCTCTGACAGCCCCGGGTCGTATTGAATATTGGTTTTGAGTCGATACCATGCATATCCCGAATAGCCAGGGTCCCCGAGCACCGTCCAACCTGGCACGAACCCGCTGGTGCCCAAAAATGGATCGTAGGAGCCCGGGGGCGGAGTCAGGTCCATGGAAGACCAGCCCGAGTCGTTAAAGTCCGGCTGCGCCCATGCGGGATTATCGCCTTTGTGGAATTTCCATGGGCCGGTCAACTCCACCGTCGAAGAACCAAGCACCACTTGTTGTGCCCAGTGAGAGATCGGTGCCGACGGTGAGTTCACCGTGGATACACTGCCCTGTAATGGAGCACCGGGGGCCGCGCATGCAAAATCGATCATCGAGGCAAGCGCTATGGCCGCGACGAGCATGGATATCTTCTTGCTTGTTACCGATAACCTCAGGATGCGCATCTGGGATGTGGCCTCGCCCCGCCGAGGTCGTTCGTTCTCTGGGCCCCAATTGTCTGCGCCGAGAATACGCGTCCAAGGCGCTTTCCGGCAACACAAATTGCCCTGTTCAAATTATCGCCGACAATTTCTTGTCGCACCGGATGGATCCCCGCGTGGCCGCTAGGTAATATCTTCGGTGTCGTAAACTGGATTGATAGAACGCTTCTTTGGAACTCCATGGACCGAAGCCAATAGGTCGTCCACCACATCTTCAAGCTGTTTTTGACTTTCGATAACGGCGCTCATGCTCTTCAATTCATCCGGTTCAATCGATCGCTCCACCAGAACGACGGCATGGCATTGAGCCACGTGGTCGAGACCGAGTCCCTCGGGAGTTTTGGCCTTGATGCTCACCTGTTCCATCTCGATTCCGAGAAGGTCGGCTACTGTTGAGCGCATCTCGCCGGCGATCGGGGAGATCTTAGGGGCATTCATAATCAGTGTGGTGTCAACATTGACAATGCGGAAGCCGGCGTTTTCCAACTCTTCCATGGCCAGTTTCACGAATATCGCCGAATTGGCATCCTTCCAGCGCGGGTCGCCAGGCGGAAAAAAGCTGCCGATATCGCCTGCCGCCACGGCTCCCAGCAAAGCGTCGGTAATGGCGTGAAGCAGCACATCGCCATCGGAGTGCCCGGCCAGGCCCTCGGGGTGTTCCAGCGTCATCCCGCCAACGCGCAGCGGTACGCCCGCCTTGAACGCGTGCGAATCCCAGCCAAATCCGATTCGTGTCTCCATGGTCTCCGTGCCTGTTATTTGGTCGCCGGACTCAACGCGCGCTGATGCAGGTAAAACTCCGCCAACTCCAGATCGCCCGGCTGTGTGATCTTCAGATTAACCTGAGAACCGTGAACCACGGCGACCCGATGTCCGGCGCGCTCAATTACAGACGCCTCATCTGTACCCACAAACCCATCCGCGATGGCCTCGGTCATGGCCTTATGCAGCAGGCCAAAGCGAAATCCCTGGGGAGTTTGGGCCAGCACAACGAACTCTCGCGGGATGGTCGACGTGATGATTGCACCATGAGCGGTGCGTTCTACCTGCTTGATGGTATCGATGGCGGGAAGACCGACAATGGCCGCCCCGTGCTCCACGACCGCGTCGATGGTTCGGTCAATCGTGGCCGGGTCGATCAGGGGTCGCACCGCATCGTGAATCAAGACGACGTCATCCGCCTGCGCCGGCAACGCATCCAGGGCATGTACGACTGACTCCTGCCGGGTGTCGCCGCCCTCCACTACGTGGACGCGATCTGCAAATCCGTAATCGGAAACCTGGGCCTGCACGCGTTCCATCTCAGGTTTGCGCACCGCGACATAGATGGCGGTCACACGCTGCACCGCCGCAAAAGCGCGCAGGGAGTGGATCAAGATTGGAACTCCATCGAGGGAGAGAAATTGCTTTGGCTGCGGTCCGGCCATGCGAGTACCGAGCCCAGCCGCTGGAAGAATTGCGAATACCTGCATAACTCGCAGAGTATACAACGGCGACATCCAGCGTGCTCTGGTCGTCCCGTGGTCCGCGGTTTGTCCCGTTTTTACAGGACCATTCTGCCCTATAGTCGTAGATTGAGGTGTATCCCAGCTGCGGAGGTCCCGGTGACATTCAGGCCACATCGCTTAGCGTTGCTTTTTGTCTTGTTTACTTATCTTGGCGCACTGGATGCGCGGACCCCGAGCGCGCAACCTGCTGCAGCTTCGGCATCGCTTCAGAGTCTGATCCAGGCTCTATCAGGAAATTGGCAGCTCAAAGTCCATCTCGCCGCGATGGAGCCGGGGAGCAAGGCAATCGATGGTGCGGGTGAAGAGTCATGGGCTGCCGGTCCCGGAAACATCACACTCATCGAGCAGGAGCATGTTCCTATGCCCGCCGGCTATTCCTTCCTGATGGGCATTATCTGGTGGGACAACAAGGCAAACCACTTTGGTGGCATGGAATGCAACAGCCAGTTGCCTTTTACCTGCGACCTGAAAGGCGCACTGAATGACATCACTGTGAGCTGGGATGGAAAGAAATTTCAGATCGATGAGATTGAAACTCACGGCGATAAGCACTACGTCTGGCATGAGTCATGGTCGAACATTACTGCAAACTCTTTCGAGCAAAACGGTGACGTCACGCTACCTGATGGATCGAGTCAGCGCTTCATGACCGTTCAGGCAACTCGTGTTCAAAAGTTGCAATCTCTGGGCGCACGATAGCGTCCGGCAACGGCGGAAGAGCAAGAGGGGGAACGTTCTTTCGAATGGATTATGCACGTGCCTCAATCGACCGGCATAGAATGATCGCGTCGTTAATTCAGAGCAATCGATAGAGGAGAAGGCGCGATGCGGTTTCTTAGTGTGCAACTTGTGCCAGGCTTTTTGCTTTTGGGGAGCGCTCTCGCCCTGTGCACGTCGTCTGCCCAAACCCCGGCTCAGACTGCGGTTGAATCCCCAAGCGATCACTGCGCACGTCTCGCGAAGTTCACTCTGCCCAACGCAACCATCACCAGCGCAACTGCAGTTGCCGCCGGAGCGTTTGACGGGCCGAGGCAAGCCTTCACGGGAGCAGACATGTCTGCCCTCTACAAAATGCTGCCTGCCTTCTGCCGGGTCGTGATGAAGGCCACACCGACCGCGGACTCCAACATTGGAATCGAAGTCTGGTTGCCTCTTAGCGGATGGAACGGAAAACTGCAGGGTCTAGGCAATGGCGGATTCGCAGGAATCATCGATGATGTTGCGCTTGCCGCGTCGGTAGCCCAGGGATATGCTTCCACCGCTACCGATGCCGGCCACACTGGATCGCCTATCGACGCTACCTGGGCAATGGGCCATCCTGAGAAGGTGACTGATTTTGGTCATCGCGGGATCCACGAGATGACCCGCGTGGCAAAGACGATTGTGCAGCAGTTCTATGGAGACGCACCGAAGCGTTCTTACTTTACCGGATGTTCTGACGGTGGCCGCGAAGCGCTGATGGAGGCCCAGCGCTATCCTGACGATTACGACGGAATTCTTGCGGGAGCACCGGCGAATAACTGGACGGGATTGCTTTCAAACGCGGTGGTCGATTTGCAGGCGCTAACCGCGACAGCGGACAGCTTCATTCCTCCTGCAAAGATTCCGGTAATCTCCAGTGCGGTTCTGGCGGCTTGCGACAAACTCGATGGCGTGGAAGATGGCATTCTCAACGATCCGCGGCAATGCCATTTCGATCCTGCTTCAATTGAATGCAAAGCTGGTGACGATCCGGCCAAGTGTCTTACGGAGCCGCAGGTGTCGGCACTGAAGACGATCTATACGGGTATCAAGGATTCGGCGGGCCGCACGATCTTTCCCGGCTATCTGCCCGGCGCCGAAGACGGCACGGGGGGGTGGGGACTCTGGATTACAGGTCCAGCGCCTGCGAAGAGCGCACAGGCTCTATTTGGCATCGGCTACTACACCAACATGGTTTATGAGAAGGCTGACTGGAGTTATAAAACCTTCAGCTTGGATAGCGGGATACAGGCTGCAAAAGAGAAGACGGCCACTGCGCTCGACGCCGTTAATCCTGATCTAACCGCGTTTCGCGCGCATGGTGGCAAACTGATTCTCTATCACGGCTGGAACGATCCGGCGATCTCCGCGATGAACACGATCAACTACTACGGTGATGTGATTGCCAAACTCGGCAGGGACAATGCGGATTCGTTTACGAGGCTCTACATGGTTCCGGGGTTGCAGCATTGCGGGGGCGGTCCGGGAACCGGCAGCTTTGGTGCGTTTACCAATTGGCCGGCCAAAGATGCGCAGCACAATCTGCACGTTGCGCTGGAGGATTGGGTGGAGAAGGGAACTGCACCCAGCACAATTATTGCGAGCAAAACCGTCGACGACAAACCACTAGGCGCTGTTACGATGACCAGGCCTTTATGCCCGTATCCGCAGGCTGCGAGGTACAAGGGCAGCGGCGATACGAAAAGCGCCGACAACTTTATGTGCGCGGGGCCGGATAAATAGGAGATCCTTCTGACCGTTAGTGCACACCGAGGACTGTCATTGAAACCACGCTAATCGCGCCTAGCGCCGCCAAAACCATTTCGACGATTCCAAGCGCTTTGATGAATTTCTGGAATCCGGGCGTCATTCCTCGCCTGAATCCAAAACGCTCATTGACTTTGGCGCACCAAGTTGGATGACGGTACATGAGCAATCCACCGCCGCCCACCCAGAGAAGTCCGAAGATTTCAAAAGCAAGGTCATAACTCTGAAAGTTCATGTCGCTGACGATTTTCCCATGATTTGTTCGCAATGCTTCGGGCTTCTTACAGCATGTCCCCACACCGTATCATCCTCTGGTGCGCATATCACCTCCCACACTTAAGCTCGACACGTCGCTGCTAAAGCCTGGCATGCGTCTGGCCGTCGGGCTTTCCGGTGGCGCCGACTCCGTGGGTTTGTTGTGCGCCCTCGTTGATCGAAGCAGAGAACTGGGCATCGTGCTTCACGCTGCGCATCTGCATCACGGCCTGCGCGGCGAAGAAGCCAACGGCGATCTTGAATTCTGCCGCGAACTGACCGCGAAACTCGGCCTGCCGTTTCATGAAGCACATGTGGACACCGCTGCGGAGGCGCGCCGCGCTCCGAAATCAGATGGAGTTGAGGCCGAATTGAGTGGGACCTCGGATTGGATTAAAGGCACCGCGCGGGATTCGATCGAAGGCACGGCACGCAGGCTTCGTTATCGCTGGTTTTATGGACTCATCGCTTCCGGCAAAGTCGAGGCAGTCGCCACCGCGCACACCCTCGACGATCAGGCTGAGACGGTTCTTGCGAAATTTCTGCGCGGTGCCTGGACTGAGGGTCTATCTGGAATTCATCCCAAACTCGAAAGCCCTGGCAAGGGTCTGATCATTCGGCCTTTGCTGCAGACGCCGCGCGCCGAGATCGAAGCTTTTCTTCATGCGCGCAAGCAGACATGGCGCGAAGACTCTACCAACCGACATCTCACCTTCACCCGCAATCGCATCCGTCACGAGTTGCTGCCGCAACTTGCAACCTGGAACCCGCAGCTTCGCGATCACCTTGCGCAGATGGCCGAGTTGGCTCGCGAAGAAGAAACCTGGTGGGATGGAGAAATCGCCCGTTTGGCGACGCAAGTGATTCTTCGGGGGCGCCCGGTTCGAGGCGGAGGGCGAGCCACCACTACAGCTGAGGGCATTGCAATCGATCTGGCACTTCTAAACGCCGAACCCATCGCCCTCCAGCGCCGCCTGCTGCGCTATGCTGCCGCCCAGCTTGAGGCTGCTCCCGACTTCGTAGCGACCGAGGCGCTTCGGACCCTTTCCGCGACGGGCAAAGCCGGAGGCAAGCTGGAACTCGCCCACGGACTTCGAGCAGAGCGTACCCATCGTGAAATCCGCCTGACTCTGGGACCGAAATCGTCCCCAGGGAACGCAGAAAGTGAAATCGTACGTTACGAATGTGATGTCCCCGGAGAAGTGGTTGCGCCGGCTTATGGATGCCGGATTCGTATCCACTTAACGGGAACAGCGTCAGTGACTTCCAGTCAAAATGGAGACCGTTTGAAGGCCGTATTACGTCCGTGGAAGCCCGGCGACCGAGTCCGTCTGCGCTACTCGTCGGGACCCCGAAAAGTCAAGGAAGTGCTTGAACGCATGAAGGTTACAGGCACAGATAGGGCGCAGTGGCCGGTCCTTGAGGTGGATGCGCGGATCCTCTGGATGCAGGGTGTGGAAGTCGAACCTGACCTCACTCTGAAAATCGAAATTGAAGGCATAGAGTCTCACGAAGAGTAGCGGCAAAACAGGTTGGCAGTAAGCGCGTCAGGGATTTCCCGTTGACCGGGCGGATTCCCACTGTTCGCAGCCGTACACTTCTTCAAACTTCAATCCTCTTCGGAGTACAATCTGAGTTACTGCACATCCGCGCGGTGGGTGCGTTGTGTCTCTTGTCAAGAGATCCTGCACTTTCTGTGACTTCAAGGACTGTTCGGGCGTCTAAAGGGATGTTGTAGGCGGTGTTGGAAGTTCTTAAGCGGCTTCTCCCCGCCGGGAAAGAGGATCCTGGTGAATTCGACCGTCAAAACGATCATGTTCTGGGTCTTTATACTCGTCTGCCTTGTGCTGCTCTGGAGTGTTGTCCAGCGCGGTGCGATCGGTGCGACCAAAGACACAGAAATTAACTACTCCGAGCTGTACGACAAGGTGCAGCAGGGCCTTGTTCAGGACGCGCAGATCCAGGGAACGGATCTCCGCGGGCATATGAAAGCGACGCCCAAGGAACAGTTCCACACCACGGTCGGAGATCAGCACGAGGACCTCGAAAAGGCGATGTTGGCCGCGCACGTCAGCTTCGGCAAAAAGGAGGCGCAGAGCAACATCTTCCTGATGCAACTGCTCTTCAACCTCGGGCCGTTTGTTCTGCTGGGCGCGATCTGGTTCTTCATGTTGCGCCAGATGCAGTCCGGTGGCAACAAGGCCCTTTCCTTCGGCAAGAGTCGCGCCCGCCTGCTCTCAATGCAGCAAAAGAAAGTCACGTTCAAAGACGTGGCTGGCGTGGATGAAGCCAAGGAAGAGCTGAAGGAAATCATCGAGTACCTGCGCGAGCCGCAGAAGTTCCAGAAGCTCGGCGGACGCATTCCCAAGGGTGTGCTTCTTGTCGGACCTCCGGGAACCGGCAAAACGCTGCTTGCCCGCGCGGTAGCTGGCGAAGCCAATGTGCCGTTCTTCTCGATCTCAGGTTCGGACTTTGTGGAGATGTTTGTGGGCGTTGGTGCAAGCCGCGTTCGCGATCTCTTCGAGCAGGGTAAAAAGAATGCCCCCTGCATCATCTTCATCGACGAAATCGATGCTGTTGGCCGTCACCGTGGCGCAGGCCTCGGCGGTGGACACGATGAGCGCGAGCAGACGCTGAACCAGTTGCTCGTTGAGATGGACGGATTTGAATCGAATGACGGCGTGATCCTGGTTGCCGCGACGAACCGGCCTGACGTTCTCGATCCTGCACTGCTGCGCCCAGGTCGTTTTGATCGCCGCGTCGTAGTGGGATTGCCCGACGTTCGTGGCCGCGAAGAAGTTCTTCGCGTACACGTGAAGAAGGTTCCGGTTGCCGACGATGTCAACCTCAACATTCTCGCTCGTGGAACACCGGGATTCAGCGGAGCCGACCTGGCCAACATGGTCAACGAAGCTGCGTTGAATGCAGCCCGCGTCAATCGTAAGCAGGTCGTGATGTACGACTTTGAACTTGCGAAGGACAAGGTGCTGATGGGCGCCGAGCGCAAGTCAATGTTGCTGACCGACGAAGAGAAGCGAGTCACGGCATATCACGAGGCCGGCCACGCGCTGGTTTCGATCATGCAGCCACATTCGGATCCCATTCACAAGGTCACGATTATTCCGCGCGGCATGGCTCTCGGTGTGACGATCTTCCTTCCCGGTGATCGCCACAATTACACCCGCGAATATCTTGAAGCCAATCTTGCCATCGCCTACGGCGGACGTACGGCTGAGGAGATCTTCCTCAACCAGATGTCCACCGGCGCAGGCAGCGACATCGAGAACGCCACCGACCTCGCCCGCCGCATGGTTTGCGAGTACGGCATGAGCCGCCTCGGTCCGCTGACCTTTGGCAAGAAGGAGGAGCAGATCTTCCTGGGCCGCGAGATCGCACAGCACAGGGACTTCAGCGAAGAAACGGCACGCCAAATTGATCTGGAAGTTCGCCGCCTGATCGACGAGGCTTACCAGGCTGCGCATGGCATTCTCGAAGCGCACAAGGATGCAATGCATCGCATCGCTGCTGCCCTCTTGGAGCGCGAGACGATTGACGCGGATGAAGTGAAGATGCTTCTCGACGGCAAAGAACTACCACCGATGCGCTCCATCCTGGCTTCACCCAGCGACGGCAACGGCAGTGGTGGACAGCAAGTTCTGAAGCCCGACACCCGCGGCGGTTCCGGATTCCCGGAAGGGTCTCCGTCACCGGCATAGCCTGAAATGGACTGGAATAATCAGGGCCGCTCCCAACGGGGCGGCCTTGGTCTTTGTGGGCAAAAGCCGCCAGGGCTTCTCCGCCGGAGCCAACAATGCAACAACGCTTTAGAGTTATGAAACAGCTTCAGACGGCTCTTTTACGTACCTCCAAATTGACGGCAAAAAAGGCAATCGCAAATACGAATACTCCCGGCAGAAGATCGATGAGGAGAGCCTTTCGACCGAACTGATCCAACCACGACCGATCGAGCTTGAAACCCAGAGGAGTGTATTCCCCAGCAGCAAGTTCGCGGGTGCACAGGCTGCCTCCGATTCGATCGCACCAGTTGACCTCAAACAAAGGCAGATCTTTCTTTTGGACCAAATAGTTGCTAAGCCGTCCTGCGACTACCGTTTTCTCATCCGTCATCACAATCGGGCTATCGGCGTAGGCACGCACCCGAAACTGTGCGACATTGGGCTCATAGTTTGCGTAGCTGAAACAGTGCTCGATGCACGCGCGATCGAAGATGTGGTCGGTGCCGACATTGCTCGAAGGGAAAACTTCCAGCGCAGCCACCACGCGCTGCCCCGCCGGTATCTTTTCAAGTGAACTCTTGACCTGATTTTCTGTTTCATTAATGGTCGAAGTGTCTCGATACAAGTAACCGAAGAAGACTATCGCGATCACTGAGAACCCCGCCAAGTGCCACTTCTGCGGTCGCACCGCTCCCACTAGACAGCAAGCAAGAACTACCAGGATGGTTGTAAGTCTCTCCGTCAAGTAGCCGATTGAAACAAAACCCAATTGATGTAACCGCACCGTATCGATTTCGGTGGGAAGCATCAAAACACCGAATCCGGTGAGAACATACAACTCTGCCGGCAACAGATAAGCAGCCCACCATCGGGGGGTCTTGAACGTCAGCACCAATTCCAACAACAGACAAGCCGCCACAAACGCCCGAAGTAGCCGCGCCGGAAGCAAGTAGTGAGGCCCGAACAATAGCAACTGGTCAAACCCGTCATGTACGTATCCGGGTTTCCAACTCACCGTGTAAGAGTAGCGAAGCTGGACAAGCAGATGGATTGCGAAGAGTAAAAGTATCGCTGGAACGAAGAGGTACAGATGGCGTTTTGGCGTTAGATTCCTAGCCAACACCGTGTAAGAGCCGAGTGCGATGAGCATGGCAACACCAAGTGGATGTGCCAGCCAGATGATTGGGACCAGCAACCCCACCCAGCATTGCTCCTGGCGTGAGCCACGCATCAGAATCGCAAGTGCAAAAAAAGATAGACCGAGCGAGATGTAGCAGTTCATAAAGCCCATCTCGAACGTCCAGCCATATGTCACAATCGCCAGGCACGGAATAAGAGACCACGCCAGACCACGCTTAATCGAGCTGACCAGCGCAAATGATCCCCAGAAGAAAATCAGGACGGATAGGCCGCCTGCTATTCTCTCAGCCGTTCGCCATTGGAATAGGTATCCGAGCCCGCTGATCGCAAAGTCAAAGAGAACATTGTTCCACCGGCGAGCGAGCCACAGGCTTGGGGCCTGACCGCTCTTGATGAGATGCACGAGCCAAGCGTTATATACATGACTGGGCAGATCGCCGGCTTCCAAATGCTCATGCCAGAAACAAGGGACCAACACCGCTGCTGAAATGAGCAGAGACTGCCACCAATACACACGCACGAATTGCATTGCGCTTACGAAGGTCGGCAATTTGCTCGACTGTGGTTCAGGCGACGCCAAAACGCTCACAAGATGACCTCTTGCAGAACTTTGAAAGAGTGAGACATCAAAAGAAACGTGCGATTGGGGGGTCGATCCGTTTTGAGTCTCAGAATTGCAGAGAGTATTTTCAAGATCTTACACGGGATGGGCGAAAATTCAACTCGATCAAAGTGTGACCGCTCTAATCGAGAGACTGGTGTTTTTCCCTTGTGCCGGCCAGCACGGTTTGACCGGTTTGATCACTTTTCATAGACATCCGACGTCGTCAGAGTATTGGTCGGTTCCACATTTTGCCGGGAAGTCAGCGACCATAGCGACGATTCTGCGGCTTGCCGAGTTTTGGCACGATCGCCCAAGTTTCATTGCGGTAGGCGGTGTATTGTTCGCCGAAGGCGTGAGCCAGATTAGCTTCTTCGAGGCGCGTCTTGCGGAGGTAGGCGAGGATGGCAATGACCAGACCTGCGAGGGCGTGCATCTGGCCGGAGACGATGGCGGTGCCGGCGTACATCGCGAGAAGGGCAGTGTAGATAGGATGTCGCACGGTTGCGTACGGGCCGTTGCGAATTAACTCATGATCGGCCTTGATGGTGATTTCGCCGCTCCAGTTGCGGCCAAGGACGCGCCGGGCCCAGATGGCAAGGGTCAGGCCGGCACACTCGAACGCCAAACCAATTAGCTTCACAATCAGAAGATCCGGAAGGAATCCCTGGTTGAGGCCGCGAATCGGCATAATGACAAGCAGAAGGGCTGCATTCGATAGCGCGACGTGGATAGCGCGCGAAAACTTGGTCTCCGAGGAGACCACGGGCGCGGAGTTCTTCTTCTCAATCTCCCAATAAATGCTGAACACGATCCACGGCACAAAGGAAGCAAGTGCCGACCAGCCGCGCGCAAAGGTCAGGGCTGAAGCGTGTTGGTCCATCCATGGCTTGAGAACGGGGCGAGCGAGGAAGGCGCCGATCAACGCCCCGAAGAGGGCGGCGCCTTGAATAGCCAGGCTGGTGCTCTTCGGTTTGGCAGGGCCGTCGGACATCGCGCTCTTCAGCGTAGCATCGCGGATCCTTAGGAAAAGCAAAGCAAAGCCGAAATCACATCCGGATCTAGAAAACTCTGTAGGCGATGCCGGCGCTGGCGCCATAGGGCTTGAGAGTTCCGTTGATCCAGTTCGGCCATAGCTGGTACTCGAAGTCGAAGGGACGCACGCTGATTCGCTTTGTCACCTTAAGGTCAACGCCGCCGCCGAGAGCGATATCGGTGAAGCGGCCATAGGCCTGGTTGTATTCGAAGTTCATGCGGCCTAAACCGACCAGGGCTTTGCCGTAGGGTATTGCGTCGAGTCGCCTGAATCTGAACTCGTGGATCGGAATCTTGGGGCCGATGAGGTAGTTGTCCTGCGTGATGTCGACATAGGAATTCTGACGCAGCCAGCGGGCTTCGCCTTCGATGCCGATCCACCGCGTGGCTTTGAGGTCTGCATAGACGCCGAAGCCAATAAGGCGAAAGGGACTGGCTTCAGGAATGCCGCCTCCAGCGTAGTCGGGCTGAAAAATCGATCCCATTCCGCCGACGTTCAACGTCAACTGTCCACGATAGGCCGATGGGGTAACTTGCGCGCGGGCGCTGACGGCGGCGCAAAGGAGGCAGCTAAAAACTATGAATGTAATTCTGTTCATAGGATGAAGGAATGTCCACTCCTGACGTTGAATCAGTTAACTCTAACAACTTAAACCGGAAACTCGCAGCATTTCCAAAGTACGCCTTGCGAGATGACGAATGGGGTGCGACGCCTCCTGAAAACATAAGCCTCGACAATGGCCCGGGCCGAGCGGAATGGGATACGAAATCGGCGGGAAGCGTGAACAGGAAACCAGATTTGGCCGCGCTAAGTATAAAAGCCCAGGCACGGATAACGAATTCGTCGCTATCCGTGCCTGAGCCCTGTGTATCTGCCTTACTGCTGCGGGTTCGGTGTTCCACCCGTTTGCTGGGGCTGAGGGCCTTCTGCCTGCGATGGAACCGGCTGGTCAGTCCCGGCGGGCGGCTGAGTGCCTCCCGTGGGCTGGCCAGTTGGCTGAGCTGGCGGATCACCGGCTGCCGGCGGATTTGCAGGTGCTGCTGCTCCGGGGTTCGGTTTCGCAGCGGCGGCGTTGGCGGCCTGCGACTGCGCTTCGTCGTAACGTTGCAGCCTGAAGTAGACCGGGGTCACTTCGAGCGGCATCTTGTCGCGAGGATTCAGCGGAGCGTAGAGCTTGGCGTTGAGCTGATGGACGTGGTCATCCCACGGATCGGTCTTCAACCAGCTGCCCAGGGGGAGTGCCGGAATCTGCGCCAGGTCGTCCCAGTTGAGTTTGGGTGCGCTGTGGGCGATGGTTGCCATCCACGGGGTGCCGTCGGTCTTCAGCAGGGAATCGCCGAGCTTGGGGGTGTTGAGAGCCTTGAGAACTCCGCCACGGCTGGCAAGCTGCGACCAGTAGAGACCGGCAGTCGAGAGCTGGTCCTTGTACATGGAGGCATCAAGATACTGCTGAGCCTTGGCAGCAGCTTCCTGATTGTCGTGGTCGTTGTGGTTCATGTTGATGCGGCGGAACGAGGACTCATCAGGGAACATCAGGCGATCGTTGAACGCATACCGGGTGTCGATATGGTGACCGAGCGCGATGTGCGCCAGCTCCATTGAGATCACTGAAGCGATTGTCGCTTCGTTGCGGGGCATCGTGTCAATGAGGCCCTTGCTGATGAGGATGGTGTTGCCGACCGTCGTGACTTCAACGGTATCGGTGAGCATGATGCGGCAGTGAACTGGCAGGCTCAACGCGATATTGTTGGGCACTACGAGGTTGGTCACGATCTGATCTAGCACCGTGGTCTCGAAGCCATTCGGTGTGAGTGGAGCAACGAGGCCGGCCTGCTCGAGGCGGTCGATAACGTTGTTCTCAGCCTGCAGCACCCACTCACGCGAAGCCTGCAGGGGGCTGACGTCGGTGGAGTCTTCGCTCTTGTCTTCGGCGTCATCCACTTTCATGCTGACGCTTTCGCTGTCGCGGGTAGGGAGCTTGAGGCTGTAGCCCCAGAAGTGGGTTTGAGCCTTGAGGCCAACCTGCTTCTCTCCGTCGCGGGTGGACTCTTCAACGTAGATTGCGACGGGCAGCCAGATGCCGGGCTGCACATTCATGCGCCAGCTGTCGAAGTGGAAGTAATAGCGGGAATCGTCTTCAGACTTGGGCCCGGTGTAGGTGCCGTTGAAGCGGACGACGTTGCCGTCCTGGTCTTCGATCCAGATGCGACCGTAGAAGCGGCCCATACCGGCAACCTTGGGATGCACGTCGAACACCCAGGTGCGGACCGATCCAAGGAATTCGCGGCGCACATAGCTGAATACATAGTGCTGCTGATCGAACCCGGTTGGGTCGAGGAACATCATCTGCATGAAGCCAGTTGGATTGTATGTAAAGTGCTTATCAAGCCCGAGCGCCTTGGTGATGCCCGTGATGGAGGCCAAAGATCCCTTGAACCAGCCTTTTTTATTGGCGCTATCTTTTGTTTCGTAGGTCTTGTCGAAGAAGCCCTTGCCGAAATCAACGCGGCTGAGCGTGTATTGATCGCCCACAGGTATCTGATACAGCTTTACGTCTGGCCGGGTGTCCTGGATATACGTTTCTACCAGCGGAGTGCGCTGCTGAATCGCCTTGATCAGGATCTTCTCCTGGCCTATGGACTTCTGCACGAGCGCAGCTTGCTCCGAGGTCAACTGATGTGCCTGTTCGAACTTTGGAGCTTTTTTAGCGTACGCCCCGGACGTCCCAAGGGTCGCGGTCAGGAGGGTGAGGGCGATCTTTCTAAACATCATGTCATCTCCTAGGATGAATCACTTCTTACTGGACTTGAGACAGTGTCTGACTTCCCGGCAACTTATCGCGCACTGTCGCGATCAATGGTGCAAATTGGACGCTATGCCAATTGAAACGTGATGGTGATGTTGGTGGTTAAATCAACCGCCTGACCGTTACGGGTGGCGGGGCGGAAACGAATTTGAGCGGCTACGCGCTGGGCTTCTTCATCGAGGCCATGGCCTAGTCCGTGCACCACACCCTTGACGAGAACCTGTCCGTTGGCGGTAAAGGTGACACGGAGAATAACGTCTCCCTGTACTCGCAACTGACGGGCTTCAGGGGTATATTGTACCGCTGGCTTGGAGATCAGCTGAAGGCTGGTTGGCGCAACTTCACGCGGGGTCTGCGCAATTGCTGGCACAGCCGCCATCTGCGTCTGTATTCCCGCAGATGCTACCTTGCCGCCGGTCGCATATCCCGTAGTTGCGGTTCCCGTTCCACCGGGAATGCCCGCCTGGGCAACTTTGCCAACCGCGCCAGCGTTAGAACCAGACTTGAGTCCGTTGCCGATGCCAGCTGATCCCACAACTCCGTGAGGAGCAACTGCAGGGCCTTGCATGCCGCCGTAGGGATTGCCAATGGCGGCTACGGTAGCTGGACGGCTGGCGTTTGGATTCGGCGTGACGCCGAAGGTTTCGCCGAGATGCACGGGCGCTGTGGAGGCTTTGACGGTGTTGGTTTGCGCGGGCATAGCGGCAGTCAGAGCCGCTTTGGGCTGGGGAGCCAGAATAATGGAAGGCTTGGCCGCTTTGATCTGCGGCGTGTTGAGCTTGGCTTCCATCTCGATTGGCTTCAGAGCCGGTTTCGGCTCCGGCTTGGGCATGTTGATCTTGGGCTGCTCCATGGGCATTTCAAGCTTCGGCTTGGGTGGCTCTGGAAGCTTGGGTGGAGGTGGTGTCTTGAACTTTGGCGGAGGCGGCGGAGTGGTCGGGAAGATGAGCTCGGTCTGCTCGAACTTGTGCTGCTGTAATACGTGCTTTGCCGTCATCCCTATATAAATCGCCAGGCTGAGGAGAATCACGTTCACGGTCACGCTGGTGACGAAAGGCGCGGACCGCCCCTCCGGCTCGGGAAGCAAGCCGAAACTCGTACGTCCTGGATATCCACTCATCTGCATCTTCTAACCTCGGGTTTGGCCATGGAGGCGGCGTTTTGGGTCTGAAGAGAAATCAGAAAAAACACCGTAGAGGAGGGATGCGCAAAAATGACTCAACGTTGCCATTTTGCCCCTGCCTTTTCCGGGTAAATGTCAATGATTTCCAGTCGCCGCAAGCCTTTCTCGCTTTTAACGGCAACTGTCTGATTCCAAAAAGCAAAATAATGCTCGTTGTAGGGTGCCTGAAGGCGGGGGATCATGGTGCCTTTCAGCTCCGCTTGATTTGTTTGACGCTGCCCCACAGAATTCGGAATAGGAGGGACGCGAAAGTCTTTCTCTATGCTATCGGAGTAAGATGCGAAAAAGCCACTCGGCGCATTTTTTGCTCTCAGAGTGCGACACTCTGCGATATATCCGACATGCTGAGTTCGACCCGAATGCATCCGTCCTCTCCCTTTGTACCGATAAACCCATAGACATCACGTCGCAGAACCTCGTTTTGGGAAGAAAGGGAAAAAGAAGACTGCTTGCAGCAGACTTTACCCTTCCTCAAACCCGGAAATGAGTGCGGCGATGCCGCATTTTACGTAGTTTGGGTAGCCGCCTTTACGACGGTCTTTGAGTTGAGTGATGCCCCACTCCAGCCTGCCTGCTGTAATAGACTCACGGTAACCCAATCCGCTCTGGAAGGACAGTATTTTTGTGAGAACTTTGGTTACCGGAGGTGCCGGATATGTAGGCGGCACCGTGGCTTCGCTTCTCGCGGCGCAGGGGCATGAGCCCACAGTGTTTGACAACCTTTGCCATGCCCGGCGGGAGATGGTTCCAGAGGGCGTTGAATTCGTCGAGGGCGACCTCGCTGACCGTCGTGCTGTGGAAAATATTTTCAAGTCGGCGAAAGCGGATAGAAAGCCCTTCGACAACGTCCTGCATTTCGCAGCGCTTATCGAAGCCGGCGAGTCAATGAAACAGCCGGAGACCTACTTTCGCAATAACACCGCTTCGACGCTGGCACTGCTGGAGGCGGTGATTGCGGAAGGTCCGCGCAAACTGGTGTTTTCGTCGACGGCGGCGGTATATGGGGAGCCGGAATCCGTACCAATCAAAGAAGATGCGCGCCTAAAGCCGACCAATGTTTACGGCGAGTCGAAGCTGATGGTGGAAACCATGCTGAATTGGTTCCACGCGATTCATGGGTTGCGATCTGTTTCGCTTCGCTACTTCAACGTGGCGGGGGCACCGGAGGGGAGGGGGGGGATCACCCGTGGGGAGGACCACGAGCCGGAATCGCACCTGATTCCGCTAATCCTCGATGTGGCGCTGGGCCGGCGACAGTCAATCCGAATCTACGGGGATGATTACCCCACTCCTGACGGAACCTGTATTCGCGATTACATCCATGTGTCGGATCTAGCGGATGCGCACCTGCTGGCGGTGAAGGCGCTCGATACCGACGCGGCGGCGAAGAATCGTCTGATCTTCAATCTCGGGAACGGACAGGGATTCAGCGTACGCGAAGTGATTGAGTCGGCCCGGAGGGTTACCGGCCATGCGATTCCCGCAGAGTTGCATCCGCGAAGAGCGGGAGACCCGGCGATACTGGTAGCGAGTTCCGACAGAGCGATTCGCGAACTTGGGTGGAAGCCGCGCTACACGCAACTCGACGACATTGTGCGTACGGCTTGGGTCTGGCATCAGAAGCGTTACAACGCCTGAGAAGCACTGGTGAGATTATGACGGACGTCCGTGCAAACGCAGATCTCGCCTCGGAGCAGTCAGCGCCGTGCGAGACCCGCGATTGCGATTGAGGATTCGACCCTACTCCACCTTTTGAAATCCGGTATCCATCGTAACCCTGGTTCCGATGACTTTGCCCTGGATGTGAGCGAGCAGGTTGCCCGATTCGTCCCACTGATCAATGGTGAATTTACCCGATGTAGCCATCCCTTTTTCATCGAG
This sequence comes from Telmatobacter sp. DSM 110680, assembly GCF_039994875.1. Taxonomy (GTDB): domain Bacteria; phylum Acidobacteriota; class Terriglobia; order Terriglobales; family Acidobacteriaceae; genus Telmatobacter. The sequence goes on along the minus strand of NZ_CP121196.1, from coordinate 4,891,973 downwards.
CGTGAGCCATTGCTGAATCCGGGCCGGCCCGACAAGGTTTTGGCCCGAGATGGGGTCATAGGAGATTCCAAAATGGTTCATCCGATAAGTCCGCGGGCCGGTCTTTATCCATTCACCGAGACAAACGTCGCCGCTTAAAGGAACACGCAGGCCAGAAACGTTGATCTCTGTGCCGTCACTGTGCCACTGGGCGTAGCCAGCGTCGATTTCAGTACCGTCTGGAATTCCATCACTGCCTTCGGAGATCCAGTGCTCTTTCCATGTTCCGACTATCGTGGGTTCAGACTTGGCGGCATCATCGTCGTCGAATGCCGCCCGCAATAGCTTCGGCGAACCGAACTGATTTTGCGAGCTGGCATTGAATGACGCGGGACGATACTGGCCGCAGCCAGCGTGTGCGTAAGGAACGACCATAGCGGCAAGAGCCAAGGCACCTGCCATCGGCACGATTCTCATTGTTAGCGATTTCATCACTTCCTCCAATGCCGGGGAATTTGCCGGCGTGGAACTGATACAACGCAAATTCGAGGACAGGAACAATAGAGGAAGGTGAATTTCGAGGTGAAGAAAGGTGAGGATGTAAGTAACTCAATACAGAGGGGAACTATCGGTGATTGTTTTACCCGATGCTATACTTCATCCACCCTTGGGAGGGAATCGTTGCCCTTTGCCGTCTATCGATTCGGCGAATTCAGCCTTGATTGCGGCAAATTTGAGCTTTGTCGCAAAGAGCGCAGGCTCAAGCTTGAGCGGAAGCCTCTCGAACTCCTTGTCCTCTTAGTCACCAAGCATGGGCAGGTTGTGACCCGCGAGGAGATATCCGCCCGCCTGTGGGAGCAGGAAGTTTTCGTCGATATCGAACACGGAATCAACACCGCAATTCGCAAAATTAGGCAGGCCTTGGGGGACAGCCCGGACCTCCCGCAGTATGTACAAACGATCTCCGGCTCCGGTTACCGGTTCGTCGCACCGGTTACGGCGGTTGAGCCTGAGGTGCCGATCGAGGATTTTCCTAGTTCGCAGGGGGTCGCACCTTCGCAGCCGATCGCTTCTGTGCCGGAGATTGTCACGGCGCCGGAAGAGTATGTGGCGCGCGAGGGCTCTGCAGGCCCCGACCGATTGTTAGCGAAACCACAGCACAGACTTTGGATAGTCGTCGCCATCACTGTTGCCGTAGTTATGACTATCTCTGTACTCAACCTCGGGCCCCGTCCCCTGGCTGCACGCTTTCTTCATCGAGACAGTCACAGCGCCATCGGCTCGATTGCGGTGCTGCCTCTGCAAAATCTGTCCGGCGACCCCGGCCAAGAGTATTTCGCCGACGGCATGACCGACGAACTCATCACCGAGCTTGCACGAATACCCAACCTTCGGGTCGTTTCGCGAACGTCGGTCATGGCCAACAAAGGCTCCGGGCGCTCACTTCCCGACATCGCCCGCCAGCTCGATGTTGACGCGATTGTCGAAGGTTCAATTGTCCGCTCTGGGGATCGGATCCGCATCACCGCTCAGCTCATCGATGCGCGCACTGACCGGCACCTTTGGGCGCAGTCCTTCGAGGGGTCCGCCTCCGATGTCCTCTCCCTCCAGGACAGCGTCGCACAGCAGATCGCCGCGCAGGCCAGCGTCGTGCTCGCTCCCCCTTCGCCGCGCGCACCAGTCAACGCCGCGGCGCACGACGCCTATCTGCGAGGCCGCTACTTTCTCAATAAGCAGGATTTCGCTCGCAGCCTCGAGTCGTTCAAGGATGCGATTGATCTGGATCCCAACTACGCGTCCGCCCACGCCGGCTATGCCTCCGCTCTCGATGCCGTTACGACCTACGGCATTGGTACGCCCCGGGAGTTGATGCCGAAAGCCATAGCCGAGGCTCAGCGCGCCATCCAACTCGACCCGCAGAATGGCGAAGCTTATACCGAACTCGGCAGCGTCCAAACCATCTACTTATATGACTGGACGGCAGCGGAGAAGAATCTTACCCGCGGCATCTCCCTCAATCCGAGCGACTCCATCGCAGAGTTCAAGTACGCCATTTACCTCGATGCCGTTGGCCGCCCGCAGGATGCTGTCACTCACATGCGCCGAGCGCTTCAACTCGATCCGCTATCGTTTCTCGTCAACCGGCGGCTAGGCGTTGCCCTCTACTATGACCGGCAGTACGACGCCGCAGTTGCTCAGCTACAGCGGGCATCCGAGATGGAGCGATCGCCCGAATCCATCGACCACTACCTGAGTCTTATCTATGAGCAGAAAGGTGACCACGATGAGGCGGTGCAACATAACGTTGAAGCGCTGCGCGAGAATGAGTCAAAGGTCGATATTGCTGCACTGCTCAAGGTCTACCGCCAGCAAGGATGGCGGCCTTTCTGGCGCGCGCGCACCCGTGCCCTTCCGCAATCGACCAATAGCTGCAACGCGTATGAGATCGGCCTCGATGATCTTCGGGTCAACGAACTGGACCACGCCTTCGCATCGTTTCAACGTGCCAGTGAGATCCACTGTTTCAGCATGCCGTTCATCCGCGTTGACCCGCTCTTCGATTCCGTGCGCCAGGATCCCCGCTACGCTGCTCTGCTGGCTCGCATGAATCAGTAGAGAAAAGGCACGAAGACCCGGCCGAATAAGAGGCAGTTGCTATCCGTTGTCGTTGTCGGCGATGTAGAGCATGCCCAGATCGCGCAAGGTTTGACCGCCGCTGCGGCCCAGAACTTCCGCGACATTCTCGGCAGTTCCCCTGTTTGAAGCAAAGAACCGGAAGGTCACGACCTCTTTGCCAAAGAGGCAAGTCAGGTCAACGCGAGTGCCCACAATCCGGTCGACTTTTCTGAAGGTCACGGATTCCGGGGTTTTGACAAAGGATTCCTTGCGGGTATCAAACGCACCGGCGCCTCCTTGAGGCGGCCAACCAGACAGATTCGACAATTGTTGCATTCGGTCACTCCTACAAGCTTGATGTTACGCGCATTAGCAACAGTTAGCGCCAACGGAACGTGTAGTGAGGGTAGTCGGAAGTTGTAGGGCGTATACCCCGGCCTCCATTCACGGAGCGAGGCTTGTCCAAATTCTGGACTCCCCGTGCAATGGGCTACCCGCACCGAGTCAGATTTTCTACAGTGCGATCGAATCCGTCGGGAGAGGTCTAGCTGATGATCGGATTGCGCCCAGCGCCTGCGTTGGTGCAGGCGATCCGCCTTTTGCGTCGGTCATGCGATTCCAAAGCGCCTTAAAGCGGGCATCGCTCCGTGATGTGGACCACTTTGGATCGGTTGCGATCGAAATGAGGAACGGCGAGTGCGCGTCGTAGGCTCGATCGAGCCAGGAGTAGGTGTTTTCACGATCATTCAGGCCAAGGTAGATTACTGCGATCAGATACGGATCCACATACGCATGTTGTGATTCTTCCTTCAACTGCCTCAGCGTCTCCATTGCGGCATGGCGATTTCCTGAGGCCGCTTCGGTGAATCCTATTTCGGCGGTGATGATGGGTGGTTCGAAGCCGTTCAGCTTTTTGAACTGTTGAAGCTCATCGAGCGCATCCTTATAGCGTCCTTGGCGTGCCAGCGAACGGGCCATCCCCCAGTAGCCGAGCACGGAATGTGGATCGAGGCTTAGAGCCTGCTTGTAATAGCGAATGGAATCGTCATAATGGCCGGCGTAGTAATTTACGCAACCTAATTCAGCAATCAGCATTCCTGAATGAGGATCGAACTCCAGCATGCTCTCCAGATCTTCTTGCGCGTGGCGGTAACGTCCGTTGATGGAAAGCAGATGAGCGGTGCAGCCGAGTTGCCAGATCGCATGGTCTCTGGTGTCGGCTGCTTCCAATTCGGTTTGTGCCGATGGCAGGTTCCAATCGTAGAGCAGATCGATAAGACCCAGAATTCCGTGGGCCTGGTGCATCGACGGATCAAGAGAAAGGGCGCGTTCGGCATATTTGCGCGCGAGCGGCATGTGGTCGAGCGGCGCCTCGTAGAAGATTCCCATCGCCAGATGGCCTTCCGCCATCGACGAATACGCAAACGCGAAGGAGGGGTCGAGCCGCACGGCTTCTTCAAAATCGCGAATGGCTTCGCGCAGGTTTTCCGGGTTGTCACGCACTCGTGCAACCGCCACGCCACGCAAAAAACTCTGAAATGCCGCGGGGCTCGAAGTGAGCGGTTTCTGCGCTCCCGCTGCCCGAGCGGTATCGAGGGGAATTCCCAGACCCATTACGGCATCCTGAACGATCTCAGCCTGTATGGGTCGCAGGTCCGCTTCATCCGGAATGTACTGGCTGCTGCGCAAGACGGCGCCATTTCTCGCGTCGCTCAACTCCGCGTTCAACACCAGCCGCCCATCGGCGTTGCGCTCGAGCGATCCCGTCAGCAGGTACCCGACGCCAAGTTCGCTGGCGGCGTTTTGTTTGTTTACACGGTCTGCCGCGGCGCGCGAAATGACCCTCAGTTGTGGGATTAGGGAAAACTGGCGTATCAAGGTTTCCGTGATGCCTTCGGTGAGATAGCTGTTAGTGGCGGCTCCGGTTTGGTTTGAAAAGGGAAGCACCGCCAGCACTTTCTGGCCGTTTCCGGCGGCGTTAGTGGGAAGCACTCGGCGCTTCCACAATCCGATGCCGCCGACGGCACCGACCAGAATGATCGCTGTGAGCCCCAGCGGAAGGAACTTGTGCCAGCGCGGCTTCTGTTGTACGTGCGCTTCTTCTTCGTCCGCTGACGAAGTTACCTGCGGAACAACATCATCGTTATCGATGCCTCTTCCTGTAAAGGTTGCGCGATAGCCTCCCTTGGGAACGTCGATGATTATCGGATCGTTGCGGCCTTCATCGGCATAGTACTCGCGGAGCCGCGAACGCAGCCTGCCTGCTTCTACACGAACCGTCGCATTGATCGATGGATCATAGGAAACATTCCGCCCGAAAACATCTACTGCAATCGCGAATTCCTTGAGAAATTCATCCTGATGTTTCAGCGAACATTCGACGATGTAGCGCAGGAATCGCTGGCTCCGATGCGCATTGGCGAACGGAGTGGATTCGAGTATGCGTTCTAGTTCGGCCTGGATATCTTGCGCCGATGTCGTCACCGTCGACTTCATTGCGTCCTCGGAAGTGCAAGAAATTGACGTTCGATACGTGCAAAAAAGGCTGTAAGTTACATGCCGGAACTTACCATATTTCTGTTTTTCGGGCTAGAGTTTCGTTCCTGAGCAGATCATCAGAACGGCTGCCATTTCAGACGAGGTCATCAAAATGAGAATCCCCAAACTGCTTCTACTGGCGGCAGCAACGCTGGCCGCCAGCCTATTCCCCAATTCACTCAACGCGCAAGCTTCTTCCAATGTCCATGTGTGGGTTACCGGACTCAATGGCCCGCGCGGTCTTCATTTCGGACCTGACGGAAAACTCTACGTTGCCGAGGCCGGGACCGGTGGCACCAATTCGACGAAGGGCACGTGCACGCAGGTGATCCCCCCTATTGGGCCGTACAAAGGGGGCAGTACGGGCCGCATCTCGAGTATCAACTCCGCCGGCACGCGAACAACCGTAGCATCCGGGCTACCCTCATCGATCGATGCCGTGGGCGACTACATGGGCGTTGCCGACCTGGGTTTCATGGATGGGAACCTTTATGCCTTGGTGGCGGGCGGCGGATGCTCTCATGGCGACTCTTGGCCTAGCGGACTTTACAGCGTCAACACCAAGACCGGGGCCTGGAAACTTGTTGCCAACCTTGGCCAGTTCATCAAGACGCACATGGTCAAGTATCCCAATGCAGGCGATTTCGAGCCGGACGGATCGTTCTACAGCATGACCCAGTTCAACAACCGGTTGTATGCAGTTGAACCGAATCACGGCCAGATCATCTCCATCGGCACGGATGGTTCGATGTCGAGCGTGATGGACGTCTCCGCGTCACAAGGCCACATCGTCCCCACCGCCATTACCGCTCACGATGGGCAGCTCTATCTTGGCAACCTTAATCAGTTCCCGATCGAACCCAACTACGCGCGCATCCTGACCCTCGGATATGCAGAGTGCAACCAGGTAGCTGCTCCCGGACTTGACGACACAGGCGCACAACATAGCCTGCATGTCCTCTCGTCGAAAGCCGGATTTACCACGGTGGTGGGCACCGCCTTTGGTCCTGACGGGCTCCTTTACGTGCTTGAGCTATCCGCTGCCGCTGGCTATCCCACGCCCGGCGCCGGCAAGGTTGTTCGCGTAAAAGCGGACGGGAGCATTGAAGATGTCGCTACTGGTCTTGTCGTTCCGACGGCGATGACCTTTGGCCCGGACGAAAAACTCTACGTGTCCAACTTCGGCGCCGCGCCTCCGGGACTTGGTCAGATCGTCCGCATCGATATCCCGTAGCAACCGTCAGACGCTGATTCACTTTTGCCTCGGTTCTCAGCAAGGCGCCGCTTTCATGCGGCGCCTTGCCTTGTTACTTCGTGACTGCCCGCCAGTTGTTGCCGAACACAATTGCTCGAATTCACTTGACTTCCTGGCTTTGCGGCCAGCACAGTGAGCCAAAGGCATTCCCCTTCGAGACGCACTTCTGGGACTAGGCACCTTCTTCTCCACGCGATTCTTGAGGTTACGCACGTATGGCATCGCAGAGTGTCTCGCAGCCGCAGGCGGCGCAATCGAAGTCGATTGCCAACATCATCGTTGGTGCATCGACCGGGACGCTGATCGAGTGGTACGACTTTTACATATTTGGCTCGCTCACTTCGGTCCTGGCGGTTAAGTTTTACCCTCCCGGGAACGATACTTTTGCGTTGATCGCCTACCTCGCGACGTTTGCCATGGGGTTCCTGGTTCGTCCGTTTGGCGCTCTATTCTTCGGTTGCGTCGGCGATCTGGTTGGTCGGCGGATCGCGTTCATTGCCACCCTTGGCATTATGGGGACAGCAACTGCGTCTATCGGTCTTCTCCCGACCTATCAGACGGCCGGATGGTTTTCGCCCATCGTGCTGATTGTCATTCGCCTTATGCAGGGCCTGGCAATCGGCGGAGAGTATGGGGGAGCCGCCGTCTATGTTGCTGAACATGTGCCTGACAACCGGCGCGGTTTCTACACCAGCTTTCTGCAGATGACTGCGGGGCTAGGACTGGTGCTTTCGCTCGGCGTCATTCTTACCACTGAGCAGTTCATGAGTGCCGCAAGCTTTCAGCAGTGGGGATGGCGTTTGCCGTTTCTGATTTCAATAGCGCTCGTGGGCATCTCACTCTACATTCGTTTCCGCATGAAAGAGTCGCCGATCTTCTCGCACATGAAGGCATCGGGGACCGGATGTAAAACGCCGATCAGGGACGCCTTCGGAAAATGGGTGAATCTCAAACAGGTGCTTATCTCACTGTTCGGCGCGGCTGCAGGACAGTCTGTTGTCTCTTACACGGGAATGTTTTTCGCGCTCTTCTACCTGCAGAACATCGTGCGCGTAAATGCCCACACCTCGAATGTCATTGTCGCCATCGCCATCATCGCCGCCCAACCGCTCTATCCCATGGTTGGAGCGCTTTCTGACCGCATCGGTCGCAAGAAGATCATGATGGCCGGAATGCTGTTGTTTGTTGTCTGTGTATTCCCTGTGTACAAAGCGATGCAGCAGGCTGCGGGCAACAACGTCGTGACGGTGAGCTCAACCAAGGACAGAGTGACCGGCGACATTCGCCTCACGCCATTGATGCTCGATCCCTCCAGCGGCAAACTCGTTCCAGCATCCGAGGCGCGCCATCCCAATCAGGCGGCGCTTATCTTTCTCATCTGGCTGCAGACGGTGTTTTCGATCCTGACGTATGCTCCCATTGCCGCGTATCTTGTAGAAGCTTTCCCGGCAAGAGTCCGCTACACTTCTGTCTCTTTGCCCTATCACATTGGCAATGGAGTCTTCGGTGGTTTGCTGCCGATGATCGGCGTGAGCCTGTGCGCCTCCACCGGCAACATCTACGCCGGCCTAGTCTACCCAGCCGTTCTTGCCGCACTCTGCTTCATGGTCGGCATGGTCTTCCTCAAGGAAAGCCACGGAACCCAGATATGGAAAGAAGTGGGCTTCACGGCTCTTCCCGCGGAGGTAGCAACGGGGGATTGAGGTCTTCGCCGGCCATCCGATGCTGAGTGACGGTGCTGGATTTCACTGATGGTTTTTGAATGCTCGCCCCTCAACGCTGACCAAAAACAGGGTCAGTTGCAACGCCGGTTCCATTTGCCCAATAGCCACTGCGCGCGGTGACCACGAGGTTAGCGTAATTGAGCACGCGCAGCGCGATGACATGCAAACCGGGGTTGGGCGACTGCGGATGAAACGTGAGGATGTATCGATTGGGCAGGTGATTGCTGATGGTCTCGAGACTTCGCTCGAGGCTTTTGGCGTCAGTGAGCTTGAAGTATTCGCCGCCGGTGAGGTGCGCGATCGTCTCAGGCACATTGCGGCGCAGGCCATTGCTGGCCGCGATTGCCGCCATCTTTGCGAGGCCAAGCGGAGGAGCGAGTTGGACGAGGCAGTCGTAGGCCTGAGCGAGTTTACTGTGGGTTAGATCGGGATCCGGGTCTGTCTCTTTTCCCATGCAGCCATGGGGCGGATTCGGATAGGCGTTCGAGAGCGAGCCATCGGCCTGGATCGGTAGTTCCCGGTAGGCGTAATGGACGGCCTCGGACTTGGGGGTGGAATAAGCGATGCTGTAGATCGCGGTGTTGGTGTCGCTGATGGCACGGACAGCATCTTCGATTTTAATGTTGCTGCCGCGATCGAGAGTCTCGCTGATGAGCAGGATGGCGCGGCGATAGCCTGGCGGCTGATCCCTCAGCAAATCAACCGCAGAGCCAAGGCCGTCGAGGATGGCCGCTCCGTTGTCCGCAGTGGTGAGATCGTGAACAGAACCGGGCGCCTCGCAATTCTCCATGTGATGCTGGCGCGAACAGCCTGGGGTGAGATTGCCGATGGCCTGTGCAGCGACGTCGACACGCGGCGTGAAGTGCTGCACCAGGTGCGGTTCGCTGTCGAAGGCAACCACGGCTATCTTATGAGGAACGCTGCCGACTACCGTGTCGAGGAGTTTTGGCAAGGGGCCGAGCTGTTCGAATTCGCGTGCCCCGGCACCCCCGGTTTCAACTACAACTACCAACGCAAGCGGCTCGCCCCCGCTGTCCTGTTCCATCATCAGTTTCTGAGGGACGCCATCATCGGTGAGCACGAAATCCTCTGCCTTGAGGGTGAATACGAGCTTGCCAGTTTTATCCCTCACCAGCACAGGCACTACGACCAGTGAGGTTTGCGTGCTCAGATTCGGCGTTGCGGCGTTGGTTCGCGTATCCGGTGCTTGGGCAAGCGTGGGCAGACCATAAGTTCCAAGGGCGATCGCAACCAAAATCCGAAACAGGGCGCGCTCCATCGCTCAATCCTCGATGTAAGTTTAGACATTCAAACGTCCCTTCGGTTTGTGGCGACAATCATTGAACTTACGCCTAACGGGACATAGGCTTATCTCGGTTCGCGCGCGAAGCTTGCCGTCTCTGCCCCTGCCTCGATAAAGTGACACCCACATGCAATTTTCACGGGCGCGGCCACGCTCCGCCCGCAATTCATCTTTGTGTTCTTCCCCTGAAGGGACTTATTCAATGTCTTCGACGCACGTTCCTGCTGATCCGGCTTCGGTTTCATCCCTCTCTAACCAGGATCTCGAATCGACTCTTCGCGAAAACCGTGTCTTTCCTCCGCCGGAGGAGTTTTCAAAACGCGCTCACATCAAAAGCCTTGAGCAGTACGAAGCGATGTACAAGCAGTCGATCGAGGATCCGGAAGCGTTCTGGGCTGGCGTTGCGAAGGATCTCCACTGGTTCAAACCATGGGATAAGGTGCTCGAGTGGAATCTGCCGTCGGCGAAATGGTTTGTGGGCGGCAAGATGAACATGAGCTACAACTGCCTTGACCGCCATGTGCAGAGCGGGCGTGCCAACAAGACGGCGATTATCTGGGAGGGCGAACCGGGGGAAGTGCGGCGCTATACCTACGACGAATTGCTAGCGGAAGTGCAGCGCTTTGCCAACGGCCTGAAGGCCCTCGGCATCAAGAAGGGCGACCGCGTTGCCGTGTACATGGGCATGACCCCGGAGCTGGCCATCGCGGTGCTGGCCTGCGCGCGCATTGGCGCCATTCATTCGGTAATTTTTGGTGGCTTCGCTGCAAATGCCATCGCCGATCGTGTCAACGATTCGAAATGCGTTGCCATCATTACGCAGGACACCAGCTATCGCCGCGGCACCGAGATCAAGCTCAAGCGCACCGTGGATGAAGCGATGCCCGCATGCCACACGGTCGATCACGTGATTGTTTACAAACGCACCGGTTCGCCCGTGGACATGGTGGAAGGGCGCGATCGCTGGTGGCATGAACTGATTGCCGACGCGCCTACCGATTGCCCCGCTGAACCTCTGGACTCTGAGGATTCGTTGTACATCCTCTACACCTCCGGGACGACAGGAAAACCGAAGGGGCTGGTCCACACCAACGGCGGTTATGCGGTGCAGACCTACATCACGTCGAAGTATGTTTTCGATCTGCAAGAGGATGACGTCTATTGGTGCTCGGCGGATATCGGCTGGGTTACAGGACACTCGTATGTTGTCTACGGCCCGCTGCAAAACGGTGCAACGGTGCTTATGTACGAGGGGGCTCCGAACTGGCCGAATTTTTCGCGCTTCTGGAAGATCATCGACGACCATCGCGTCACTGTCTTTTACACCGCGCCCACGGCCATCCGCGCATTCATGAAATGGGGCGACGAGCATGTGGAGAAATTCAAGCTAGATTCCCTGCGGCTTCTGGGCACGGTTGGCGAGCCGATCAATCCCGAGGCGTGGATGTGGTATCGCGAGAAGATTGGCCGCAACCGCTGTCCGATTGTCGACACCTGGTGGCAGACGGAGACGGGCTCCATCATGATCGCGCCACTTCCCGGAGCTATTCCCACCAAACCCGGTTCGGCGACGCGGCCATTCTTCGGCATCCAGCCGGAAGTGATTACGAAACCAGATGCGGAAGGGAAATTTCATGCGGTCCCCGCCGGCTCGGGCGGATTGCTGATCATTCGCAAACCGTGGCCCTCGATGGCACGCACCGTCTACGGTGATCCGGAGCGGTATCAAAGGACCTACTGGTCCGATGTGCCGGGTTGCTACTTTACCGGCGACGGCGCGCGGCAGGATGCGGATGGATATTTCTGGTTGATGGGCCGCGTCGACGACGTGATCAACGTCAGCGGACACCGGCTGGGAACGATGGAAGTGGAGTCTGCGCTGGTGGCGCATCCCAAAGTCGCCGAGGCTGCGGTGGTGGGGCGTCCAGACGCGTTAAAGGGCCAGGCCATCTCCGCATTTGTTTCGCTCGAGAGTGGAAACGAGCCCAGCGAAGCGTTGAAGGACGAACTGCGCAAGTGGGTTTCGAAAGAGATTGGATCGCTGGCGCGGCCTGACGACATCCGCTTCACCGAAGCGCTGCCCAAAACGCGAAGCGGCAAGATCATGCGTCGCTTGCTGCGCGAGCTGGCAACGCACGGTGAGATTAAGGGCGATACGACAACACTGGAAGACTTTACTGTGATTGCGAAACTGCGCGAGGCCGAAGAAGGATAAGCTGCCAGATTGAATATTGGCTTATCCCCCTTCACGCTGACTCACACAGGACGCTATCCACTTGCTCGATTCTGGGGGCCGAATGCTGGAGACGGAAATTGCCGTTGAACCTCCTGGCCCCGGTCAGCCGAGCGGTTCCGTAAAGCCAAGAGTGCATCTGCGTTACGTGGATGGTTTCCGCGGCTTCGCTGCGCTCTACGTGGTGCTGAACCACGCGTTTCTCCAGACCTGGCCGGGAAACCTCTATGGCGCAGCATTCGCGCCGCAAGGTACGGTCGCCTTCATGACTCATTGGCTCGACTTTGGCACGTCTGCAGTCACCTTTTTCATCGCTATTTCAGGCTTCTGTTTGATGCTGCCTGTGCTCGGTAATCAGGGTACGCTCGGACCGGGCGGCGCACGCGGGTTTTTCTATCACAGGGCGCGTCGAATCCTACCTCCGTACTATGCGGCTCTTCTGCTCTCGATCGGGCTCGTTGCCACGCTCATCGGCAGCTACACACACAGTGTCTACGACGCGTCCTTGCCGATGACGAAGTTCGGAATTTTCTCCCACTTCGTCCTCATTCACAACCTGCAGCAGACAACGATAGACCAGATCAGTGCGCCTTTGTGGTCGATCGCGGTTGAGTCTCAAATTTATCTTCTGTTTCCGCTCTTCGTTGCGATTCGCCTGCGACTTGGAATGGAGGCTGTGCTGGGCGGGAGCTTTTTACTCAGCATGGTGCTTCTGTCCATGGTGTCCGGCACTACCCATAAAGGGCTGATGCCGGTTTACATTTTCGTATTCGCAATGGGAATGTATGCGGCAGAGGTCGCAGTCGGCCCACGGAGGATTCTATTTGTCTGGATGGGATGCGCGGCCGGATTATTGATGCTCGGCATGTTTTTTGTTGTACCTGCGTTGCAGCGCTTTGCGTTGTCTGATGTCGTTGTCGGCGTGGTGAGCATGTGTCTGCTGATCACGTGCGGTCATTGGCCAAACAACCCGCTCGCCAGAGTGGCCTCCTCAAAGCCAATCGTGCGCATCGGAAAATTTTCATACAGCCTGTATCTCGTGCATTTTCCGGTGCAGCAGGTTTTGTGGAAGTACGTCGTGTTTCCGATGAAGCTGGGGCAGGTAACGACATTCGGAATCATGGCGACAGCAGGCACTGGATTGATCATCATCTTCGCCTACGGGTTCTATCTTCTTTTCGAGCGTCCCTTTACGACTGTCTTCATCGAGCGGCGTGCTTCCTGAACCCAACGGCAACATCAGCTCATCCTATTCACATCTGCATGATCAGGAGAAGACATGGGTCGACGGTTCGCGGAGCTTGCGTTTACGCCGTTAGTGAAGGAGCAGCAGAGGCTGCACGGGAGCCGGCACCTTTACGAGCGGGTTGAAAACTCCAATGATTTCGGAGATCGCCTTGGGCCGGATGAGGAGGAGTTCATCCGCGAACGCGATGGCTTCTACATGGCTTCAGTTACAGAAACGGGTTGGCCATACATCCAATATCGCGGCGGACAAGCGGGATTCATTCACGTGATTGACGAGCGGACACTCGGCTTCGCAGATCTGCGCGGCAACCGCCAATACATCACCACCGCGAACCTCAAGTACGACGGCCGGGTGGCTCTGTTCTTCATGGACTATCCCACCCAAAGCCGACTCAAGGTGCTGGGCCGCGCGACAAGTCACGAAGGCGACGCCAAAGCCGAAACGCTGATCGCATCATTGCGGGTGCCTGATGAGAAGACTCCTCCCGAACGCGCCGTATTAATTCAAGTTGAAGCGTTCGACTGGAATTGCCAGCAGCACATTACGCCCCGTTACAGCCAGGCGGAACTCGCCAGGATTCTCGATCCAATGCGTCGGCGTCTGGAGGCTTTGGAAGAGGAAAACGCGCTCCTAAAAGCCAAAAAATAGAATGGCTTCGGGCAGAAAATCCCCCGCACAAGACCTGCTCTGTTTTTTCTGAATCGTACGAACGACCGATAGATCGTTCAAATCTTGCACGATTGCAGAATCCCGTCGCTGCTGTACGAATCTCTGGGAGCGTAGACTGGGTTCAACGTGCTGCGAATTGCAAGCGGGGAATTCGGCATGACGGCTTCGCCGGAAAAAGCTCAATTGGGAAAGATCGAACAGCAGAATCGCGATGCTCGTTTTGCGATGCGTCTTTCTCTGTTCATCGGCGTGTTCATGCTCATCGGCAAAGTGAGCGCGTACCTGTATACGGGGTCATCGGCCATCTTTTCAGATGCTGCCGAATCAGTCGTGCATGTGGTTGCTGTTGCGTTTGCCGTTTTCAGCCTGTGGCTGAGCACCCGACCTGCCGTTCCGCATTTTCACTACGGATACGAGCGAATCACTTTTTTCTCCGCCGGCTTTGAAGGCGCAATGATCGTGCTGGCGGCCGGAAGCATCATCGTGACGACGACTCAAAGATGGAGGCGTGGTCTAACGATCGACAACCTCGGATACGGGTTGGCGCTTATCCTGGCTGCCGGCGTATTGAATGCTTTCCTGGGGTTTTATTTGGTGCGGATGGGAAAGCGGGATCACTCGCTGATTCTGGAGGCCGACGGAAAGCATGTGCTGACCGACAGTTGGACTAGCTTTGGCGTCGTAGCAGGCCTCGGGCTGGTAATGATCACGGGATGGAAACCATTTGATCCTCTAGTCGCCTTTGCGGTAGCGGCAAACATCTTGTGGTCCGGCGGTCAGTTAATGTGGCACTCGATGAGGGGCTTACTCGATTATTCAGATCCCAGAATCGGTCACCAGATTCGCAATCGGCTCGATGTCCTCTGCGAAGAGTTGGGATTGCAATACCACGGGGTCCGTTTCCGCACCACCGGCCATCGACAGATCATCGAGGTCCACTTATTGTTTCCATACACGATGGGGGTGGGGGAAGCACACCGGCAAGCGACAATGCTCGAAGAGCGGCTGGCTGTTGATTTGGAAGTGCCTGCCGAGGTCACCACGCATTTGGAATCTCTTGAGGATCACGCGGAAGTGCATCATGTGGAGCACTACACCGGGCGACCTGACTAGGGCCGCTTTGCACGCTCCGGGCAGCATACGCAACAGATTGCGCATGCGAAAGAAACCGGTGAAGAAGTATCCTTGTAGACACCCATGCGCCAGCTTGTCTACAGCGTAGCTACGAGCCTTGACGGATTCATTGCCGGTCCGAAAGACGAATACGATTGGATTATCCAGGATCCGACGATCGACTTCAGCGAAGTCTTTCGACAATTCGACACAATCGTGATGGGACGCCGTTGCTATGAGTTCATGCTGCGAGAAGGGCGCTCGCCAAAAGAATTTGGTATGAAGGCTTACGTGGCTTCGACAACGCTTGACGCCGCTCAGCACCCGGACGTCACCATCATCTCCAGCGACCTGTCCAAAGCGGTGGTTGAATTAAAAAAGAAATCAGGCAAGGATATCTGGCTGTTTGGAGGCGGAAGCACTTTTCGTGGGCTGCTAGATGCCGGCGTCGTAGATCGCGTGGAACTGTCCGTGATCCCGGTTCTTCTCGGTGGAGGCATACCGTTGGTCCCAGAGGGGAGACGCTGGCCGCTTCGCCTGAAGGATTCGCGTACATTCCCCAGCGGCATCGTGTCCCTCACGTACTACGTTGCAACTGAACCACAACTTTGACGCAATGCAAAAGGCGGAAGCTGGAAGCCTCCGCCCTCGTATCTTCTCGATTCGACTTTCAAATCAAAAGTGGTATGCGAGCCCAATGCCTGCGCGGGCATTGAAGCGGGTATGCGGCGAGTAGCCCGGCTGATAGGGAACCAGCGTAAATGACGATCCGATGTCATCGCCGAAGGCTCGTATCGACCAGCGCGCATTCTTGTTGTAATCCACGCCCATGCCGATTCCGCCGGCAAACGAAACATTAGGTTGAATGGTGACATTGCCAGTGTGCGCTCCACCGAGCAGTCCCTCAGCGTAGGCGCTCCACTTCTCAAAAAGATTTCCGCGGATCACAGGACCGGCCAGGAAGAGATCCACAGTGGGATTACCGGCATTGGTCGCGGTAACACTCCATGCGTAGTGTCCGCCGTCCACCTTGAGCCCGAAGTGGTCACCGAATCTCCGCGTGACAGAGCCGCTAACACCCTGCAACCCGCTGCGTGACTGGTTCACTTGGTTCAAGCTCGTGTATCCATAACCGACATAGACCTCATATTTGTAAACGGGGCCGGTAAGATCTTTGGGCGGGCGCTCTGGTGCGACCTGTCCTGTAGCAAAGGCCGGAGCGACAATGACCGATGCCACGGCCGTGATCAAAAATAGCAACTTACTCTTCAAAGCAGATTCTCCTCAAACACCATAGTGGGTCGCATCAGCCATCACTGGCCTCTTCCCAAGCAGTTGCCATTGACAGGATCTTGCCTGTCGAGGAGGCAGCATGCGGGTGCGGTCACACAAATTCGGTACCCTCATAGACTACCTTCTTGCCCCTGATTCCACGAAACGCCTCAGCGCATCTGAACCGCCAGGGGCGAGGTCAGACGAATCAATCTATTTGATTTCTCTGTCACTGAGACGTTGGCCCCGCCGGGAAGGTAGCGGGCCATGGCTTGGGGATTGGTCCAGTCGAGCTGCCAGCCGTCTTCAATGGCAATTGCCGTGTACTCTCCGGGAGCCACATCCTGCAAGGCGAAGCTTCCGTCGGAGTCGGACTGATCGCGGCGGGTAAGCGCCTTCCATAGTGCCGGATTCTTCGGCAGCAGCACGATCATCGCTCCTGAGAATCCCTTGTCGTTTTTCTTTGCGAAGCCCTCCAGTCGCGTCACAGCCTCGCTGAGGAAGACGGTGAGTTGCGGCGCACGCTCCCTGATCATCACCATATTTCCGACCGTGGCTGCATTTCCGACTCCCACCGCAACAACCGGCACGGCCTTGTCACCTGAGGTAGCCATCACGGTCCATTCACCAGGCGGCACCGGGTCGAACTTAAAGCGTCCCCGACGCGCCTGGGCTGCGAAGAGAGCCTGCCCGTTGCCGCCATCCATGCGTTCGAGCGAGATGGTTATCTCGTCGGGCACGGGCGCGCTGGATGCCATCCGCACAATTCCGGAAATTGAATTCGCTGCGATGCCCACGTTCGCATCCACCTGCTGGCTCGACGCAAGATCGAGGTCGGCAATGCGCGGCGGGTCGCCTTGCGTTAACTCGTAGTGACCCGGAGCGATGCCGCTCATCTCCACAGACCCGGTTTGCAGCGCATCGATAAATCCGGCGCTCTCCGATGCGATCGCATTGCCGAAGATCGTCTGCTGCAACTCTGGCCTTGCCAGCGATCCGTCGGGCTTGCGGGGGACGGCGATGGTGAGATGAAGCGCCGGTAGTGCATGCAGACTTATGTTCGCTTCTACGCTGCTCCCGCCCGCTAGTACCAGAGGAGTCGCCGAGCGCTCCTCGGTCGTGGAATCGAAATAAGTAATGGGATAAGCCACGTCGAGCGCTGCATTACGCTTCGCTGGAACGCCCTCGTGCACGGCGTACCAGGGCTCCGCCGCTACCGCCAGCAGATACTCCCCGGCAGCCAGATCGCCTATCTCATAGGCACCCGTGTCGTCGGTGATCGACGCATTCACCTGCGTGGTACGTTCACCTGCTGCGGGAGATTTCGGCCGCTGGAACAGCATGACTCGTGCGCCGGCAACGGGCTCTCCATCATCGCTGCTCACGACGCCGCGCAGCACCGAGCCAGGGATGAGCTTGAACTCGAGATGCGTAGTGTCTTGATCTGGACCGGTGACGATGGCGGAGCTGAATCCATCATGCTCGTCGTAGGAAGCGGTGCGAAATCCGCGCTTGGAGGCAGTGAGTTGATACTTCATCGCAGCCAGATGGTCCAGAACGAAACGGCCTTCATTGTCAGTGATGCACGAGGCGACGGTGCGGCTGTCGTCTTCTTTCAGTGCTTCCACGGTTGCTCGCCGAATCGGATCGCCCGTAGCAGCATTGGTCAGTACGCCCGCGATGGTGTACTGGCCGGACGTCAGGTATGCGGCCCGTGAGGACGGTTGCGGATTCTGAGCCGTGGCGAGCGCGCAGATGAAAATAGCCGCAAGTTCAAATGCCATTCTGCGCGGTTTCGATCGAAGGATTCTCATCGCTGGGGCACCTCGACCGCGAGGTCAGCCTCGGCGCCGGGTGCGAGTGCGATGGCTTGTCCTGGAAGTGCGGCGAGGACCGCGGGATTGCGATACTCAAGTGCCACGGGGCGGCTGAACGTGTACACGTGGTAGTTGCCCGGAGTGAGCCCGGTAAGTGTGATGCGGCCACCGGTGGACGGCCGCAGCGTCTGCGGAATTACATCTTCGGTCGAATCAAAATCGGGGACAGCGTAGACGATGTAGTAGGGCTCCTCGCCTGCGGAGAGACCCACGGAATCTGGAAGAGAAAGAGTCAGTCGCGCGCAATCGTCGCGCAACGTTAACACCAGCGGAGAAGTCGAGCCTGATGCACCCAAGACCAGTGGCTCGTGTGCGAGGCTTGCGCCGCCGGCGGTGAATGAGGCTTCACATAATCCGCGAGGAGCGATGCTGGTGTGTACCCAGTACGATCCGGGCGCTGGATGCTGCCCGCGCAACGGTCCGGTGCTGGCACCCTCAGCGTAGCTATTGACGATGCCGTCGCCGAGACCTCCACCTGCCTGGCTCACCGTGACAAAGATGCGCGGATCACCAGATGATTGCGATCCATTCGCACCATGCTCCACTGTCACCTCTATAGGGTTGCTGCCCTGCTGAGATAGCGGTATCCGAAGGTTCGAAACCGGATGACCTGCGACTGCAAAACTAACTTCGCCGATCGCAGACTGGGAATCAAAAATAGCTCCCAGGGCTCGATCTGATTCACTTTCGGTTGTCCTCATCAAATGAGGAGGGTTTGTCGTCTGCGTAACAACAAAGCTGTATGTACCGTCTGGCAATGACGCCTGCACGGTATGTGTCGCCGCGTCGTATTGGGCCGTATAAGACAGTGGATGAGCTTGAGCATCCGTGACCTGAACGCCCACATTCTCACCGGCTCCTGAAATTGCCCTCGGCATCGTAACGGTTGCAGTGACGGATTGAAACGGCTCTAGCGTGAGGGAAATGTTAGCCTGCGCCTGCTCGCCACCGGATACGCGGATTCTTGCGGCGCTTGCGAAGTCACGTGCATCGGGATAGAAGACGCTGGCATAGCCGTCGCGTGCGACATTTTTTCCGCTGCCAGTCTCGACAAGGTTGTTTGCTGCTTCGCTGTCCATTGCGGGCTCGGTGTACACGGCATAAAAGCCGTCGGCGAGGCCGCCGAACCGATAGACGCCATCGCTGTTGGTCTTGGCATTGGCTTCGTTCTGCCACACGGCACGCCCATCCTGCACCGTCCGGCGTAACAACGAGACGGTGATGCCCTGGGCAACGTCGCCAGTAGAAAGCTGAATCTGGCCGCGAATCGAATTGACAGGCACCATGCCAAACGTCACATCGCCCATTTGCGCGACGACAATGATGTTGTGTCCATACTCGTGCGAATTGCCAGCGTCGCCGGCCTCTGCTTGGTCGATGAATCCCGGCTTGATAACAGTGAACTCCTGGGGACCTTCCGGCACGTCGTTGATTTCGAAACGTCCCTGCCCGTCCGTGAGCACTCCGGTGGATGCATCGCCGTTGATCCGTACCAGCGCGCGGGGAAGCGGCTCGCCGGAGGCGCCATTTCGAACCAGTCCATGCACTACCGCGAGTTGATTTGGCTTGGTCGGCTCATTGGGTCGGGGCTGGATTTGCTGAAGATCATCCTGAGCTGCGATGGCGCCTGTACTCAGAGCGCCAAGCACACAGCCGAAGAGCACACAGGCAGCCAGCCGCGCATGAGGTCGGCTAAGTCGGTCTGCGCGTTCAAATGGGATCGTGAGAACCACTCCCCATTCTGACGGTTTTACGCGGGGAAGGGAATCGAGATATCCGAAACATGCGGGATCATCCCCGATCGAGATACCAGGGAATGTTGATCACGATGATGCGCCGGGTGCCGCGGATCAGCAGGATGGCCTTGAGCAGATCCGCACGGCGATTGTGCAGAAGGTTTTCCCACCAGTGGTGTACGACCAGTTCCGGCACCAGCACGCAGATCTTGCGCGTATCGGATTCTTTTTCGGCTTTCAGAATGTAATCCACCATGGGCTGCAGCACATAGCGATAAGGCGACTGCAGGATTTCGATCCTGGGAACGCATTTGCCGGCAGCCCGCAAAGGGTCGGCGATAAACCTGTCAAAGTCCTTGCAGATTTCGTCTGGCACGTCGGTGGTTTGCACGTGCAGGCAGCGAATGTCATTTGACATCGAGAGCGCGAATGACAACGCCTTCTCTGTAATGCGGCTCCACCGATCGATGGGACCACCACGACAGGCTCCTGCAACTGTGCAGGCTGGATGGGTCGGTCGAGATTGACCTCAATATCGACACGGACATAGTGCCGCTTGACCATGTGCATGAACAGGATCATGACGAAAACCAGGAGTGCGGTAATCCATGCGCCTTCCACGAACTTCGCCACCAGCACCACCATTGCGGTGATCCCGGTTGCGAATGCGCCCAGCCCGTTGGCAAACATGCGCCACGGGTGGCCGCCTTCGCGTTTCCAGTGCATCACCATCCCGGCTTGCGAGAGCGTGAAAGCGAGAAAAGCGCCGATGGCATACAGCGGGATGAGACGATCGGTGACGCCGCGAAAGACAATCAGCAGAGTTGCCGTGAGCGCAACAAGGACGTAGATACCCCATGAGTAGAGCAAGCGGCGTCCGCGCAGCATGAAGACGTGCGGCATGTAGTCGTCAAGCGCGATGGCGCGTGTGAGGCGCGGAAAATCCGCGAACGCAGTGTTTGCTGACAATGCCAGCACCAGCAGTACGGAGCCGATGGTTACGTAGTAGAAACCTCCATGACCCATCACGGCGCGCGTGAGCATGGAGAGCACGCTCTCGTAGCCGGGTCCATTGGGGTTGGTCGCGCCGATGCCGTACGCGCGGCAGAGCAAAGCAATGCCGATCAGCAATACCATGAGCAGAGCGATGATGATGGTGAGCGTAATCTTTGCGTTCTTGCGAGTATCGTCGCGGAACGCCATCACGCCGTTGCTGACTGCTTCCACACCGGTCATGGCTGTACAGCCGGACGAGAACACCTTTAGCAGCAGCCACGCGCCTACCATAGCGGTAGCCTGCGGCGGCACCGGCAACGGCGTTACTGAGTGAGGATGTCCTCCGCTGGTGACGGCGTGAAAGAGCCCTACACCGATGACGATAAGCAGCGTAATGGTGAACAAATAAGTGGGAATCATGAACACCACGCCGGTATCATGCACTCCGCGCATGTTCACGATGGTGAGGATGAGCAGGACGCCAAGACACAATTGCAGCGTGTGCGGTTGCAGGCTGGGCACGGCGGAAATCAACGCGCCGACGCCGGCGGAGATGCCAACTGCCGCAGTCAGGATGTAGTCGATCATCAAGGCGGCTGCGGCCAGCAGACCCACGCTTTCCCCGAGATTCTGCGAGGCTACGGTGTACGAGCCGCCGCCCTTCGGATAAGCGTCAATGGTCTGGCGATAGCTGATGTAGACGATCGCCAGCAGCACCACGATCGCTGCGCTCACCGGCACGATGTACTTCACGCCGAGCAGGCCAAGCGGCAGCAGTAGCGTCAGCGCAGCCTCTGGTCCGTACGCGGCCGAACTCAGAGCGTCCAAGCCAAAGATTGGAATACCGGCGATGGGGCCGATATGTTCGGCGCGCTCTTCGCTGGTGGCAAGAGGACGACCTTAGCAGCAGGGTGATTAGTTTTTTTGAAACGTTCATGGAGAGTTGGGCGCGGCTATCGAATTCAGATGCGGGGAGATACCTTCGAGCGCATTGTCTCACGGGCGCAGTGAACAATGCATGAAGCAGTAATCTCCCCGATCGATAACAGCAGCGTGACCGCCGTTATCGCAGCATGACGTTGTTTTCGAGTAGTTCTTCCATCACACTAACGTCTGATTTAGCCATCTTCGAGCAATTGGAGCAGCTTTTTTGGTGCAGTCTGCGTGTAGCTTGCAAGCAGAAGTTCCTTCACCTCGGTCCAGTCCACGGTGGGGCGATCGAGCCGCAGGCCGACCCAGCCGCGCGGTCCGATGTAGGCGGGCATATAGAACTTTCGTGGATTCGCCGCGATCAAGCGTACGTTTTCACCGGGAAGCACTTTACAGCAGACGCTTACGATGCCGTCGCCATGATGATCGTTGAGATAGTAGGCGAATACTTTTTTGCCGACTTTGAAGCTGGCGTGCGAACTCTGGTCTTCGCGCGCAGCCAGCGGCAAGCCGAAACATATTGCGGATAATTTGTCGAAGCGCTCTTGCGTCTTGTTGGTTGCAGACATTTCCAACCTCCGACGAATAACAAGACCGATGCCCTTTACGGGCGATACTTGTCAGGAATTCGGTACCTTGCAACAGTCGCCTGCGGCTGCGGGTTCGTTGGCGCCGGCATCAAGGACGACTTTCCAGCTTCCGTCTTTCTCCTTCCGCCACATCGTGATGTAACGGCCCGATGTCAACACCGGATTGCCTGCGGCATCCTTGCTGTGTCCTTCAAAATGTCCCCATGTGTATCCCATGTCACCGGAAGGTCCCATCTGCGCATCGGTGGTGGTCCACGTGAGTTGATAGACCTTAGGGTCCCAGTTGGCCGACTTCACGATGGCGACCAATCCGCTGACCGGGGCCTGACCGTTATTGAGAGCGACAGCATCCTGCGAAAACCAGTCTGCGAATGCCGCGCCTCCCCGCTCACGAACATCCTTGGCGAAACGCGCATCCAAGTCGAAAAGCAGAACCTTTCCCGGCTTGGCCGTGGGGTCCATCAGCGGATTGGGCGCTTCCTGCTGTCCCGGCATGGGCAACTGTCCCCATGCGGCGTTCGCAGCGACGCAAGCTGTGATTGTAATCAGCCCAAAAGCGCATAAAAATCCACGTCTCATTCCCATTGATCCTTGCATCCCATTCATTGGTGCACCTATCCCCCAGAATCGTACACAATCGGGGCGAACCGTGTTCCAAATAGGCTTTCAGCCGTTGCCAGTTTGTCCAATCGAAGCAATACCTTAGGGGCGACATTGCGTCTAACATCACGGCGCCGGAAACTGCCCCATTGGTATACTCATGGTTGGCAAAGCTGGCTTGTCAGAGCGGTAGCCCGTTGCGTTTCGGGTTGATTGCCAACGATTTTGCCCGGGTTTGCTGCCGGGGAGAGGGTATGTATGGGTGCATTGCTTGAGACGATCCACTCGCCGGCCGACCTCAAGCGCCTCAACCCAGCGCAGATGGCCGAACTGGCCGAAGAGATACGCGCATACCTCATCCAGACACTGTCGAAGACCGGCGGTCATCTTGGTCCCAACCTCGGCGTCGTTGAACTGACACTCGCGCTGCACACCGTATTCGATACGCCCACAGACCGCATTCTTTTTGACGTAAGCCACCAGGCGTACATCCACAAAATTCTTACCGGCAGGCTCGATCGCTTTGCAACCATTCGCCAGCCGGGCGGACTGAACGGTTTCATGCTGCGCACCGAGAGCGAGCACGACTGCTACGGTGCTGGGCATGCAGGGACGGCGCTCTCTGCAGCGCTGGGGATGGCAGTGGCTCGCGATCTGGCAGGCGGCAAAGAGAACGTAATCGCAGTTGCTGGAGACGCGGCATTCACCAACGGCATATCGTTCGAAGCGCTTAACAATATTGCCGATCAGACCAAGAAACTCATTGTTGTGCTCAATGACAACGAGTGGTCAATTGATCGCAATGTCGGCGCGATTGCGCGTTACTTCCACCGGATCGTTACAAATGAGCACTACAACCGGCTGCACGACTCCGCGCGCCGGATTGTTGAGAAGATCGGCGGCAAGACCGCGGTCGAAGTGGTGCGCCGTGCTGAAGAAGCTGCGAAGAGCATGCTGTGGCCTTCGATCATGTTTGAAGAATTTGGCCTCCAGTATTACGGCCCAATTGACGGCCACAATCTGCCGCTGCTGATCGAGACATTCAAATTTCTCAAGGCTGAGAATCGTCCTGTCCTGCTGCACGTGCTGACGCAGAAAGGT
The DNA here is from genome assembly GCF_039994875.1 of Telmatobacter sp. DSM 110680. GTDB lineage: Bacteria > Acidobacteriota > Terriglobia > Terriglobales > Acidobacteriaceae > Telmatobacter. Next base: position 4,868,192 of record NZ_CP121196.1, on the reverse strand, counting down.
CGCGGATTCCAGCCGGCGCTCGATGGACAAAAGAAATTTCACGGGCTCGGACCTTACGATCCGGAGACAGGCATGACCAAGCCTGCCGGCGTTCCGACATATGCCGAGGTGTTTGCCAACACGCTGGTACAGATGGCGAACAAGAATGATCGTATTGTCGCGATAACTGCGGCGATGCCCAACGGCACCGGTCTCGATCTCTTCCGTCCACATCATCCGAAGCGCTATTTCGATGTGGGCATTGCCGAGGAGCACGCGGTTGTTTTCGCCGCAGGTATGGCGACGCGCGGTTTCCGCCCGTTCTGCGCTATCTATTCGACTTTTTTGCAACGCGCTTTCGATCCCGTGGTGCATGACGTGGCGCTGCAAAAACTTCCCGTTGTCTTCTGCATGGATCGCGCCGGTCTTTCGGGAGATGATGGCCCAACGCATCATGGATTATTCGACATCAGTTATTTGCGCGGCATTCCTGACATGGTGCTGATGGCGCCCAAAGATGAAGACGAACTCGCCGACATGATGGCGACATCGCTTACGATCGATGGTCCCAGCGCGATCCGCTATCCACGCGGCGCTGTCGCCGATGTGCAGTGCAAGACTGAGCCGCAGCCCATCCCGGTGGGCCAAGCAGAAGTTCTTAGCGATGGCTCCGATGTCGCGATTCTCGGCCTTGGACCGATGACGACTTACGCGCGTGAACTTGGCGAGCGCCTGGAGAAGGACGGGTTCTCCGCCGCTGTCATCAATCCGCGCTTTGTGAAACCGATCGATCGCGAAATGCTCGCCACCTATGCACGACGAGTAGCAGCCTTTGTGACCTTTGAAGATCATGTGAAGATGGGCGGCTTCGGATCGGCAGTCATCGAGGCGCTGCAGGAGATTGGGAGCGCAGTTCCGGTTGTTCGCATCGGTTGGCCCGATCAGTTCATCGAGCATGGCAAGATTGAATCGCTGCGCGCGAAGTATGGCCTGACTGTCGATGAAGCATACACGCAGGTGATGCCGCTATTGCACGCGCGCAAACGCCGCACGCTGGTTGCGAGCTGATGCATATGCTTCCAATGCACTTCGTGAAGCTGAACGATGGCGCCTGATTTGTGCGCATTCCGCAACATCTGTCTCCTGCATCGAGTCCCTGCCACATCTAAGAGCGGTATGGCCGTGTGCGACAATCCAGAAGATAAAGTTTCTCGTATGCGACCTTTATGTAGAGTTCTGGCGTGGATGCTTTTGACGTTGTCGGCAGGCATTCCCGCTTTTTCGCAAATTGAATCCCAGGTCGCGCCCAAGCCGGCTCCCGTTCCACTCGTTCTACTTGGTGGCACCATCACCGATGTCAGCGACTGGGGCCGTTCCGCTCTTGACCAGCAGAACTCCATCGTCATCATTCAGAACGGTAAGATCACCGATGTTGGTTCGCGTTTCCTTATCCCGGTGCCCAAGGGCGCGCAGGTAATCGACTGCACGGGAAAGTTCCTTGTTCCTGGGCTGATTGACGGTTTTACCGGGATGAATAGCCAGGGGCAGGCCAGCGCCCATCTCTACATGGGCGTGACCACGATTGTTGCCAGTGGCGACGATCGCCGCGGTCACATCGATTTTTCCGCGAATCCCAGCCCGCATTTATACCTGCTGGATTCGGTTGGCTCCACAGATAACTGGAGCCTGCTGATGGGGCACGACAACTGGACCGCGAAGTTGCGCGAGGGCGCGCATCCTGTGGAGCTTAGTCCCGAAGACACGGCAAACCAGATCAACTCGACCGCGCATCTTGGCACGCGTGTTCTATGGCTCGGTTGGAACCTTACTGCTGCCAACACCCAATGGATCATTACCCGCGCGCATCAACTCGGGATGGTGACATACGGTGAATTCATTTCGACGCCGTACAGTGTAGGCATTGATGCGGGCGTTGACGCGCTGTTGCACATGAGCCGTTATGAACTCGGTGTCGTGCCAGACGAACTGCAGCGTCCGCTCGTGGACGATCCCTATGGCGCCGCCGCTAACACCGCTTACGACTACGCAGAACATCTGCCCCCCAGCGATTCGCACTTCCGCAATTATGGGCATTTCATCTCAACGCATCATGCGGCTTTGATGCCCACCTTCAGCCTCTTCTACCTGAATTTGCCCAACCATCGCGATCTGTGGAAGGAACCCGCGGCCAGCCTTCTCAATCCGATGAACATGTTCATGCCATCGAACCGGAGCACGGGCGAACTTGACTACCCGCTGTCGCCGTGGACGCGTCATCTTCCTAACGTCACGGTGAGGTGGATGGAGGAGAGTCAGCGTAAAAAGGCTGATTTGTCGGCGATGCGTCTATGGCGGATCAACCAGACCATCTTCACAGGTGCTCCGCATTACCTCGCCGCATCAGGAGCCGCTGCTTTTGGCACGATGCCCGGCATCTCTCTGCATACGGAGATGGAGATGCTGGTGCGCATCGGCCTTTCGCCGCGCGAAGCGCTGGCCGCGGCCACCAATAACTACTCCATTCAATTCGGGTGGAACGAACTCGGACTGATCGCTCCAGGCCGGCGTGCCGATGTCCTCATTCTCGATGCTGATCCCACTAACAATATCTGGAACGTTCGGCGAATCTCCACGTTGATCGTCGATGGCAATATCATCGATCGCGAAGGACTGCTTAAACGCAAATAAAGGGTCGGCGCACTCCCCGCGCTGTTAGTTGCCGGTAATCAATCGGACGAGACGTTCCTGCCGTTCTGCGAATGTTCTCTCCAATTCTCTGCGCACAACGCTGCTGCCCATTCGACCGAGCGCGCCGAAGGGAAGAGCGTAGATGATGCGGTCGGTAACCACTGTGCCGCATACACCGCTCTGCATCTCAGTACGCGTCTGATGGCAATGACGAAACTGAGCGAACGGACCGCGCACCTGTTCATCACAAGAGTGGCTGCCCCAGGCAAACTTCGTGACGCGGGCAAGCCAGCTGGCGCGGAATGGCAGCCATGGTACGGGACGAAAACTTACCAGAATCTCTGAACCGATGCCCGCCGCAATCTGTTCGTGCGGGATGGCCCCACCCGTGTTGGATCCCTTTGCGTGTGCCGGAACAATGCGCAGTTCTTCAATGCGCGTCTGTGAAGCCTCGGGCATGAGCTTCGGCAGGTTGTGGGGATTCGCAAAGAATGCGAATACCACTTCCTGCCGAATTGGAACCCATTGGCTGGTTGCAAATCTGTACGCCATTTGCGGATTTCGACCTTACCAAAAGCCGGGCATACAGAATTCGTCCGAGGGCCCGGCAATTGTTCCAGACGATCTAGTTGGGGAGTAATACGGAGTCTACTACGTGGATCACGCCATTGGACTGGAATACATCAGCGATCGTCACCGTGGCGGTGCCTCCTTTTTCGTCGGTAAGGATGACTTTTCCGTCATCTATGGAGGCAATGAGTTTGCCGCCTTCAACGGTTTTGAGCTCTGCCTTGCCGCCGCCCATCTTGATCATCTTCACGAGATCGGCCGAACTCACTTTGCCGGCGACTACGTGGTAGGTGAGGATCTTGACCAACTGATCTTTGTTCTCAGGTTTCAGCAGGGTGTCAACCGTGCCGGCAGGCAGCTTCTCAAATGCGGCGTTTACGGGTGCGAAGACCGTGAAAGGTCCGGCGCTTTGCAGGGTATCCACGAGCCCCGCCGCCTTAACCGCAGCTACCAGTGTTGTGTGATCCTTTGAATTGACGGCGTTTTGGACGATGTTCTTGTTGGCGTACATCGGGGATCCGCCTACATCAGGGTCTTTTTGGGCGATTAAGGATGCAGCAGAGCAGGAAATCGCGATAACGGTTACCGCGGTCACAAAAGTCTTACGTGCGTGAAGCATGTTGTGTTGCCTCCGATTGGGGGAATTGACTACTCTCATGGAACGCTTCGGCACATCGAATGGATGCGAGGGTTCAAGCCGCACTTTGACCCAGTCCACAAAACATCTCGGCTTTGGCGGTGGCGATAAACCCGCCGCATTTCACAGAGACTTGGCGGCTCGTCTCCGTTCGGCGGAACTGCCGGATGCGGGCTCACGTAAGATGAAAGAGACGGTTCGTTCAGGTTTCGAACTGCCAGAGACCATGAGCGATTTCAATCCGCACCTAGAGCTGGAGCGGCAGAAACACAATCGATGGCTCGTCCTCATCGCAGCCTACAAGTTTCTTCTCGCTGCGATGTTCATTGCGGTCGGTGTAGGCGCGCTGCGCCTGATGCACAAGGACATTGACGACGTCATCAGCCACCTGGGCGATATGCTCCGGTTCAATCCCGAGTCACGCTTCGTCAACTTCCTCTATGACCGGGCGACAATCATCAACGATCCGCTCTTAAAGCGCATCGGCGCACTCGCGTTCAGCTACGCGGGTGTCAGCCTTCTCGAGGGGATTGGACTCTATCTTGAGAAGGCCTGGGGCGAATACCTCACGCTGGCAATCACAGCGTCCTTCCTTCCGTGGGAGATCTTCGAGGTATTTCACCGGCTGACGTTTGTGCGTGTGGGTCTGCTGGTGGTGAATCTATTCGTATTTATCTATTTGTTGAGGATCGTGGTTTCGCGCCGGAAGCCAGTCGAAGCCGCCCTCACGGAGTAGTTTCGCTTTTTGTTCCCCTATAAATCCAACCGACTCTTTTGAACAGTGCCTACCTGCGCACGGTAATCAAAGGTATAAACACTACATCTTGTGGTGGCAGCTTCGCGACCTCTATTAGGAGATTCCCGTGGAGGGAATTCCCGCCCCTTCTGGCTCTAACCCACTAAAGTAACGGGGTTTCAACAGATTTAGACGTTGGAGTGGAAAACTCCCTGGGCTATTATCGTGTCTGAAGTGGAGTGAAGTGGAGCAGACGGGAGTAAGTAGCCCGCTTTCAAAGTAAGAATACTCCGATTTCACCGATTTCAGGGCCGAATCAGCTATCGCATTGCAGGTTTGGAACCAGCTTTTGTACCGAGGACGAGGCAACTACTACTTATGTTCAGGGGCAATCATCCAGCGAAAGTTGATGAAAAGGGGAGGCTTAAGCTGCCCTCCGCCTTCAAGCAGCTGGTGGATGCCAACACGGTTACGCAGTTTTATGTCACGTCCACCGATGGCAAGTCCGCCGAGATCTGGCCACTGCCGGAGTGGGAGAAGGTGGAGCAGCAACTCGCTGACTCCAGCACCATGGACGACGCGGTTCGCAAGTACCTGAACGTGACCAGCTATTACGGGCAGCAGGTGGAGATGGACAACCAGGCGCGGTTACTCCTCCCCCAGATTCTCCGCAATGCTGCGCAGCTGGATGGGGAAGTAACGGTTTTTGGAATGAGAACGTACCTGGAAGTTCATAACCGGGGAATCTTCGAACAGAATCTGGCGGCCAATCTGTTGACGGCCGACGATCGAAAAGCAATGGCGGAAATTCTTCGCCGCAAAAGCTAAGGGCGATTAGCCCAATTGCCCCTCAGGGGGAGCACATGTCGACACGAAGCGAACGTCATGTGCCGGTTCTTTTACAAGATGCGATTCAGTTTTTGAATGTGCGCGCAGGCAGTGTCATTGCAGACTGCACGCTCGGACTCGCGGGGCATGCGACAGAGATCGTCCGACGCCTTGGTCCGACGGGTCGCCTGATTGGTTTCGATCGCGATCCCGAGGCACTCGAACTCGCCAAGATCCGGCTCGATCAGGTCGGAGCGGAACTCGGCAGCGAGGCACCTCAAATAGAACTTATCGGCGAGGCCTTCAGTTCCATCAGCAGCCATGTGAAGCCAGGTTCGCTCGATGGCATTTTGGCCGACTTCGGGGTAAGCAGCCTGCAGATCGACGAAGCGCGCAGAGGATTTAGTTTTATGGCGGACGGACCGTTGGATATGCGGCAAGATACGCGATCCGGTCCTACCGCCGCACAAGTGGTGAATGAGGCGAACGAGCGCGAGCTTGCCGACCTTATTTACGAATACGGAGACGAAAGGAGGTCGCGGAGAATCGCCAGAGCCATTGTTCGCGGGCGGCCAATTTCAACGACCGGGCAGTTGTCCCGGATCGTTGCTTCAGCCGCCCCAGCAATGAAACAGGACAAGATTCACCCGGCAACGCGCACGTTCCAGGCGCTCCGGATTTACGTGAATCGCGAGTTAGATGAAATTCGGTTGCTGTTAGAGGCCGCACCAAAGTTGCTTAAGCCCTCCGGACGACTGGTAGTCATCAGTTTTCACTCGCTGGAAGATCGCATCGCGAAAGACATTCTGCGCGAATACGCGCACCAGGGAAGTTTTGAGGTGTTGACCAAAAAACCGGTCACCGCCAGTGAAGAAGAAACAGATCGCAACCCGCGTTCGAGAAGCGCCAAGTTGCGAGCAGCGGAAAAGACAGTTACTAGTTTTTAGCTATTGGCTACTGTGAAGGCACTTAGTAAGTCGCAACAAGAGAAGGACCGACAAAAGCAAGCAATGTTTACTTTGCTGAGTCGAGCAAAACATATTCGCAAGATTCGGGCTAGCAGCTAGAAGCTAGCGGCTAGAAGCTAGGAGAAACGACATGGCTGCATGCACCGCAACATTATTCGATACAAAACCCGGCTGGGCCACTCGCGTGGCCGAACGCAATGCCGCCCTGTTGGCACAGCAGTCCATGCGTCGTCGCGGAGTGCGCACTCCGGAAGTGATCTTTGCGCACCACATCGACAATTCGCGTCTGGTGAAGGCAGCTGACCCCGTACGCGCGCGGCAGATGCGCACCTTCTCAGCCGCGCTCACGGTGCTGTTCTCACTCATCATGTTCTATGGCCTGCAGCACTTCAACGCCATTGAGAATTCGTATCGCATCGAGTCAGAGAAGCAGGTTCGCGATCAACTGCGCGAAGAAAACAGGCAGCTCCGCTTGAACGAGGCGCAGCTCTCGCAGCCGGGCCGCATCGATGGCATGGCGCGTCAGCTGGGAATGAGCGAGCCGCAGCCCGGTCAGGTTGTGCACGCCACCACGCACATCGACAATGGTGCCCCAGTGCTTGCGCAGGTCAACGCTCCGGCGTCGAACCCAGTCAACTAATCAAATTTCGTCGACCTTGGGCCGATTTTTCGGCGCCCGATTATTCAGCAGATACCCCGACGCGCGCATAGTGCGATTCGCCGCATTGTGTCGCGCATCGATGCTCTAATCTTAAAGTCGAATCGCTGGTTAAACATGCAGGCAGCTCTCCGCGCAACCCGTCTTCGCACTGTTACCTCACGCGCCATGCCGATGAAGCTGGCGCGTTTTTGGCTGGTGTGCGGCTTCTTTCTTTTCTGGGCCGTTGCGATTGCCACGCGCCTATTCTGGTTGCAGATTGTGCGCCACAGCGATTACGTTGAGCGCGCCCAGAAGCAGCAGCAGCGGACATTTGAAGTTGCGCCCCGTCGCGGCGTTCTTTACGACCGCAACATGCACGAGCTCGCGATGACAGTGCAGGTCGACTCCATCTATGCGGTGCCCTCGGAGATCGACGATCAGAAAACCGCCGCGCGTACCCTTGCCGCGATCGTGCATACTGATCCGGAAGACAAGCTCACGCGCGAAGACCAGATCGCGCACCGGCTCGACGAGGGCAAGAATTTCGCCTGGATCGCGCGCCGCGTTACACCCGAGGTCGCTGCCAAGGTCAAGGCCCTGAACATGAAGGGGCTCTATACGCAGAAGGAGTTCCAGCGTTTCTATCCGGACAGCAAGATCGCGGCGCAGGTGCTGGGATATGTAGGGCTGGACGACAACGGACTAGGTGGAATCGAAGGCAAGTTTGACGCGAAGCTACACGGTGTCTCCGGTCGCATGTTTACCGCCATGGATGCGCGCCGTCGCGTGATCGGTTCCGCGGCCAAGGAACCGGAACCCGGCCAGAATCTGCAACTGACCATCGACGAAAATATCCAGTTCATGGCCGAGCGCGCGCTCGATCACAACATGGAGCGGACGCATGCCGACAGCGGCACGGTGGTGGTGCAGGATGTTCACACCGGGCAGATTCTCGCGCTGGCGATACGGCCTACATTTAATCCGAACCAGTTTCGTCACACGACCCCGGCGCTGCTGAAAAATCACGCGATCAGCGATGTCTACGAGCCCGGCTCGACGTTCAAGCTTGTCACCTATTCCGCCGCGCTTGACCAGGGCGTCACGCACCCCGATGACATGATTGACTGCCAGGGCGGCCAGATCAAAATGGCCGGCGGTCGCATCATTCACGATGACAAGGCCGATCACTACGGCGTGATTCCCGTGCATAAGGCGCTCGAAGTTTCGAGCGATGTAGCCGCGGTAAAACTGGCGCTCAAAATGGGGCCGGACAATTTCTACAAGTACATTCACGATCTCGGATTTGGGGGCCGAACGGGTCTCGAACTGCCGGGAGAAACGCGTGGGTTATTGCGCAAGCCCGCCCATTGGGGATCGTCTTCGATTGGTTCGATTGCGATCGGCCAGGAGGTCGGCGTAACTCCAGTTCAACTGGTATCGATGGTTTCGACGATTGCGAATGGGGGAGTCTACCTGCCGCCCCATGTGCTGATGGCTGGCCAACTCGATGCGAATGGCCAGAAGTCTACAGCGCCACAGGTGCCACAACCATTTAGAGCGGGGAACGAACTGCCTGATCCGCTGCCGACGGGTGCGCATCGCGTGCTGTCAGAACTTACCGCGGCTGAGATGCGCAAGATGATGGAGGGCGTCGTCCTCTACGGCACCGGCAAACCGGCGCAGCTCAATGGCTACTCTTCGGGCGGAAAGACGGGCACTGCGCAAAAGGTCGATCCCGTCACGCATCTCTATTCAAAATCGATGCACGTAGCGTCGTTCGCCGGAATCGCACCGGTAAACAATCCAGTGATTGCCGTGGCCGTGATCATGGACAACCCCAAGGGCGCGTCTTATTACGGCACTGCGGTCTCGGCCCCGGTCTTTTCCGAGGTGGCCCAGCAGGTTCTGGAATACCTGAACGTTCCGCACGACGTGGATGTGCGTGCAACGAAAACGCCACTGAAGGAAGCGAAGGCCGAGCCGATTCATGAGGATGATTCGGATGCGGATCAGGCGCGGGTAAACGCGCTGTTTGCCGCAGCCAATGATCTACCGGCGGATGATCCGCTGCGGCAGCCGCAGCAGGCTGTAGCGCAACCCGCGCCGGAGATCGCGGCACAGTCGGCGTCTACTGAGGTCGGAAGCGGCAAGCCTGACGCTGCCGCAAATGGATCCGAAGTGGCCTCGAATCAGCCCGACGTCGCGACTACGACGCCGCCGCAAAAGACTTCCAACTACATTACGGTGAGTGACGGAAAGAAATTCAGCGTGCCTACGCTGGTGGGATTGCCAATCCGCAGCGTAATCGAAATGACGGCGGCCGCGGGGCTTCAGGTGCAGATCAGTGGCAGTGGGACGGTGCGCGAACAAGCTCCGGCTCCCGGAACGCAGGTGCCTACCGGCACGAAGATCATTGTGCGCTGCGGAAGATGAGTTGTTGAGTTGATTGAATGACAATCCACTATTCACTCAGGCGGTTTGAAATCCTTCGCACATTTCTTTTCATTTTGCCGCGCTCTCCCAGAGTGCTGACGGTCGTTCTTATTCTTTCCGCGTGGCCGGCATTCACCTACCTTTCGAGCAAAGGCGCATTTTCCCGGACTCTGACCCTGACGGACATCGTTTTCGCGCTTCTTTGGATGATTGGCGCCTTTTTTGTTCTGCTCTTCTGGATGTTTATCCGCGCCAAGACGAAGGAGCGAATGCTCAGCATCTCCGATAAGGGAATCAGTACCGAAATAGGGCGAATCAAAGCAGATTATCCATGGCGGAAGGTGAAGGAGATCAAAGATGTAGGAAGATACGTCGTCATCGTAAACCGAAGCGGAAACGCATTCTTCATCCCGCGTCGTGCATTTGCAAATGCGGAACAACGAATAGAATTCCTCGAGAAACTCAATCAATGGTGCCCGAGGAACTGATACCGGCGTAATCACACGCACCATTCCGTCCCGCCATCTACAATCATCCAGACATGCATTGGCCCGATCTCATCGCCGAAATCACTGCCGTTGGATCCTCCGGCACTGCCGCACAGCCCATCACGGGTATTGAGTACGACTCGCGCCGGATTCGGCTCGGCTGCGTGTTTGTAGCGATGAAGGGCGGCTCGACCGACGGAAACCGATATATCAATAAGGCCATCGACGCCGGCGCTATTGGCATCATCACGGATTCATCGCACTCCTACGATCACCTGGTGGTCTACAAGCCCGAGGTTGCCGTCGCGGAAGTCGAGCACGGCCGGCGCGCCTTGGCCGAGGCATCCGCTGCTTTCTTCGGCCACCCCGAGCGCGTACTCGCGGCAACCGGAATCACCGGCACCAACGGCAAGACGACCACGGCATTTCTTGCGGAATCCCTTTTGAATGCGGCCGCGCGCGAAACAGTTCTGATCGGCACCATTGAGTACCACGTTGCTGGAGAGGTCCGCCCATCGCTGCACACCACCCCGGAGTCCCGCGATCTTTTCGAGCTGATGGCCGACGGCGCGAGCCGCGGAGCCACGGAACTCGTCACTGAAGTTTCAAGCCATGGTCTCGATCAGGGCCGGGCATACGGTGTTCCGTTTGATGTCGCCATCTTCACCAACCTGACGCGCGACCACCTCGACTACCACCAGACGATGGAGAAGTACTTCGCCGCGAAGCGCTTGCTCTTTGAAGGCACCATGTATCCGCCGCCGCGCGTGGCTGTGCTGAACGCGCATGATGAGCGGACTCCTGAACTCGCTGGGGCCGCACGCATCGCCGGAGCGGAAGTTAGAACCTACGGAATTGGAATCGGCGATTTCCGCGCCGCGTCGCACACACTGACACCGGGCGGCGCTGTCATGCAGATCGAGACGCCCGCCGGATCGGCCGAGGTCCGATCGCACCTTGCCGGCGAAGTGAATATTCTGAACCTTCTTGCCGCCTTTACCGCAGCGCACGCGCGCGGTATTTCGTTCGATCAACTTGTCGGATCTGTGCCGCAACTCACGCCGGTGCCAGGGCGCTTTCAGCCGGTGGATGGCGGGCAGCCGTTCACCGTAATTGTCGACTACGCACATACTGACGACGCGCTGCGGAATCTGATTGCTCTTGCGCGCCAGCTTGTTGCCAAATCCGACGGCCGCATTATCACTGTCTTCGGCTGCGGCGGCGACCGTGACCGCACCAAGCGGCCAAAGATGGGCTACGCCGCGGGCGAGGGGAGCGACTTCGTGGTTGCCACCAGCGACAATCCGCGATCGGAAGAACCACGCGCGATCCTCAATGAAATAGAGCCGGCACTCAAGGCCAGTGGCGTTCGCTACTCGGTTGAGCCAGATCGCACTGCTGCCATCCGCTTCGCACTCGGATCCGCCAAGGCCAACGACGTGGTTTTGATCGCCGGCAAAGGGCATGAGAAGGAACAGATTCTCGCCGATCGCACAATTCCATTCGACGACTCAGAAGTTGCACTCGCCGCATTGCGCGATTTGGGTTACGGTGGATAGCGATGAAGTTGACTTTGGCAGAGGTAGCGGTTGGCGCGGGCGCGCTGCTCGAAACACCGGCGAGTGTTGCGAATGCAGGAGCGCTTGTCGTTACTGGCTATTCCATTGATTCTCGGACGGTGGCCCCGGGGGATTTGTTTTTTGCCGTGCGTGGAGAGCGACTCGACGGCCACGACTATGTAGCCGCCGCGCTTGACCGCGGAGCCGTTGCCGCTGTTGTCTCGCGCGCTAAAGTAGCGTCGCTGACCGATGCAGCACTGGGTGTTCCGCTACTTATCGCGGAAGACTCGCTGATCGCGTTGCAGGCGCTTGCTTCGCACGTGCGCCGGCAGTGGGGCAAGCGCGTCATCGCTATCACCGGATCGGCTGGGAAGACCACGACAAAGGAAGCGATCGCAGCGGCGCTCTCGGCGAGATTCAATGTGTTGAAGTCGCAGGGCAATCTCAATAACAATTTCGGATTGCCGCTGCAGTTATTGCGCCTTGAGCCCGAGCATGAGTGCGCGGTCGTTGAGATGGGCATGAACCATCTGGGCGAAATCGCCACGCTTGCGCGCATCGCTTCGCCAGACTGGGGCGTTGTGACCAACGTTGGCACCGCGCACATCGAAAATTTCACAGAGGGGCAGGCCGGTATTGCGCGCGCGAAGTACGAACTGATTGCCGCACTGCCGGGAAACGGAATCGCGTTCCTCAACTGCTCAGACCCGTATGTTTCGCAGTTTGGCCGGGACTTTCAGGGAAAGGTTGTTTACTTCGGCGTCGGCCCATGCGGCGATCCGGCAATCCTAGATGTAAGAGAAGATTCCGCGGGCCTGCATGTGCATTTTCGCGCAGGGGAACGCGATGGAAACTTCAAGCTGAACCTTCTTGGAGCGCACAACGCGCAGAATGCAATCGCCGGCCTCGCCGTTGCTCTCGAAGCAGGTGTGAATATGGACGCCGCAATCGCCGCGCTCGAGTCGCTGACGCCGGGCAGCAAGCGCGGTGAGGTACTGGAGATCAATGGGGCCACGATTCTCAATGACAGTTACAACTCCAATCCCGAAGCACTGCAATCCATGATTCACACATTGGCCGCGCGTCAGGCAAAACGCCGCATTTTGGTTGCGGGAGAAATGCTTGAGCTTGGCGAACACGCGTCCATGCTCCACGCCGCATGCGGTAAGGCTTCGGCCGAAGCTGGAATCGATCTTGTCGTCGGCGTGCGTGGTAACGCGCAACATCTCGCAGCCGCTGCCTGCCTTTGCGGGGTAGCCGCCATCTTCCTGCCCGATGCGCCGACAGCTGGCGAGTGGATGGTGAAGAATCTGCAGCCAGGGGACGTGGTGCTCGTCAAAGGCTCGCGTGGAGTGCAGCTCGAACGCGCCATTGAAGTGCTGAAGAATCAGAGCACGTCCAGTGAGAACCATTGATTGTGAGAGAACCAGTGATTCGTCCCATCCTCGCCCGGATTAGATTTGCGCCTCATCTCGCTTTCGTGTTGATTAGTTGCCTGTTTTTGGCTTCGCTCAGCGCAGAAATTCCTGCTGCCTGGACCAAGGCGGTCCCGCCGTTCCGGATTGCCGGAAATCTGTATTACGTGGGCAGCGAGGATCTGGCGGCTTATCTGATTGTCACGCCGCAGGGAAACATCCTGATCAATAGCAATCTCGAATCCTCGCCGGCGCTGATCAAGAAGAGCATTGAGTCGCTTGGATTCAAATTCAGCGACACAAAAATTCTGCTCATCAGCCACGGCCACTACGACCACTGCGCAGGCAGCGCTGAAATCAAGCGCGAGACCGGCGCGAAGTACGAGGTGATGGCGCAGGACGTTCCTGTAGTCGAATCAGGCGGACACAATGATTTTCACTATGCGACAGATAAATCCATGTGGTTTTCGCCGACCAAGGTTGACCGACTTCTACATGACGGCAGCACGGTTTCGCTGGGCGGCACCACGCTGACCGCACATCTCACCGCCGGCCATACAAAGGGCACTACGACCTGGACGCTGGACGAGAAGGAGAGCGGCCGTGTTCTTCACATCGTGATTGTTGGCAGCCCCAACATCAATCCGGGCTACAAGCTCGTCAACAACAAGACCTACCCACAAATTACCGCCGACTATCGCCATGAATTCGAAGTTTTGAAGGGCCTGCCTTGCGATGTCTTTCTTGGTGCTCATGGCGGCTATTTTGACCTGCTCAGCAAATACGATCGCTTCAAGAACGGCGACAAGAACGCCTTCATCGATCCCACCGGCTATAAGGCTTACATCGCAGACAGACAGCAAGCGTTTGAAGCGGAATTGACCAGGCAGATGCGCACCACAACGCATTCGCCGCATCCACAATCCAGCAAGCATACGGGCCTGTAGAATCAACCTGAATCCTCGCACTGATTCGGAGTTATCTTGCTTTACTGGCTGCTCTACGAAAAGCTGTTCCCGTTCTTTCATCCCTTCCGGATCTTCCGCTATCTCACGTTTCGCACCGTCTTTGCATCTTTAACGGCGCTGCTGATCGCGATGTTCATCGGGCCTTACGTGATCCAGAAGCTGCGCGAATTCCAGATCGGCCAGTACATTCGCGAAGACGGTCCGCAATCGCATCAGAAGAAATCGGGCACCCCCACCATGGGCGGCGTGCTGATCGTTATCGCCATCCTGCTGCCGACCGTCCTTTGGTCCGATCCCGCCAATCCGTTTGTGTGGATCGCTGTCTGTTCGACGCTAGCGTACGGAGCTATTGGTTTTGCCGACGACTACACCAAGGTGGTGCATCGCCGCAATCTTGGCCTCACGGCCCGCGCCAAGCTTCTGTGGCAGGGGCTGGCCGGGGCGGGCGTGGGCATTGCGCTGGTCGTTCTCACGCAGTTCAAGCTGTTCGCCACGCAACTCAGCGTGCCATTCCTCAAAGTGTTCCACCCAGATCTGCAGTGGCACCACTGGCCAAGCACTCTGCCGCATCTCGGCCTGCTCGCCTTCGTACCGTTTGTCGCGTTCGTCATCTTCGTGCTGATGAGCACATCGAACGCCGTCAACTTGACCGACGGCCTGGATGGGCTGGCCATCGGCTGCACCATCATCGCCGGGGGCGCACTGACAGTGCTCACTTACGTCAGCGGCCACGTGGTGTTTGCCGACTATCTTGAACTGCAGCGCATGCCCCTGGTTGCCGAACTCACGGTGTTCTGCGGATCGATGGTGGGCGCGTCGATAGGCTTTCTCTGGTACAACGCCCATCCCGCCGAAGTCTTCATGGGCGACGTGGGCTCGCTGGCGCTGGGCGGCGCCATCGGCACAGTCGCTGTAATCATCCGGCAGGAATTTCTGCTGCCCTTCATCGGCGGCATTTTCGTGCTCGAAGCGCTATCCGTCGTCCTCCAGGTGGGCAGCTACAAGCTTCGCAAAAAACGTATCTTCAAGATGGCCCCGCTGCACCATCACTTTGAGCAGCTGGGATGGAGCGAGTCCAAAGTCATCGTCCGCTTCTGGATCGGCGCCCTGGTTTTTGCGCTGTTCGCGCTGACCACGCTCAAGCTCCGCTAGAGGGATAGCCTCGCAATCCGGCAAATCCGCCTTGACAGCCAAGCCGCAACGGGGCGGGATAAAGTATTCTTGGACTGATCCTCATGATGGAGCTCAAAGGCAAAAAAGTTCTTGTCGTCGGACTCGGCAAATCCGGGCTGGCCGCAGCCATTTTCCTGCGCCGCCGAGGAGCCCAGGTCACGGTCTCCGATATCCGCAGCGCCGAAGCATTGGCCAAAGACATTCCTGCGTTGCTTGAAGAAGGCATCAACGTGGAAGCCGGCGGCCATGGCCTGCTGACGTTTCGCCGCCAGGACCTCATCGTGGTTAGCCCCGGCGTGCCCCTCGATACGCCTGAGCTTGTGCAGGCCAAGAGCTTTGGTCGCCCCATCATCGGTGAACTCGAGCTGGCCGCGCGCTTCCTCAAAGGCAAGATTCTCGCAGTCACCGGCTCCAACGGCAAGACCACAACGACCTCGCTGCTCGGCGAAATCCTCGAGAAGGCCGGCATTCCAACACTCGTCGGCGGAAACATCGGCGTTCCTGTAGTCGCCCTCATCGACGACGCGACCGACGCAACCTGGTCCGTCCTTGAAGTGTCCAGCTTCCAGCTTGAGTCCACTGAGCAATTCCATCCTTCGATTGCTGTCATTCTCAACATCACGCCCGACCATCTTGATCGCCACGGCAGCTTCGAAAACTACGCCTTAGCCAAGGAGCGGATTTTTGCGGCTCAAGACGAGCACGATTATGTTGTTCTGAATGCCGACAATGTGCGAGCCGCAGCTTCCGCCAAGCGATCCAAGGCGCAGGTCTACTGGTTCTCTCTCGAACATCCGGTCGAACTGGGCGCATGGGTGGAAGGTGGAGCTATCGTCTTCCGCTCAGCGAAAGATGTGGCGCCGGAAACCGTGATGCCGCTCAGCAGCATCCCGCTCAAGGGCGAGCACAACGTCGAAAATGTACTGGCGGCCGTCTGTGCCGCGCGACTGGCTGGCGCCTCCGCAGAATCCGTTCGCGCCGCCGTCGAGCAGTTCAAGGCAGTGGAGCATCGCCTCGAATACGTCGCCACACTCAACGGCGTCGAAATCTACAACGATTCCAAGGCCACCAACGTCGACGCGACCGCCAAAGCTATCGCCGCATTTCCCGGCAACATCCACCTCATCCTCGGCGGCAAGGATAAAAATTCCGACTACACCGAACTGGCTGAGCTTCTGCGCTCGCGCGTCAAGGCGGTCTACACCATCGGCTCTGCCGCCGCAAAAATCGAGTCGCAACTGCGCGGAGTGGTCACGCTTCACTCCTGCGAAACGCTCGCAAAGGCGGTAAGCGCCATCGCCGCTGCAGCGCATCCGGGAGACGTGGTGCTGCTGGCCCCCGCCTGCTCCAGCTTCGACCAGTTTGAGAGTTACGAGCATCGCGGCCGTGTCTTCAAAGAGCTGGTGAATGAGTGGCGTGGCTGGAAGGTCTGGCAGAACGTCTAGGCACAGAATCAAGACATCATAGATGCCCGGCCAACTCCGCAGTCATCAAACCCTTACACTCTCCCCTCTGCGGCTGTCATCCCGAGCGCGCTTTTCATCCTGAATAATGCCTTGTCATCCTGAGTGGAGCAGCTTGGGGCCACGCTGACGAAGTCAGTGGGGTAAGCGGAGCGAAGGATCTGCTTCTCGCAGTGACAGCATGATCCCGCAGCTTAATCACTTTGATGCCCACCGTAGCCCCGCGCCGAATCTCCACAGCCCGCCCGTGAAACCATAGCCACAAGCACAAGAGTGTTTGTATCGGGCATGACTTCAGTGCCGAATTAGCGAGCAATTCTGGAATTGTCATCCTGAGCGGACAGCTTGGGGCCACGCTGACAAAGTCAGTGGGGTAAGCGGAGCGAAGGATCTGCTTTTAGACCCTTCCAAACCAAGGAAGCAAAAATGGCAAAGCGCGTAGGCGTCGACAAGTGGATCTTCTTTACTACCCTGTTGCTCGTCGTGGCGGGGCTGGTAATGGTCTTCTCCGCCTCCGCAGTCGTGGCGCAGGAGCGGTACAACTCGCCCTATGGCTTCGTGATGCGGCAGGCGCTGTGGGCTGTGGCTGGCATCCTGGCCATGATCGTGCTGTCGCGCATTGACTATTCGCGTTACAACTCGCCGCGCTTCGTCTATCCCGCACTCACCATCACCACGCTGCTGCTGGTCGTGGTCCTTTTCTTTCGCGACTCGCACCATACCCATCGCTGGATCCGCTTCGGTGGCTTCTTCACCTTCCAACCGTCTGAGATTGCCAAGCCGGTCATCATTCTCTTTCTGGCATGGTTCCTCTCTACACGGCTCGACCAGATGCACGACTGGCGAAAAACGCTGCTGCGCGCTGCTATGATGCCCGTCGTCTTCATACTGCTGATCGTGAAGCAGCCCGACCTCGGCACCGCGCTCGTCGTTGCCGGAGTCAGTGCGATGCTGCTGATCCTCGCAGGTATGGATTGGAAGTATCTCTTCCTCGCCGTGGCTGCCGCCGCTCCACCGCTGGCCGCGCTGCTGTTCTGGGTTCCGTGGAGACGCGCCCGCATGCTGGCCTTTGCGCATCCCGACCTCGATCCGCAAGGCGCCGGATTCCACATCAACCAGTCGCTCATCGCTGTCGGCACCGGCGGCTTTGCGGGCCGCGGCTACATGGAGGGCATGCAGAAGCTTTTCTATCTGCCCGAGGCCCACACCGACTTCATCTTCGCCAACATCGCCGAGGAACTGGGCTTTGTCGGAGCCATCGTCATCCTCGCGCTGTTCGTCGTCCTCGGATACCGCGGCCTGCGCACCGCCTACCGCTCCACCGATCCCTTCGCGCGCCTCACCGCCTTCGGGCTCACGACGGCGATCCTGCTGCAAGCCTTCTTCAACATCAGCGTGGTCCTGTCGCTGCTCCCCACCAAGGGCATCCCGCTCCCGTTCATCTCCTCCGGCGGCACCAGCCTTTTCTTCACCCTGGCCGGGATCGGGATTTTGCTGAACATCTCAAAAAAAGTGGATTGAACTTCAAACCGCGCGTAAGACTGGGTGCCCCATTCATGCGCGCAGTTTGCGCATGAGTGGGGTATGAATATCGGACCCTCCACGTTTCGTCCAGGTCCAATGCGACTCGATTTCGACCGGTCCGCATTCACCGGTAGCCCAATGGCGGAAGCTGGACCAGCGATAGTCTTCCGACTTCTCCACCAGTCCTCGAGCAACCGGATTCCGGTGAATGTAACGAAGTTTTTCGATGAACTTGGTTTGGGTGAAGACATTGAAATCGTAGTATCGCACGCTTCGTTCAAGTCCAATACGACTCGATTTCGACAGGTCCACGTTTATCCGTACCTACATTGCGTATGAGCCTCAACTCGAACTCTAACTCGACCCTTTCATCTGCCGCGACAGAATTCCGCTGTGATCGGCCTCACATTCTGCCATTCAAAAGTCATGTGACTATAGTCCAAGTCCACGCAGATGCAGACGCTGGGTTGACGTCGCGTGGCGTATCCGTGAGGGGCCGGTAATTGGGGTTGCCGGCTCCCCGCGATGTGAGGCCAGAATGCTGACTAAAGAAAAGCAACATATACATGCCACCGTATCCATTCGCGTCGTTGAATCCAAAAGCGACAGCGAGTATGGTCTCTTTCCATCGCAGCACGACGAGACAGAGAACAGGGCAGAGGACGGCGCGGAGTGGTGCGGCCCTCTCTTCGAATTCGCAGGCAATGCTCCGGTAACCTTCGCCGAGCGATTTCCTCGCGTGATGGTCGGTGCAGTGGCGATCGCGTTCATTATGGCAGCGATTGCGATGGAGATTGATTGCCTGCGAGCAGCAGGATACTACTGGCAGTAATCGTCTTTGCCCAGATAACTGAAAGCCGAAGCCTGATAGAGAAAATAATTCCCGCATCCATGCAAATCTTTTGCAGATTATTTCGCGCGTTTCCGCATACTCAAGTCAGATGAATGAGTGCCGTGCGATTCTGATCCTTGCGGATGTTTGATCGGTCTTCTGATCTCTCTTTTCTGATCCGTAAGCCCCTCGCTGAGAAGAATTTGGCGCTAAGCTCAATGGTAAGAGTAATTTGCGCAGGTGACTTCCGCCTAACTCCTTTGGGATAAGGAATTTGCTCCCAGATACCGGTGGGGGGTGCCCCAGGTCTCGATTCCGAGACCTGGGAAAACCAGTAACCAGCAACTCTCCAGTCGACCGCTCCTCAGCACTACTTGCCGTAGTACTTGGCCATGGCGGCGCCGGCGGCGTTGTCGTCGACCACTACATTGCTGTGGATCTCCAGCACATCGGCCCACTTCATCGCGCCGTTAAACAGGGCTTCGGGACTGTCGGACTCGTAGAGAACGAATCCGCCGCTGCCATCGGTTTTGTGCCAGCGTCCTACCAGGGTCACACCCTCAACGGGCGCTCCCTCTCCGGCGAGAAATCGCGCTGCGGCTTCCTTGATACAGCCCGGACGCACGCTGTACGTAGACATGACTCTCATGCAGACCTCCACTTTCAGTTCAGGTTTTCTTCGGGGGGAAATTCTCAGCAGTGTTCGAAGGCGAGAAGTATAGCGCAGCCTTGCGCCGGGCACTCCATGAATTCTTATCAAGCGGTGGAACGCTCAAATTGCGCGCCGGTCATCGACTTCTATGAAGTTTTCCATCTGCGCTGGAAAGCTTTCGAATTTTGTCTGCCCAATCAAAACCGGCCCTTCGTCGTCGCTACCGGAAATGACGCCGCCAGCATCTCTATCTTCGGATTGTCCGGATTGGATTCAACGCCGGCAACTTCCCAGAAGAATTCCAGGAGACCAGAACCATGAAGATGAGAATGCTTGCACAGTCGATCTGCGCAACTGCCGTGTTGTCCCTGCTCTCAATCAGCGCCTCGGCGCAAAGCACCGTTACCGCCTACGCGGGCGCAACCGATGTTACCCTCAGCAGCACCTTCACCAGCGCTCTCACGGCCCTGAGCGTCAAGGTAGGACAGGTAAATCCAACGATGGTGTCGGGTGGCGTCGTATCGTTTCCCATCGTTACCGGTGTCATTGACCGCGACACCGCGATGGGCAACTTGATTCACTCCGGCGGGCTGACCTTTGAAGGTGGTTCAACAACGGTCCGGCTGCAGGACTTCATCATTGACACCACTGGCTCGATGCCCATGATCACCGGCGTTGCCGTGGTGGACAACAAGGTGGTGGGCCGCCTTCCACTGTTTGACCTGACACTGCCCTCCGGATTTTCGGTACCGTTGAAGACGCACGGCAACACCCTGGCCTTGATGGGCGTGAAGGTGACGTTGGATGCGAAGGCCGCTGCGGCTCTGAACAAGGTGTATGGAGTTTCGCAGTTTACCGCGGGCCTGAGCATCGGCACCGCCAACGTAACGGCTTACGTGAGCAGCGCTGACTGGACCTACTAAAATCTGCTGATGTATTGAGGGCGCGGCGAAAGCCGCGCCCTTGTTGCTTCGACAGAATTGCGAACTGCTTAGCGTGTAGTAGAGCGAGTTGCCAACGACACCAGGCGGTTGGCGATATCTTCCGCTGCCTGCGGATGGGCCTGCGTGAGTGCAGCGGCCGACATCGCGGCGAGCCGCTCCCGCGAACCGAGCAATTCCTCGAGACACGCGAGAACTTTCTGGTGATCCGCCAGATCGGATTCTTTGAGCATCACGGCGGCCTCGGCCCTGACCATTTCTTCAGCGTTGCGCGTCTGGTGATCGTCGGCTGCGGCGGCGAAGGGGACAAGCAGCGCAGGCTTTCCGGCGGCGGCAAGTTCGGCGACGGTCGATGCTCCGCTCCGCGCCATCACCAGGTTGGCCTGTGCGAATCGCGTAGGCATGTCATCCAGAAATCCGCTGACCTGCCACTGTGCCGGGTCGGCGCCGCTGGCCTTGTAGGCAGCCTCGGTGACTTCAAGATGACGCATGCCCGCCTGGTGAAGAATCGTAAGCCCGGGAACAGCCGCAATCAGCGCCGGCGCGATGGCGGGCAGTGTGTTGTTGAAGATGCGCGCGCCCTGCGATCCGCCGAAGACTAGCAGGTGAGGGGTCTCTGCGGTCTCCGGGGGAAGCTTGAAGAAATCCGGCCGCACCGGAATCCCGGTGACTTCAGCATTGTTGAAGTAGAGAGCAGCAGAAGGAAAATTAACGGCAGCTGCCTGCACCCGTTTTCCCACCAGGCGATTGGCAAGCCCCGGCATCGCATTGGGCTCAAAGGCCATGGTGGGTACGTGGAGCATAAGGGCTGCGGCCATTCCGGGTCCGGACGCATATCCGCCAACACCTAAAACTACATCTGGATTAAATTCGTGAATAAGCCGCCGACATGCGAACAGGCTGTTGGGAATATCGAGCAGAGTGTGAATGCGCGTGGCAAGGGAAACATTCTTCAACGGACCCACATCAATGAGGCGGAGCTGAAATCCTGCAGCGGGAACAAGGCGGGATTCCATGCCGCGGGGCGTGCCGAGAAAGAGCACGTCGGCATGATGCCGCGTGACGAGTTCATGGGCGACGGCAAGTGCAGGAATGATATGTCCGCCAGTGCCTCCACCAGCGATGAGGACGCGGAGCGACGGAGAGCTCTGGTTTTCTGCGATCGGTGCGTCCATGCCCATCTCTTCTATGGTATTGCGCGTAGATGCAGATGGCAGCTTGTGCGCCGACTGGCCTGAACTCTGAAGGTTAATACCTTGAAGTTGGCCGCGGCCCACTTGCATTAGCAGATAGCGTGGGCAGTATTGCCATCGAACATGAAAAAAATTGAGAGCGAATTTTGCATCGTCGAATTCCTCCGGATTTTCGTCGACCAGTTTTATGTAGGGCCTTCTAGCACGAAAGTCCTTGCAGGCACATAGTTTGTGCAATGCATCGTCCGGTCTCGTTCAAGTTAGACTTTTTGGGATGGAGGGCAATATGAGCAACCAGTCTTATGCAAGCACCTATCGCACGGCAATGGAAGCGGCCAAGGTCGAACTGGAAGCATTATTTGAGGACGCCAAGCGTCTGCGGAACCGCATGGAGCAGATCGATTCGGCCATTATCGCGCTGAAGCCTCTAGCAGGTTTGGCGGGAGAAGGGCTTGAATCTCAGTCTTCGAACTCCCAAGACGCTGGATTTGGCTCGATGAAGCAACAGATCGATTCCGTACTGGGTATGGCCTTTGCCTGATCGGCCACGCGCCTAAGTAGGACTTATCGATGGGGCGCGTGAATAGCAATTTTTTCGCGCCGAAACCTGATCCTATGGCGCCCGCGATGGTGACCGAAGGGTAAACCTTTGAGTCATTGACAAGTCTAAAGAACCCCGTCGATCATCGTGAAAACCAAAAATCGGGGGCCCGATGCCGACGCAATGCAAATTGTGTGGTCTGCATATCCCAGATGGTGTGCAATCCTGCATGATGTGCGGCAACAAGAATCTCGCCGTGGTAGCGGCGGGAGAGACAATTACGCCATCGCTGCCGGGAGTGAAGTCACTGGCGGGTCCAGGGCAGGCCGCTCTTTCGAAGTGGTTGTGGGTCGTGGCGATCAGTCTTGTAGTCGCCCCAATCCTCCGGGTGATGTCGATCATCACCTTCGAGATTCCCACGCTGTTCAGTGATCAGATCCAGGCAAATACGCAGAGACATCCTGGATTGCCGGAATTTCTTTACTTCGAAATCGGAGTGAATATTCTTCTTGTTGCCAGCGCGATAGTCCTGAACTTTCTCTTCTACGCGAGGAGCAGACGTTTTCCTATTTGGATGGTTTCTTACGTGTCAGTCACGGTGCTGTTTCGCGTCGCGACAACCTCCGTAATCAACTCCATGTTTCCCGATAAGGATATGACGCGTATTTACGTTGAGCTGGTGCGGATGCTTATCTGGGCCGGCGCGTTGATCCCGTATTTGTTGACGTCGAGCGACGTCAAGAAGCGGTTTGTGAATTAGAAGTGGCGATTGCCGCCCTTCGCTATTCTCAGTGACGTCGTCGTGATCAATTCTCGCTGAAGCTATTCTGGCCGCACATACCTCCGCCGCAACATGCTCCGGAAGCGCATGCCGGCGCCGCGGGTTGGCTCGCACCCTTGGTAATGGTGCCGGCTCCTCCGCTGATCAGGCGCTTGACGTGACCCCCGCACTCCGGACATTGGTCGATTGCGGCGTCGGACATTTTCTGCCGCTGTTCGAAGCGGCACTCGCACTGTTCGCAAAGGTATTCGTAGGCTGGCAAGAAACTTCTCCTCAACTCCTCATTTTAAGCGCGGCGCTTATCGGGCATACTGGTTGACATGAAAAAGCTGCCCATCGCGGTCATGATTGTTGCGGCCATCTATCTGCTCGTAGGAGTAGCGGGGTTCATTTTCCACTTCCACGAGTTGACTGCGGGCCATCGCGATGCCATCGCAATTGAACTGACCGAGATGACGGCGGTGGTCAGTGGAGTAGGTCTGCTGCTTCGCCAGAACTGGGCACGCTGGCTGGCTCTGGTATGGGTAGTCTTCCATGTTTTCATCAGCATCTTTCATCCTTTGCCGGAGCTTTTGATTCACGCAGCCTTATGCGGTGTGATTGCGTGGCTTCTGTTCCGGCCGGCAACGGCGCTCTGGTTTAAAGAGAGTATGAGCAAAAGCTGACAGATTCCTTCGTATCCTGCATCCAACCTGACGTGATGATTAGGATTACGAAGTATTTGACTCTTCTTTCTGCTTCTTCTCTCTTGCTCGCTGGTGCGCTGAATAAGGGCAGCGCCCAGAGTTTGTCCAACCTGCCCGACGACCCGGGCCTGGCAGCCGCCGCTGCGGTCCCAGAACGGATCGTTTTGCCGGACAGTCCGGCACGCGCGGCTGTGCCAGATGATCCCAGTCAGACTATGCGTCCAGCGGTCGACACAACCACAGGTGTAGCGCAGCGGGAGGCCACATGGCGCAGTCTTCCGGGCGATTTTCTGCACGATCAGAAGGATATCTGGTGGACATTCCCTAAGCAGCTCGCCACCGGGCATCACCTGGTTCCGGCGCTCATTATCGTGGGTGGAACGGCGGGGCTGATTTATGCGGATCCGCATGCGATGCCGTATTTTCAGAAACATCAGAAGAATTGGGATGATTTCAACGATGTCTTCGATCCAATGATCTCCACGGGTGAAGTGATCGCTCTCCCGGCCGGATTGATGACAGCGGGTTATATCCGCCACGATGACCGAGAAGTGAATACCGCTCTGCTGGCGGCTGAGGCATATGGAGACAGCGTCGTGGTCAACCTGGCGATCAAGGCAGTGACGCGCCGGCAGCGGCCTGCCGATGTGGCGCAGAACGGCAGCTTCACCGGGACGTTTTTCAATGGCGGCAAATCGCCTTTGAAAGGCAGCAGTTTCCCGTCCGGTCATGCGACGGCGGTGTGGTCTGTAGCGACCGTCGTTGCGGAACGGTATCGGCACCGCGGCAAGCCATGGATTCCAGTGCTATGCTACACGCTGGCGACCGCGATCAGCGGCTCGCGCATTACAGAGGAAGCACATTTCCCGTCGGATGTCTGGCTGGGCGCGTCGCTGGGATACACCATTGCGAAATATCAGACACTGAGGCCCAGGTAGGGAAGCCAGGTCGGGCGCAAATATAAAGCCCGGTTGCCGAAGCAACCGGGCCCGAACTTTATGTAGGCTTTAAGCCTTGGATCTATGTTTTAGCGATGTCCGCCGCCACCACCGTGGAAGCCCCCACCGCCGCCATGGAATCCGCCGCCGCCACTAGAGCCGCGTGCTCCTCCACCGCTAAAGCCACGGGCTCCGCCGCCGCCAGAAACATGGCCACCGCCATATCCACCGCCTGCATAGGCGTGGTTACCACCGTTGAAGCCGCGAGGGGTGCCGACTCCGCCTCTATACCCGGCGCCGTAGCCGCCACGGTATCCATAGCCGCCACGATATCCGTATCCACCGCGGTATCCGTAGCCGCCGCGATATCCGTATCCACCCCAGCCGTGACGCCAGCCCCATCCATACCAGGGACCCGCACCGATGAAGATGCCGCCGCTAAACCAGCTTGGTCCGTAGTAGCCGTAGGGGGCGCATCCGTAAGGGTAATAAGGGTAGTAGCCCCAGTCGCAGACGGGAGGACCATACTCTACCGGCGCATCAACCACCGCCGGCCCAACTCCCACGCCTACCGCGACCTGCGCTTTTGCCACAGTTGTGGCTAAAAAGGGCAGCGCCAGAATCGTCGCGAACAGCATTAACTTTAAGTTCTTCATTACGTCCTCCATGTGCTGCCTGGTCGCGTTTTTGACTCAGGGTTGCCGTCTCAGCACGTGCCGGTCTGGGTCTCACTTTACCGGCTGCTGTACATTTGAACAACTGAATTGGGAATAAGTTGCGGTCTCATGACCAAACTTTCCTTTTACGCTTAAATTAAAGCACTTAACAAGGTGCAGTCAGAACCAGGTTGCGCCCGGGATGCTCAGATTTGAGCTGCGATCCGGCCAACCCCTTAGAATGATTCGATGCTGAAGAGGAAAATTGAAATCTGTCGAGCTCATCCTGTGCTGGTTGCCACGGCTGCGGGAGCGATGGTTGGCGCGGCGAATGCCATCCTTCTTGAGGCTGGCGGCCTTTGGCACGGCAACTCCACGGGGGTGCTTTCGCTATTCATCCCCGCAGCTCATGCCCCCCGCGCCGGGCAATCCGATGCCATGCAGACAGCCTTGTTGTTGCTGATTGAGTTTGCCGGGAATGTGGTGGGATTCTCACTGCTGTTCGCGGTACCGGTGGCAGTGTTCGTAGGGATTCGTCGCGTCTTTGCCAGCCAGAAAAGAACGGCCTCTCCAGAGGAGAGGCCGTGAGGCAAGTAGGACAATTCAGTTCAATGAGCGAAGCACAGTCCTGTGTTTAGTGGCGGAAGTGGTCGCCATCGTGATCGCGATGGTCGTCGCGGTCGTAACGGCGATGATCGTCACGATCGCCATAGAAGCGGCGGTCGCCATCGCGATCGTAGCGCCTGTAGTCATCGCGATCTACACTTCTGTAGTAGTTACCGCTACCGTAGCCGTATGCGACACCTTCGTAGTTCCAGCGACCCGGGATCCAGTAGCCGCCGTCGTAGTAGCCATTGACCCATACATATCCCGGTCCGGGGCAAGGAGGAACGTAGGCCCTCGGCCCACCAACGACGACCCTGAATTCGGCTGCCTGGGCTTTGGTCGCTCCAAGGCCCAACCCGCCAGCCACGATTGCCGCGCCCAACATCCATTTGCCAAGGTTCTTCATATATCCTCCGTCCTTTCGGACTAAAACCGATCCAGCTATCGGCCTTGGAAGCTTGGCTCTTGCTGCTTCCTGCCGCGCCGCTCATGTGGAGTACAAACACTGCTATACGAGAAGGTTGCGGAATATCGCTCGAAATAAATATGCGCAACTTTTCGGCTTCTGGTGTGTCGAATGGCGTTCGCGCGGCATCCAAAAGGTTGAGCCGATTGGTTCAAATGGACCCACAACATGGGTTAATATGAAACTAAGAGAGATTTACATTGAGACCTCCTGAAATCGAAAGAAACGCCGAAGAACTGGTGGCCGAAAAGCCTGTGAAGCGCCACCGCCATAGCTCGGCGAAGGGACATCGGCGCGGCGCGGTAGGTCTTGCACTCGAAGCGGAGCGCGGCTTTGCAAAGGCAGACGCTAGGCACCTGTTTGCTCGCGTCGCGGCGACCTCTCCTCTGCCTACCGGAAAACTGCGGGCCGAGCTTATCCCTGATTCAACCTGGAAGCGCGCCCGCAAGACTCTTGGCCCGCAGGCCAGCCAAACCGCGATACGTCTGAGCCATATCCTGGCGACCGCGGAACGCATCTGGGGAAATGAGAGGGAAGCCACCGAGTGGCTCAACGCGCCGCATGCTGAACTCGAAGGTGCCACGCCGATCTCCATGCTGCGGACCGAAGCCGGAGGCCGTGCCATCGAAGCATTGCTTGCCGCACTTGAATTCGGATTTCCAGTTTAGGGGATTGCGCATTGATTGCCTATCGCATGCACAGTCCCGGGCATGATTCCTTCGATTCAACGGGAGCCTTTCTGCAGCCGGGCCGCTGGCATCCGGCAGGAACCCGCGTGCTGTATGCGGCCGAACATGCCAGTCTCGCGGTGTTGGAGACGCTGATTCACGCCGGAGGCCGCAAGCTTCCGCCGCGCTCTCTGACACGCATCACCATTCCCGACAATATTGCGATTGAATCGGCAGGCTGGCTCGAGGTTCCCGCTTCGCAGGCCTTTGGAGAGACCTGGGTAAGGGAAGCGCGAAGCGCGGTTCTGCGCGTGCCCAGCATCGCGGTCAATCGTATCGAATCGAATTTTGTTTTCAATCCCGCGCATTCTGAGTTCGCGCGTATTACGCATGAGCCTGCCGAGGCATTCGTATTCAATCCGCGGTTCTTCGCTATCGGTTGAAATCGCGATGATTCAGGTGATTCGCTGATCGAGAAATCGAATCGCTGATGTATCCTCCCGCTAATGTCTTTCGTCCGCGACTTCCAGCGCCTCACCCCGGTGCAGCGCCACACCTTCATCGCTTCCTTCCTTGGCTGGACGCTGGACAGCCTCGACTTTTTTCTGCTGATCTTCTGCGTTGACGCCATCGCATCGGAGTTCCGCGTCAAACCGTCGGACGTTTTCAGCGCCGTATTCCTCACACAAATGTTCCGGCCCGTCGGTGCACTGCTCTTCGGCATGCTGGCTGATCGCTATGGACGCAGGCCGGTGCTGATGTTCAACATTCTCAGCTTCTCAGTGATCGAACTGGCCTGTGCGTTTGCGCCGTCGCTGGGGGTTCTGCTGGTGTTGCGCGCGCTGTTTGGAATCGCGATGGGCGGGGAGTGGGGAGTGGGCGCCGCACTGGCGTTTGAGACGCTGCCGACGGAGGGTCGCGGCGGTTTCTCCGGAATTCTGCAGGAGGGATATGCGTTCGGTTCGATCCTGGCGTCTGCAGCATTTGCCCTTTTGTTCGCGGGGACGCACTGGCATGGGGCGACGATTCTTCCTGCGATCGGCTGGCGAGGACTCTTTATGCTGGGCGCTTCGCCGGCGCTGCTGGTTTTTTATGTGCAGTCCCGCGTTGAAGAATCGCCGGTATGGCTTGCGGCTGCCAAAAAGCGGCGCACCAGCCAGGAACGCGAGTCCTACACGAAAAATCTCGCGGCGCTTAAATCATTCGTTCCCACGTTCCTATTTCTCATCGTGTTGATGACCGCGTTCATGTCGTTCTCGCACGGCACGCAAGATGTGTATCCGACTTTTCTTAAAGTGCAGATGCACTTGACGCCGCAGGTGGTGGGGACCATCGGGGTGATCTACGGATTCGCGCAGATTGCAGGCGGTATCTTTTTCGGAACAATGTCGGAGAAGTGGGGTCGCAAGCGAACCATCGTTGTCGCGGCGCTGTTGGCGCTGATCGCGATTCCGCCGTGGGCCTATGGGCACTCCGCGCTGACGTTGGCGATTGGTGCGGTGGTCATGCAGTTCATGGTGCAGGGCGCGTGGGGCGTGGTGCCTGCGTATCTTGCGGAACTGACGCCCGCCCCAGTGCGCGCAACGGCTCCGGGCCTCGCGTATCAACTCGGCGGACTGGTGACCTCGTGGAATGCGAAGGCGCAGTCGTTAGCGGCGGAGAGGTGGGGAAGCTATCCCAATGTTCTGGCTATCACTGTGGTCATTGTCGCGGTTTCGTTGGCGGTGCTTGCGTCTCTGGGACATGAAGTGAAGGGTAAGGATATGGCGGCGGATTAGGCGGGAGTCGAGCACCGGTGTACTGGCTCGTTTCCCGCCGATACCAATTGCCTATACCCACTCTCCCCCGCGCATGAGCGGCTCTATGTTTCCTGTGGCCGTAACGCCGTCGATATCGAGTTTGTCGGAGCCGATCATCCAGTCGACATGGATTAGGCTTTCGTTCGCGCCTTTTGCTGCCAGCTCTTCCTTGCTCAGCTTGTCGCCGTCGCGCACTGTGGACGAATACGACTGACCGAGCGCAATATGCGATGCTGCATTCTCGTCGAACAGCGTGTTCAGAAACAGCTGTCCGCTCGAAGCAATCGGCGATGAATGCGGCACCAGCGCCACCTCACCGAGCTTGCGCGCTCCCTCATCAGTATCAATCAGCTTGCGCAGCACTTCTTCGCCGCGCGTGGCATGGGCTTCTACGATTTTACCGCCGGCAAAGCGCACGTGAATGCCTTCGATCATGGTTCCCTGGTGCGACAGCGGCTTGGTGGCTGTCACCGTTCCGTCGGCGCGATCCTTGTGGGGCATGCTGAACACTTCTTCGGTGGGCATATTCGGAATGCAGTAGATGCCATTGCCCGCGGTCGTGCCGCCGCCCATCCATTCATGATCGTCGGCGAGGCCAAGAGTGAAGTCGGTACCGGGACCGCGATACTTGAGCGCTGCATAACGTTTCGCATTCAGATAATCGGCGCGCTTGTGCAAGCCTGCATCGTGGCGCTTCCAGTCGCTCACTGGATCTTCCATGTTGATGCGCGTGGTCTGGAAGATTGCCTCCCACAGCTTGGCGAGAGCCGCATCGGGGGCATCGTCAGGAAACATCTGCGCTGCCCACGCCGGCGTCGCGCTGGCCACGATGGTCCAGTTGATCTCGTGCCGCGTGATCAGTTCCAAGGCAGGCCGGTATGCGATCGACACTGCGCGATTCGCTCGCCCCACCTTGCCGGGATCTTCATTCGAAAGCAGAGCCGGGTTGGCGCCCGTAATTGCCAGCCGTGCCGAGCCGCTCTTGAAAGCTGCGCCCATGCCGTCATACAGCCAATTCGCGGCCTTGTCGAACGACGCATCGGGAGCATGGTGATAGCGCATCAACGTGGCCTCGTCGTCGATGTACAGCGTGGTTACCAGCGAGGCTCCCGCGCGGTAGGCCTGCTCGGTGATCCGTCGCGCCAGGGCGACAGCATCGAGCGAGGCGGTCATCAGCAGTTCCTGGCCTTCTTCCAATCCCAATCCAACTTTTACCGCTACTTCCGCGAGCAAATCCAGTTTCTGTTCATGCGTCCGTTCGACTGCCGCCACAGCTGACCCCATGGTGTATCTCCTTGTTTTTGAAACGATACATTCGCGGCCGTCACTATCCCACACGGGACCGCGTACCCTCATTCTAGGTCCCCACCCGCGATGTGTTGCACAGGGACGGTAATCGCACCATTTTCCAAGGACTTTGAATGCGAAGCCGTGCTAAATTGGCAGATCATTTCCCCTAGGGCCACGCACATCCATTCCCCGGAGGCGCCCCGTGACTGATGTTGTTTCCACACCTGCGTTCACTGAAGTTGCCACTGCATTAGCTGAAACCTCGAACGGCCTTTCCACAACCGTCGCCACCGATCCAGGCCCCGCGCCAGAGCCTTCACCCCGTCCCGTCATGCAACGCGAGCGCATTCCCACCATCGACGTCGTTCGCGGCGTCGCCCTCATGGGGATTTTGTTCATGAACATCTCGAGTTTTTCCGGGCCGATTGA
The DNA here is from genome assembly GCF_039994875.1 of Telmatobacter sp. DSM 110680. Lineage (GTDB taxonomy): Bacteria > Acidobacteriota > Terriglobia > Terriglobales > Acidobacteriaceae > Telmatobacter. The sequence continues at coordinate 4,837,645 of NZ_CP121196.1, read as the reverse complement.
GATGTACATCAATCCGCTGATGGTCGGCAATCATCGCAGCTATAACATCTTTGCCTGGGTCATTCGCTGGGTGCTTTTTGAAGGCAAGATGCGCGCTGCCTTCTCGATGCTGTTTGGCGCCGGAGTTATCTTGCTGACCGAGCGCGCCGATCGCCGCGGTGCGAAGAATGTGGCGGACATCTTTCTCCGCCGCAATATGTGGCTGGTGCTCTTCGGGATCATCCACTTTTACTTTGTTTGGACAGGCGACATTCTCTATTGGTATGGGCTCACGGCCCTGCTTTTCCTCTATCCCTGCCGCCAGGTTCGCTTCCGCAACTTGTTTGTGGCGGGTGTTCTCGTGCTTGCCGTCGGCGTAGGTTCCGATGCTTACTTCGCGATCGATGGAATCCGCACGAAGAATCAGGCGCAGGCGGCGCAGGCGGTACAGGCTTCGGGTAAGAAATTGTCCCAGGCGCAGCAAGACGCACTCAAGAAATGGACTGACATTCAAGATCGGCGCAAAAAGGTTCACGATGAAGACCTCAAGGCGATGCGCGGCAGCTATCTCGACGCGCTCAAATGGCGCATTCAGTGGGGTCCGCGAGCGCAGGCGAAAAGCTACTACATGCTGGGCTTTACCGATGTGCTCGGCATGATGCTCATCGGCATGGGCCTGTATCGCATGGGCTTCCTCACGGGAGCATTAAGTTACAGGGTCTATGGCTGGACGATTGCCGCAGGATTTCTACTGAGCATTCCGATCAATAGTTTTCAAGCATGGGGCATTATTCGCGATAACTTCCAGCCCGAATCTGCCTGGTGGGTGCTGTATCAGGTTGGACGTCTCACCGGCGCCGTCGCGAACGTGGCCCTGGTCGTTCTGATCGTCAAGGCTGGACTGTTCAAGAGTCTGACGCGCCAAGTCGCATCTGTTGGTCAGACCGCACTCAGTAACTATCTGTTCACTAGCATTAGCTGCACGCTTCTTTTCAACGGCTTCGGATTTGGCCTCTACGGCAAACTAGAGTACTACCAGCTCTACGTCGTTGTTGCATGCGTCTGGACACTCAATCTCATCCTCAGTCCCATCTGGCTGCGATATTTCCTATTCGGCCCCATGGAGTGGGTGTGGCGCTCGCTCACGTATTGGAAGCGTCAACCAATGCTACGCAGCGCCCTGGAAGAACAAGAAATCATGGCTGCTTAAACGTCTGCCTCGACGCTTCTATTTTGAGACCACTCGCGCGTGTCTGAAGTCTCGGCTTGAAACATGGAGCGGGCACAGCTGTTGTAAAAAATCGACCAGGATGTACCACGGTCCGATTCTGTTCTTATTTTTGAATCGCTGATAGATGTATATACATCTATATTGCATGAATGGCTCATCCATGCCGGTTCTGGACTGCCTGTGCGCAAGTTTTCGCCGGGCCTCTCGGGCTCTCACACAGCACTATGACGAAGCGCTCCGTCCGCTGGGACTGACACCAACGCAATTCACAATTCTGCAAGCCCTCTCTCGAATTGGAACTGTACATCAAGGAAAGCTGGGAGAGATTCTGGCGATGGACAGCACCACTCTTACACGCACACTCGACATCATGGCTCGACACGGCTGGGTCGAAAAGCTTCCGGGGAAGGATCGGCGTGAACGCCAACTGCGCCTGTCTCGACATGGGCATCTTCAACTCAACCGCGCTCTTCCCACTTGGCAGAACGTGCAGGCACGCCTGCGGCAAAAGCTGGGAAGCGAACCATGGCAAGCCCTGATAACCCAGACCAACAAAGTGGCTTCAGCAGTCACAGAATAGGAATGTCCCATGTCGAAATACGCAAAGCTCACCATCGGACTCCTCTGTACGTGGTTCGTTTTCTCACTCGGAGCGTCCGCTCTGCATGTCTATAAGGCCGCTCACAACGCGCCGCCACTGCCGCTCGGACTGGCTGCATTGACGCCGATCCTACTGTTTCTGGCGTGGTTCATTTCTTCGGCAGGATTTCGGCAGTTCGCCCTGTCTTTGAGTCCTCGCATCCTGACTCTTGCGCAGAGTTGGAGGATCGAGGGATTCGTTTTCCTCGTCCTGGCTGCCTACGGGATTCTTCCTCGCATGTTTGCTCTGTCTGCGGGGTGGGGCGACATCGCAATCGGAGCAACCGCTCCATTCGTGGCTCTTGCTCTGGCTGTTCCGGGGCACCGCAAAAGCTTCATTTTCTGGCAGATTCTGGGGATCGTTGATCTGGTGAACGCTGTCACTCTCGGAACCCTTGCCACCGTGCTCAATCCTCACGGCATTGGGTCTGATGCCATGACTGTGCTTCCCATGAGTTTGATTCCTACATTCGCGGTGCCGCTATTCCTGATCCTGCACATCATATGCATCGCGCAGGCGAGGCGCTGGCCCGCGTCTGCGAATTCCCCTTCTAGAGAGTTGTGGACGGGTCCAACCGCAAACGAACGGGCGTCGTAGCGCAGACGTAATGAAGGTCGTGCACCCATCCTGGAAGAATTCAGAGATGGGTGCCTCGACCGACGGGTCTTTAGTTCATTACCTTCATCGTCAAATACGTATATTCTTCGGCCCACGTTCTGGCCGCCTGCTTGTTGTCAGCACCTGCGCCGTGCCCGCCTTCCGTGATCTCGTCATAATAGAACGGCAGGTGGTACTCCTCCATCTTCGCGGCAAATTTTCGCGCGTGCACCGGACCGACGCGATCGTCCGCTGTGGTCGTAAAGATTAATGGCTCGGGATAATGCCCATCCGGCTTGAGTTGGTTATACGGTGAAATCGATGCCAGAAACGCCCGCTCTTCCGGCACTTTTGTCGATCCATATTCGCCCACCCACGACGATCCCGCCGACATGTGCTCGAAGCCCAGCATATCCAGCAATGGGACCTGGATAACAACGGCCTTCCACATCTCCGGATGCTGGGTAAATTCAACACCCATCAGCAATCCGCCGTTGGATCCACCTTCGATGGCCAGGTGCTCAGTCGATGTAAACTTCCGCGTGATGAGGTCCTGACCAACCGCATAGAAGTCGTCGTAGATTCGCTGCCGATGAGTCTTCAGTCCAGCCTCGTGCCACGCGGGCCCAAACTCACCGCCGCCGCGAATGTTAGCGAGAACGAAGGTGCCTCCGCGCTCCAGCCAAAGCTTGCCCATCACCGCGCTGTAATACGGAGTATTCGAAACCTGAAAGCCACCGTAAGCCGTCAACAATGTGGGTGTGCTTCCATCCATCGCAATGTCTTTACGATGCACCACGAAGTAAGGCACCTTGGTTCCGTCCTTCGATGTTGCTTCCAACTGCTCCACGACATCTCGGGAAGCGTCAAATAAGGCCTTCTGCGTCTTGCCCGGCTTCAACGAACCATCCGCCGCATCGCCAAGCAGCACGCTCGATGGCGTAAGAAATCCTGTCTCTGACAGGAAAAACTTGTCATGCAGCAGGCTGGTGGTCACGATTCCAATGGTTTGATTATCGGGGACTGGAAGTTTCTTACGCATCCATTGACCGTCTTTGCTATGGGTCAGGACGTACGCACGTCCCTGCACATGTTCCAGCGTAGTCAGCAGCACATGATTCTTCGTCGGCACGACCTCTTGCGCAAACTCCTGCGCCGAGGGGGTGAATACCACCATGGGCTTCAAGTGAGCCGGGTCGGCTTGTGCTGCGGCGGCGTCGATCGAAATTACCGATCCCTGCGCAAAGCCTTTCGAACTGCCGGCCGGCGTCCAGTCCTCCTGCAGCGACACCAGCAATTGATTGTCCAGAAGCCCTTCCACGTTGCATTTCAACGGTAGTCCGAGCTTTTTAGGGCCGTCGGGCAATAGCAGATACCACTCGCTCTCAAATGTTGTTTTGCTTCGTTCAATGAGTGCCAGCTTGTTTCCCTGGCCATCGACCAGCACCCCCGGATTGTTGCCGTAGCCGTTGTCGTTGACGTCGCCGCGATAAATTTCCACCGAGCTTTCCAGTGGCGTGCCACGCTTCCACTTCCGAATCGTGATCGGGTAGCCGGCGACGCTCATCGTGCCCGGACCCCAGTCGCGACCGATCAGCAGAGTGTCCTTGTCGAGCCACGCCATACGTTGCTTTCCGCGCGGCATTACAAATCCTCCATCGACAAACGTCGCCGTCTTCAAGTCAAATTCCTTAAAAGTGGCTGCGTCTTCGCCGCCCACAGACAACGCGACCATGCAGCGCTCTTCCTCCGGCTCCATGCAGTCCAGGCCATGGCCCACCCAGCTCTGCTTGTCCTGCTTTCCCAATGCGTCGTAATCAATTACTGTTTCCCACTTCGGATCGTTGGTCAGGTAGCTCTCCAGCGTAGTGTGCCTCACGATGCCGCGCAGGTGATCCTTATCGCGCCAGGTGTTGTATACAAGGCCGCCGCGAAACGTAGGCCCCGGCAGCTTATCAGGCGAGTCCAGCACTTTGAGCGCATCCTCGTCGAGCTGTGCGAATACCTTCTGCTTCTCAATCACCGCCGCGGTGCGCGCGTTCTCTTCCTTCACCCACTGCATCGGCTTATCGCCACGGATGTCTTCAAGCCACGTATATTTGTCGGGCTGTTCGGCGGTGGTACTCTGCGCCTTCGCCACCTTCATACCTGCGCCCGCGACTGCCATCGCTGCTAGAATCCCCGCTGCACCTGCAACGCTCCGCGTCCAATGCATCTTCACCTGTCCTCCTCAATCAATTGACCGCGAGTTCCGGAGGGAACCGCGTTGTTTATGTTGTCTTTTAGGAATCTCAGTTTTCGGTTAGGAATACCGTGTTCGCTATCTTAGCGGATGTGCGAGCCAGTGTCTCAGACCATTTTCAGGGTAGGTTCGCAAAGACCCGGGCAGGAGTTGGTCAAATTCAAGGAATCAGAAGCTGAGCCGGTTCGCCAGATAAGGCGCGGTCTTGCTGTTTTTGTCGGTGCTGATCTGCTGCGGAGTGCCGGAAGCAACGAGCCGTCCGCCCTCGTCACCTGCGCCCGGGCCGATGTCGATGATCCAATCGCTGGCCGCTATGATCTCCATGTCGTGCTCCACCACGACCACCGTGTTTCCGGCGTCCACCAGCAATTGCAACTGCACCAGCAGCCGTTCCACATCCAGCGGATGCAATCCGGTCGTAGGCTCATCCAGCACATACAGCGCGTCCCCACGCCCTGCGCGCTGCAACTCCGTAGCCAGCTTGATGCGCTGCGCCTCGCCGCCCGACAACTCCGTTGCCGGTTGCCCAAGGCGCAGATATCCCAAGCCAACCTCACGCAGCACGATCAGTGTTTTCAATGCCTGCGCGTCCTCTTTGAAAAACTCGATTGCCGCGCTTACGGTCATCGTCAATACGTCGGCGATGTTCTTGCCGCGATATGTTACCTCGAGTGTCTTCTGGTTGAACCGGCTTCCGTTGCACACGGGGCACGGCGAATACACACTGGGCAAAAACAACAGCTCAACGCAGATGAATCCTTCCCCCGCGCAGCGTTCGCATCTCCCCTTAGCTACGTTGAATGAGAAACGCCCTGCATCGTACTTCCTCTGCTGCGCAATCTTGGTGTTGGCAAACAGCTGCCGTATGTGATCGAAGACTCCGGTATAGGTTGCCATGTTTGAGCGCGGCGTTCTGCCGATGGGCTTCTGATCCACTCGAATCAACCGCCGAATCCCGCTCAATCCGCCTGCAATGTATCCGGTGGCGGCCTTCGTCTCCGCCATTGAATCGTCCTCGTCGGCGCTTTCGATACTCTGGCCCAGATGCTCTGCAACCAGATCGACCACGGCGTGTGAAACCAGCGTGGACTTGCCTGATCCTGAAACGCCCGTCACCGTCGTCAGCACGCCCATCGGGATCGCAACGTCTAGCCCCTTGAGATTATGGAGATGCACACCTTTCAGATGCAACCAGTCCTTCGCCACGCGTGGCTGCCGCGCCGGCGTTGCCTTCTCCGCGAATAGATAACGTCGCGTCTCTGATTTATCCACACGGCGCAATCCATCGGGCGGACCGCTGTACAAAACCTCGCCACCTTCGCCGCCCGCTCCTGGACCTACGTCGACGACCCAATCCGCATGTCGAATCACGTCTAGTTCGTGCTCCACCACAAAGAGGGAATTGCCCGATTCCTTCAGAGCATCGAGCGCACGCAATAGTGCCTCCGTGTCATGCGGATGCAGCCCCGCCGATGGCTCATCGAGTACGTACACCACTCCAAAAAGATTCGAATGTAACTGCGTCGCGAGACGCAGACGCTGCAATTCGCCAGGAGAAAGTGTTGGCGTGCTGCGGTCCATCGACAGATACCCCAGACCCAGGTCATCGAGGACGACAAGGCGCGCGACCACATCTTTCGCGATACGCTCGCGCACTGTTTCTTTCTCGACATTGCGATTCTTACCGCGGGAGGGGGTGAGAAATCCGCGAAACAGGCCATTCATGCGCTTCATCGGCATGGCGGCCATATCCGCAATGTCAAATCCACCGATCGTCACGTCGAGCGCATCTGCGCGCAGCCGTTTGCCATGGCACGAGGAGCACGGCTTGCTCAGCATATAACGCGATACGCGATTCTTCATCATGGCGCTCTGGCTGTTCGCAAACGTGTTCAGCACGTATCGCTTCGCGCCGGTGAACGTGCCCATGTAGCTCGGTTCCATTTTTTGCCGTAACGCTCGCCGAGTCTCCGCCGGTGTGAAGCCTGCGTATACCGGTACTGTCGGCTGCTCATCGGTAAACAGGATCCAATCGCGATCTTTTTTTGGCAGTTCGCGCCACGGCTTGTCGACGTCGTAGCCGAGCGTTACTAGGATGTCGCGAAGGTTTTGTCCCTGCCACGCCGTTGGCCACGCACTCACCGCGCGATTGCGAATCGTGAGCGACTTATCCAACACCATGGACTCTTCGGAGACTTCGTAGATATGTCCGAGGCCATGGCACACCGGACAGGCTCCCTCTGCTCGATTGGCGGAGAAGGACTCCGCATAGAGCATGGGCCGTCCGGGAAGGTAATCGCCCGCGCGTGAATACATCATGCGAATCAGATTCGACAGCGTTGTAACACTGCCGACAGAGGAACGCGTCGTTGGCGAGCCTCTCTGCTGCTGCAGCGCCACTGCCGGCGGCAATCCTTCGATCGAGTCGATATCCGGAGTGCTCAGCTGATGAAACAGCCTGCGCGCATAAGGAGAAACACTGTCGAGATATCGGCGCTGCGCCTCGGCATACAAGGTTCCAAACGCCAGCGACGATTTTCCCGATCCCGACACTCCGGTGAACACCACGAGCTGATCGCGTGGAATGTCTACATCGACATTCTTCAGATTGTGCTCGCGCCCCCCGCGCAGCCGCACAATGGGGTCCCGCTGCCGCCGTGCCCGGGCTCCACCAGACCCGTCAATTGCGCCGCTTTTGGGCTCATCCAGGCCTGCGCTCATCTCTTCGGTTAAAAGGGGTTCCATCTTCCACGTCTTTCGCTCAGAAACGCCGCCTGCCTTCCGCAGCCTTTGTCGCGTCTGTACTGGAGAGATGTCCTTGCATTGCAAGCGGTTGCATCAGCCGTTACGGGCAACTGGGATTCGACTAAAAACAACAAGCTCATCCTGCGTTCCCATCGCGTCACTTTTCCGATAACCTATACACACGCGGCCACTGCGCCTACGCGCCCGCGCCCATTCCTATCCCGACGGAGCACGATCATCGCAAGCCTCACCACCACCGCCGCGCATCTACTTTCGCAAACTTACCCTGCAGAATTCGTTCCGGGCGCCCGCTCCGCCGTCTTCACCTGCCTCCGCATTCAGCCTGACGAGAAGGTCACTCTTATCGCCGATCGCGTAACGCAGCCAATCGCGGCTTCAATCGCGGCCCAACTCGCAGAACGCGGATGTCCCTTCAACGCTTTCATCCTCGAAGATCTTGCGCAGCGCCCGCTCGCGGACATGCCGGCCGCCGTTCTCGAAGACATGGAGACGTCACAAGTTTCGATCTTTGCTGTTCAGGTTCAGCCCAATGAACTGCATTCACGAATGCAGATGACCGACGTTGTGAACCGCCGGCGAATGCGCCATGCACACATGGTCAACATCACGCCGCAAATCATGTGCGACGGCATGCGTGCGGACTACGACAAGGTCGATCGTCTCTCGCAGCAGGTTCTCGATCGTGTGCGTCGCGCCCGCCGCATTCGCGCCACTACTCCTGCAGGCACCAGCATCGTCGCGGACATGAATCCGGAGTACAAATGGTTCAAGACTTCCGGCATCATCTCACAGGAAAAATGGGGCAATCTACCCGGTGGCGAATGCTTCACCTCTCCCGGTGAGGTCAACGGCACGTTCGTTGTAGATGGCGTTGTGGGCGACTGGCTGTGCGCACGCTACGGCTTGCTTGAGGCCGCGCCGCTGACCATCCAGATCGCGAACAACCGCATCGTCTCCTGCACCAGTTCGAACAAGAAACTCGAGCAGGATTTCTGGGCGTACACTCACACCGATGAGAATTCCGACCGCGTGGGTGAATTTGCGATCGGGACCAACATTGGCGTATCGCGCGTCATTGGCAATATTCTGCAGGACGAAAAGTTTCCCGGAATTCACATCGCCTTCGGCAATCCATACGGCGAACACACAGGAGCACCTTGGCGCTCCGGCACTCACATCGATGTGGTTGGACTGGGCTGCAACATCTGGCTCGAGTTTGGCGATGGAGAAGAGCAGATCATGCGCGATGGCACATTCCTGATCTCTGCCTAAGTTCAACTTGCGATTGCTTCGGTCCGCTCGGGGCCTGATTGTGCTTTGCCATCAGTTGCAGGCGCCTTTGGTCTCCGGCTGTATTGTCGTGGCGAGCAGCCCATGATTCTTTTGAACGCTTTGCCGAAGGCGCTTTCGGATTCGTAGCCAAGCGACAGCGCGATCGCTGAGATTGAATCATCAGACGTGTTCAGCCTATCGCCGGCCAGCAGCATCCGCCAGCGCGTCAGATACTCCATCGGTGTCGCTCCGGCCTTCTCTTTGAATCGCAACGCAAATATCGAGCGCGACATCCCGACACGTTCTGCGAGTTCCTGTATGGTCCAGCGATGCGCTGGATCCTCGTGGATGCAAGTGATTGCCTGGCTCAATTGGGGATCAACGAGGGCAAAGAGCCAACCAACGCTGCCTCTCGCTTCGTCGGCCAGGTGCAGACGAAGTGCCTGGACGATCATCATGTAAGCGAGCTGCTGGGCTACAAGCGATCCACCCGGCTGCGGATCGCGGAGCTCCTCTTTCATCCTTTCGAGCGACCAGCGCATCGCTGCTTTATCTGATTCCTTCTGAATATGCACGATGGGCGGAAGAGATCCGAGAAAAATATCGGCGTGGCTTCCTGTCAGGAGGAAGTGCCCTCCGACGATGTAGCTCTCCCTGTCTGGATTGGAGGCGACCACTTCGCCGTTCCGCAATTGTTCGAGAATTGTGTGGAAGTCGATAGGCGTAAGCGACAGATCCGTGGCGAGTGTAAAAGGCAATCCCCGCGGCAAAAGGAAACAGTCTCCCGCGGAGAGGTGCACTGGACCGGGAACTCCATCCATTGAAAGCCAGCACTCTCCGGAGACCACGGCGTAGCATTTGATGCCTTGATGCTTCGGAAATCTGACGGCGAGATTGCCGTTCACACGGAAGCCTCCCGACATGTAACTGCGCGGTTTCAGCAGCGACAATACATCTGAGAGCGGGTCCATGTGAGCCTTACGGCAGCCTCCGGACGATTGAGCCAATAATTCGGACTATCAGCGTAGATCGTATTGCCTCGATCTCCATCTTGATAATAGCCGGACTGCAGACGCGGTCATGGCGACCTAAAGGAGAAATCGAATGCGCGTTTTTGTAACCGGTGCTACAGGGTTTATCGGTTCTGCTCTTGTTCCCGAACTTATCCATGCTGGGCACAAGGTGCTCGGCATGGCTCGCAGCGATGCGGGCGCCAAGTCTCTTCTCGCGGCTGGCGCTGAGGTACATCGTGGCGATCTTGAGGATCTGGACAGCTTACGCAGTGGAGCGTCTGCGGCGGATGGAGTGATTCACCTGGCATTCATCCACGACTTTTCGAAGTTCGCGGAAATCTGCGAGATCGACAGGCGTGCCATAGGTGTGATGGGCTCCGCGCTTGCCGGATCGAACCGGCCGTTGATTATCACTTCCGGAACCGCGATCGCTGCCCCTGGACGTACTGCCACGGAACAAGACCGGCCAAGCTCTCAAATTCCCCGCGTAGCTTCGGAGGAGGCAACCGATGCGCTCAGTTCGCAGGGGGTTCGAGCTTCAGTGGTTCGTCTTCCGCAGGTTCACGATTGCGTCAAGCAGGGTCTGGTCAGCTATCTCATTGCAATAGCGCGCGAAAAAGGCGTATCCGCCTACGTCGGCGAGGGACTCAACCGCTGGCCTGCCGCGCATGTGCTGCAGGCCGCACCTGTTTATCGGCTGGCACTGGAAAAGGGAACTGCTGGAGCTCGTTATCACGCGGTGACAGAGGAGGGTGTGAAACTGCGGGATATCGCAGAGGCAATTGCCCGTGGCCTGAAGGTGCCGGTTGTCTCGATGTCTCCGGAGGAGGCAGCCGCGCATTTTGGCTGGCTCGGAATGTTTGTGGGGGGCGACCTACCCGCTTCAAGCGCGCAGACACAGAAGCAGCTTGGATGGCACCCGACATCACAGCCCAGCCTCATCGAAGATCTCAACAACATGAACTATCAGGAGGCATGACATCCCGCGAACCAGCGGCGCTATAGTGCCGCAGGATATGAAGAATTACTTTCAGGACTTGTGTCGCATTTGAGCCCGACCAGAAACGATCGCCCTCCCGAAGTCACTATATAGACGAACCCGCCGCGCTCTATAAGCCGCAGGAATTCGGTGTAAAAGCACATCAAGAGTTGTGCTCCCGAAAGGCTTCCACGCAGCGGTTTCGTACGTGAGACGCAGAAGGAGGAACGCAATGGCTGGAACATGGAATCCCCTCGGACATCAGCCTCCGGTTTCTGTTGACACGATGTTGCTGCTGACCGATGGCAGTGTGATGTGTCATGAGTATGAAGATGCGGGTGGGTCAATCACCCCCAACTGGTATCGACTGGTGCCGGACGCCTACATGAATTATGCGAACGGCACCTGGCACAAGCTGACGCCGATGCCCTCAAACGCGCCTTTGGCGCAAAACGGACCGGTGGATGCACCGCTGTATTTCGCTTCCGCAGTGCTTCGTGATGGCCGCGTATTTGTAGCCGGCGGCGAGTATAACGTGAGCGGCGCGGCGGGCGTTGATGTTCTGGCATGCTCAATCTACGACCCGGTGGCCGATTCCTGGTCGAGTGTTCCCGTGCCAACGGGTTGGACCAACATCGGCGACGCTCCGACCTGCGTGCTGCCTGATGGCAAGGTTTTGATGGGAAACATTAACACCGTGGAGACCGCAATCTTCGATCCCATTTCGCGAACCTGGACTCCCGGCGCGCATAAGCACGATACAAGTTCGGAAGAAAGCTGGACGCTCCTGCCCGATGGCACGATCATCGTGGCAGAAGTCAACAATCACCCCCACGCTGAGAAGTATCTGATTGCGAATAACCAGTGGATTCACGCGGGTTCCACACCTCCCGGCCACGACCTGGTATTGAACGAACCGGGTGTTTCCATCGAGGTTGGTCCGGCAGTGCTGATGCCTGATGGCCGCGTGTTTTGCGCAGGAGCTACGGGACATACCGCGGTGTATCTGCCTCCGATCAATCCCACGCAACCGGGCACTTGGATTCCCGGCCCTGATTTCCCCGTCTCCGGAGGCAAGTTGATGCGCGCCTTCGATGCGCCTGCATGCCTTCTGCCCAATGGCTCGGTGCTTTGCGCTGTCGGTCCGTACAAAGCAGGATGGTCAGGACCGCCCACACATTTCTTCGAATTTGATGGTGCGCATCTGCATCCTCAGGCGGATCCTGCAAGCGCCGCCGGCCAACCTACTTACAATGCTCGCCTGCTGTTGCTGCCTAGCGGCGACGTACTGTATTCAAACTGTACCGGCACCATCGAGATATACACGCCTTCAGGCGGACCGCACCCTGCATGGCGTCCCCGCATCACCGAGGTGCCGCGACACCTGCATCCGGGTGGAACGTTCCGTCTGCACGGCATGCAATTAAATGGTCTATCGCAGGCAAACGCCTATGGCGACGACGCGCAGATGGCAACCAACTACCCGCTCGTCAGACTGTTGGGTCCCGCTGGCGTGGGTGTCGCGTTCTGCCGCACCTTCAATCACTCGACAATGGCAGTTGCCACCGGCCATGCAGTCCATCACACCCATTTTGTTGTGCCCGCGCATCTCCCCCATGGACACTATGAATTGGCGGTAATCGCCAACGGAATCTCCTCAGAGTCCGTTGATGTGCACGTTGGCGAGGAAGAGCATCACCATAAAGATCATGATGAAAAAAAACCCAATCACGATCATGCATCAGATGGAGATGGAGCAAGCCTGACACTGAGACTGAAACTTCCAATATCGATCGAGCACTAATCGACTTGGATATCAGCTCGTGCCCAGTGCGCCGCTCACACCAGACAGCGGCGCGCTGGGATCAATGCTTAGAAAATCTCTGTTCCGACGCTGTGCTGAGAATCGCTCCCTTCCGGATATACTCACAGGATCAGGAGCTCCCATGCCTCGCGCCACGAGACTCGTCTCACTTGTCTTACTTCTCGCATCGATCATCGCGCCTGCACTGTCCGCACACGCCGAACCCGCCATCTGGGTTGTCAAAGGTCCCCACGCTACGGTCTATCTTTTCGGAACGGTTCACGCGCTTCAAAAAGGTCAGTCGTGGCACTCCGCCAAAATCGACGCTGCCATCAAGGAAAGCGGCACGCTCTATCTTGAGATCCCCAACGTCGACGACGCCGCTGCGATGCAGCCGCTGATCATGCAGCTTGGCCTGGATCAGGCCCATCCTCTATCCACCAAACTCACTCCCGACCAACTCGCTAAGCTTACCAAGGTCGCAGCTTCGGCGGGCCTTCCTGGTGGCGAATCGATGCTTGAGCCATTCAAACCATGGCTGGCTGCTTTAACGCTTAGTCTCATGCCTTTAATGAAGGCTGGTTACGATCCCAGTAGCGGCGTCGAACTGGAATTAAAACCTCAGTTCGTGAGCGCAAATAAACCCGTCAAAGGTTTCGAGACAGCCGAGCAACAGCTTCACTACTTCGACGACATGAGTGACAAAGCACAGGTCGACTATCTTGTCTCCGAACTCGACGACTTTGACACCGGTGTCGAAAAGTTCAACAAGCTTATAGCTGCCTGGTATGCAGGCGATGTCGATGCTCTCGACCAGTTCAACAACGCCGAGTTTCGTGACAAGCACCCAGACCTCTTTCAGACTCTCGTCGTGAAGCGCAACGAAGCGTTCACCACGCAGATTGAGACTCTGCTGAAAGGCGATGGCATAACTTTCGTAGCGATCGGCGCGGGTCACCTTGTGGGCAAAGAGGGCGTGCCGGCGATGCTGGAGAAACAAGGCTTCAAAGTTACGCGGGAATAATCCGCAACGCGACTGAGCGTAGCACTGCGCGCCGAGAGGTTGTCCTGAGCGTAGTCGAAGGGTCTTGTGTTTGAGACATAGGGCATCGAGCGCGGCCTAGCCGTTTGCAAACTTTAAAAACGCCTCGACCACCAGCGTCGGCAAATCCGCACGATTTCGCGGGGTCATCAATTCGTGGCCCGCACCGGCAACCATCAACAACTCTGTCTTTGCGGGTATTAATTTCAGTGCAGCTTCCATCTCCATCTTCGACCCGAATCCATCGCGCTCGCCGCTTACAAACAATGCTGGGGTTAGCAGAGAAGGGAAGTGCGCCGTTCGCATCTGGTCCGGACGCTTGGGCGGATGCAGCGGATAAGAAAGCATCAATAGCCGCTCCACGAGTTCCGATTCACGCGCAGCCAGCATCGATGCCTGTCTGCCACCATACGAGTGTCCACCGAGGAAGATCTTTCCGGTAGTTTGACGTCGAATTGCTTCCACTGCTGCACGCAAGCCTTCCTGATCCTTCTCCGCAGTTCGCAGTGGCGGCCCATGCGGCCGTGCCTGACGAAAAGGCAGGTCGCAGCGCAACACGGTGACGCCAGCTGCACAGAATGCGTCTGCCAGCGCCATCAGCAGCGGAGACTGGCAGTTGGCTCCGGCGCCATGCGTCAGTACCAGGCAATCTATACCAGCGCCAGCGGCTCGGTGGAGGAAGCCTCGTACAGGCGCATCTATCCTCGAATCATCCCTGAAATCCTCGCAGTTCTCCATCCGCCAACGCCTTTCGCGAAGCCAATAGCTACCTGACTAAAAACAAAAGTCTAAACTGCCAGCTGCACTTCTGCCCGCACGGATTATCCGATGTTTTCTTTCTCATTCTCTTTCTTAGCTCGTGAGTTCGATTCAGCCATCCCCAGTCCGCTTCTTTTCGCATCTCACTTCATAGGAACTTTGCGCTTAACCGTCGGAGAGACAATTGAATCCCTCAGCCACCGCACGTATGCTGTCGCAACTCTGGTTCATCACCATCGCGGTGCTCGCTATCGCTGTCCTCTACCTGGCCAAAGTCCTCCTTCTCCCCTTGGGATTTGCGGTTCTCTTTGCCTTTCTTCTCGCGCCCGTGGTGGCGATGCTCGAGCGCCTGCGCTTTCCGCGCCCCATCGCCGCCCTGTGCGTCATCCTTGCCTTTGCCGGCTTGCTCAGCGTTTGTACGTGGACTATCTTCACCCAGCTTGTCGCCATCGCTAACGACCTGCCTACCTACGGCGGCAACATTGCGCAGAAGATGAAAACGCTGCATAGCCCCAGCAACTCGGCCTACAGCCGCGCTCAGCGAGAGATCGAGCAAATCAGCAACGAACTCGGCATCGCCAACTCCACCGGAGCCATCCCTCCCCCCAGCGAATCCGAAGCCAAGCCCCTTGGAGCAAGCCCTGATCATCCCGTACAGGTCCGTGAAGTAGGTCGCCCCACCGGACGCCTCGATCAGCTCGGCGGCGTCATTGAACCTCTTACCACCGCGCTACTTTCCGTCGTCTTCACTTTCTTCGTTCTCCTGCAGCGGGAAGACCTGCGCAATCGCCTCATCCATCTCTCCGGAGATCGCAACCTCTCGCGCATGACCCAGGCCATGAGCGACGCCAGCCGCCGCATCTCCCGCTATTTCCTCCTCCAAGTCGCCGTAAACGTGGCCTACGGAGCGCTTGTATGCATAGCGCTCTACTTCATCGGGCTGCCGCACTGGTTCCTCTTCGGAGCTCTCGCTTTCCTCTGCCGCTTTGTGCCCTATGTCGGAGCCCCCATCGCGGCACTCACGCCGACTGTGCTCTCGCTCGCTGTCTTCTCAGGGTGGCGCCACTCCGCTGAAATCTTCGGCGTCTTCGTACTGCTTGAAATTGTCACCGCCAACTACGTCGAGCCCCACGTCTATGGCAAGCACACCGGCCTCTCCACCCTTGCGGTGCTCATCGCGGCCGCTTTCTGGACGCTGATCTGGGGCCCCGTCGGCCTCATCCTCTCCGTTCCTCTGACCGTCTGCCTCGTGGTCATGGGCAGCCATGTCCCGTCGCTTGAATTCCTCACAGTTCTGCTTGGTGATCAGCCGGTTATTCCGCCTTACACCGCGTTCTTCCAGCGCATGCTCGCCCACGACGAACGCGAAGCTTCCGACATCTTGCAGAACTGCCTCAAATCCGAATCGCTCGCGGCTGTCTATGATTCCATCCTCATCCCTGCTCTCACCCTGGTTGAGATGGAGCGCCAAAAAGGAGAGCTCGAAGAATCCACTGTCCGCTTCATCCGCACCAGCACCTCTGAGATGGTGGACGAACTGGGCTTTCGCGCCGCGGAAGAGAAGGCCGAACTGGCGCCCGCTGGGCCTAATGGCGAAAACGCCGGCACAGACTCCCAATCCCTGATTGCAAGCCCCATGGCCGCCCCCAGTGTCGTTGTTATTCCTGTGCGCGACGGATCCGACGACCTCATCTCCACCATGCTTTCGCAGGTGCTCGACCAGGCAGGTTTCCGTGCCACCTGCATCCCCATCCAGCGCATCGACGAGACCGTTGCGGCCGTCGCCGAGCAGAAGCCCGATCTCGTTTTTCTTTCCGGAATGCCGCCCGTGGCCATGGCGCGCGCCAACCGCATCTTCCGCAGCCTGCGCCGCGCAAATCCCGCGCTCAAAATCGTCATGGGCATCTGGCACTACAACGAAGATCCCGCCAAGGCCGCGCAGATGATCAGCCGCACAGAAGAGCTGCACATCTCAACGTCATTGTCAGACGCAATCTCTGAAGCCCAGGCCCACGTGGAACCGCATCCCGCCGTAGCCGAACCGCTGGACGAGTCGCCGCAGCTAGTTGGAACCCCAAGCGACAGCGCAGCATAAGCAGCTCAAACACCACCGTAAAACCGGACAAGCCAGTCACTCACCAACCTACCCACGACGTGTCATCCTGAGCGGAGCAGTACGATAGATCAAGGATCTTGAACCATGTCCACGCGTCAATCCCAGTCCATGGACTCGAATTCCAAGCCTGAAGTCAAACAATCTGCAGACCGCCTCTTCGCTGTCAACGAGCGCATCAACCAGCTCCTCATCAAACATCTCGACCCCGCTGCATGGACAGCCAAGCCACCCGGCAACGTCCGCACCATCGCGGCGATCTTTACCCACATGCACAATGTCCGCGCGAAGTGGATCAGGCTTACGGCTCCGCATCTGAAAGTCCCCGCGCAACTCAATCGCTCGCATTGCACGCCGCAGCAGGCCCGCAAGGCATTGGCCGCGAGCGCTGTGCTCTGTGAACAAATGCTGGAGGACGTCGAGACCGGGCGCATCCACAAAGGAAAACGCATTGAGCAATTCGTTCGCGACGGCTGGGCGAGGCCCTGGCCCGTCGGCCCCGGAGACGTGACTGCGATGCTGAGCTACATGCTCGTCCACGAGGCCCACCATCGCGGACAGGTCGCGATGATCGCTCATAAACTCGGCTTCCCGCTGTCAAAGGAAGTCACATCCAAAATGTGGAGTTGGGAAAAACTGTGAGAGACAGTTTCAGTTGATAGTCTTCAACGTTCCCCGTCCATCGGCTGCGTGCGGTTCGTTCCCTGATAAACGCTCATCAGGTCCCGCTCGGCATCTTTAAGGTCCGCGATGCTAGGCTCTATTTGTTGATGTGTGAAGGCATCCTGGACACGTTCTAGTTTTGCGCAATAGATACTGGTAACGATAACCATCTTCTTGCCTCTTTCTACCGCTCTATTTTTAAAATGTCCGCCACCCGCGGGTTCTAATGCGTCTGCAGTATTGGAACACTCACCGAGCCCAGAAGATGCACAACCGCGCAGATATTTCTCGGCAAGTGTGCCGCGAGGCTCGAGCTGTTTGTGCGATGAAGAGGCGCGGAAGCACACAGCCAAGGATCTGACATCCAATGATTGGGGACGCGAACTGATTAATGGACTGCGAGTGCGAGCTTATTAGTCGTTCTGATCAATCGGCTCTACGCGGTTTTTCCCTTCGTAGATGCTGACCCACTGACGGTCGGAATCTTTAAGGTCAGACACCTCGAGCTGTCGGTCTACACGCGCCTTGTCGATCAATCTTCTTGTTTCCGCAAAGTAGATAGTTGTAATGATGTGCATATTGCATTCGTCCTTGCATATTCGATAACTTGACAGACCAGAAAAGATGCAAGAAAAAAGGTAATGTTTCTTTTTTTAAGCTGTCTTGCGTTCCAGTTTCGCGATCCGGTCAGCCAGTATCCGCTTTAGATCCGCCGTGCGGGGTGTCTCGCCCGGTTCAGCCTCTAGGCTTCTCAACGTTTCCTGCAGTACCTCTAGCTGATTTCGATGGGGATGATTCTCCGCTGGCTTGCGATAATCAAAGATCGACATTCTTACGCCGCCTCAGATTGAAATGGGCGTTCACTGCTACGGTCGGACTGGACAAATGCCCGGTTCTGCAAGGCACCCTCGGCCTCACGAATGCGGAGCAGGAGATGTTTTCGGATGACAGCAACCGCTTCGGCATCCCCGAAATCCGGGCTGTGATCAAAGTGCTTCAGCTGCTCGTGCAGTGATTGAAGTAAATCGGCTTTGGGCGGCCTGTTCATTGTGATGAAAGAAGTCTTACATGGTTGTAATTGCCGGGAAGTGATACATGTCACTGATTCATGACCCTGATTTTCATGTCCCTTCATTGTGCAACCATCGAGGTTTTATCGATGATTGTTGATGTAAACTCCAACTGCTCACTTGTTTGCACCTATTGCCAACTGGCATCATCCAACGGAATGCTATGACTACAACAACCTCTGCAACAGAAAATCTTCGCACTCTCGGCGACTCTGACCTGCACCTCACTCCCATCGGCTTCGGCGCTTGGGCCATCGGCGGCGGAAACTGGGAATTTGCCTGGGGACCGCAGGACGACAATGAGTCCATCGCCGCCATCCACCGCGCTCTCGACCTCGGCATCAACTGGATCGACACGGCAGCAATCTACGGGCTTGGACACTCTGAAGAAGTGGTGGCCCGCGCGCTTAAAACCAGCAGTCACAAGCCTCTGGTGTTTACCAAGTGCTCGATGCGCTGGAACGACGACCGGACCATCTATCGCTCGCTTAAAGCCAAGTCCCTTGAAGAGGAGCTCCACGCTTCTCTGCGTCGTCTTGGCCGCGACACGATCGACTTGTACCAGATTCACTGGCCCAACCCGGAGACCGAAATCGAAGAGGGCTGGGCGGCCTTGGCAAAGTTCAAAGAGCAGGGAAAAGTGCGCTCTATCGGCGTATCGAATTTCAACGTGGAACAGATGAAAAGGGCGCAGAGCATCGCCCCGATTACGAGCCTGCAACCGCCTTATTCCATGCTGCGGCGTGCCGTTGAAGAGGAGATCCTGCCCTTCGCCAAAGCCAATCACATTGGAGTTATCAATTATTCCCCCATGGTTTCCGGCCTGCTGACGGGGAAGATGACTGCGGATCGCGTTGCAGCCCTTCCGCAAGACGATTGGCGGCGGCGCGCGGTTGAGTTCAATGAACCCCGCCTCAGCCGCAACATGCGCCTGGTTGAGGTGCTTAGAGAAGTCGGAAGGCCTCACCATGTAGAGCCCGGCGTTGTCGCAGTGGCTTGGACTCTCCATCATCCCGGTATCACCGGCGCTATCGTTGGTGGTCGAAACGCGCAGCAGGTCGAAGGTCTCGCTCCGGCTCTTCAATTTCGCCTGAGTGAAGAAGATTACGCACGAATTAACTCATTCCTCGCCGATAACCCCGTCTAAGTCGGCCCGGTGTCCAAATGGAGTGACGGTAATTTCAGCCCAAAAAGCAAAAGCCCCGAGTCGCCGGGGCTTTTGCATCGTGAAGAGAAACTCGAACTACATGGCTGCGACGAAATCAGGGACCAGCACCGCCGCATTTTCCTGCAGCAGCTGCGTCATTCTTGCCGCCATCCCTGTGTACATCGAAGCCGCACGGAACGCATTCACGCGAACACCTTCGCTCGCATGGCTGAATGCGTATTGTGCGAGAGCCATCAGCACGCAAACTCTAATCTGCATCGCATCGCTGCGTAGTGTTTCCACCAGAACTCGATCAACATTTTCGCAATTGCGGAAAGCATAGTCCGCCATTTCGAGCATGACCTTGGCATTCTGGTACATCACCCACAGACCGTGGGGACCTTCCATCCGGGTCCATGTATCTTCGGGCGAAGAAGTCAGACCTTCTTTCCAAAGAAACTGATCACTTAGCTCGCGAGCGCTCCAGTCCGGCCTCAGCCGAGACATCAGCGCATCCCAAGATTGAGTATTGCGGCGACGAACGCTCAATCGCCAGCGGCCCAGATACAAAGCAACCAGAAGGACTGCACCGAGTTGAAGCAACGGGAAAATCATTGGTAGCCCTCAGTCCGGTCTTTGGTAACTATTCTGACATTCCGTGATATTCCGGACGCTTTTTCACGGTTCCTAACACTTTTAACAGAAAAGACAAATCTTGTGGGCTCTTTTTCTTCGTTTTCCCGCAATTGCCCCATCCCGGGGTAACCCACTTTTATGGTCACATGAGTAACTTAAGGTAACCTAAGACAAGAGTAAATGACACTTTCGGGTCTGGGTATAGCTCCTTGATCGCAAACCAAGAAGCTTTGGAATGTGGGTTTTGAGTCGTACCGCGCAAAATGCCTATGAGTTTACCGTCGGGGATTGCGATCACCCTTTGAACTCGAGTCGGTCATTGCCATCCGTGTGCTGCGAGCGCCACCGGCAATGGCCAGCAGGAAGCTCTGCATCTGCGGCGTGAATTCGCGTCTCTCCGGAACTTTTTGGGAGAAGCTAAAAGCCCAATAAATCAGCGAGATCAGGTAACTTGCAGTCACAATCTGATCGACCCTGTGGAATTGATTGGGATCAACGGCCGTCCCGCTGTGGTGGAGCATTGCCGCGAGAAGCCCTACAAGCGAATAGAATCCAAACCCCGTGGCAAGCTGGAGTTCGCGATCGCGTAATCCGAGAGAGAGCAGCTGGCTAAGACCGGCCAAAAGGAGGAAAAGGAGAACTCGAGCTACAGCAGTCGTCAAATTAAGGTGATCAATCCACTGATAGATGCGCCCAGCGTCCTCCATTCCAGGTGACTTGGCGAAAGGCCAGATGATGAAGCAGACTGCCGCAATGAGCCCGGAAACCGCAAAAACCGTCCAGCGAGGGAGCGAAGATCGAATAGGCTCGAGCACCGACATTGATATTTCAATGAGGACGCAAAAAACAAAACAAGCGTCAATGACAGCACTCAAAAGGTAAATGCGAAATTCGGAATCTGGAAATTGTCGGCGCAGAAGGCGGTATCCGATGTCGCTGACCAGACTCCAGGCCACATATGCTGTAAAGAGGGGAAGTTTCTTATATATACGCTGAAAAATAAGCAGCCCAAGGATGGCTGCTTCTACGAGAATTCCGACGAGAAAGAATGTAGTATCCAAGGTCACCGTCCGCCTCCCGCCAATTCTCTATCGACAGACGAATAGCAAGAGAATAGCAGTCCTGGCACCTTTTCTCGCTAATTTTCGAACATGATGTGTTACCCGGCGAGTTTCCCCGTCGTCGGCGGCGGGGAAACCAGGACAGACGACACAGCCTAGGAACTGGACGAACTCGATCCGGAACCCTTACCAGTCGGTGGCGGCGGTTGCACGATGACTGGCGACATCATTGCGGAGCTCGAGCTGGATCCTGAACCTTTACCGGTCGGCGGCGGTGGCTGCACGATGACCGGCGACATCATTGCGGAGCTCGAGCTGGATCCTGAACCCTTACCGGTCGGCGGCGGCGGTTGCACGATGACTGGCGACATCATTGCGGAGCTCGAGCTGGAGCCTGAACCCTTACCGGTCGGCGGTGGCGGTTGCACGATGACTGGCGACATCATTGCGGAGCTCGACCCAGAACCGGAACCCTTACCGGTCGGCGGTGGTGGCTGCACGATGACCGGCGACATCATTGCGGAGCTCGACCCAGACCCTGAACCCTTACCAGTCGGCGGCGGTGGCTGCACAATGACTGGCGACATCATTGCGGAACTCGACCCAGAACCGGAACCCTTACCGGTCGGCGGCGGTGGCTGCACGATGACTGGCGAAGTAGCCGCAAATCCACTTTGTGCCGAATGAAAATACGAGGGCGCTGCGACCGCATTAGCTGCGAACGCAGCCATAGCAGTACCAAGAGCCACGCATGAAACTTTCAACCATGACGAAGACATTTTGGAATTTCCTCAGTGTTAACAACGAAAACTGCAAGAAGACTAACGCAAACAGTGCAATTCGATACAACAAAAGTACTGAAGTGACAAAAATAAATTGCCAGATAACGTTATCTTGTACTATATAGTGGGAAAAGGCGAGTAACGGTGACGAAAAGGTCACGTTACCGTTACCTTGCTGATGCCTCTCGCCGTTCGGATACAATCTCCCGCAGCCCTCTTGTGGCATGCAGTGGAGACTGCAGCCTCTCGATTCAACGGCCGATTGATGAAAGCGATTGATTGCAGGAGATAGATTGATCCCTGAACTGCGCAATTCGTTCAACGCAACTTACTCTTCTCAGGGGTATGCCGAACTGCTGGGACGTCTCGATCGCCAATGCGGAGGGCCGATCCAGTTTCGAGTGGCCGAAACCCCAATCTTCATTCCCAGAAGATTGCTCGATGAGATGGCGGACCAGGGGTCAACACTGGCTCGATACCTGATTTCGAACCCTGACTATCTGGCTGCCGCTCGTAAGGCGATACCCGCAGGCTTCGACGTGCCGTCACAGACAACCCACCCGCATTTTCTGACAGCGGATTTCGCCCTCATCCGCGACGCGACAGGTGAACTGGTACCGCGGCTCGTCGAAATCCAGGCCTTTCCATCGGTCTTTGCCTATCAAGCGGAACTTTGCAAGGCCTATCGTGAAGCTTTTGACTTGCCCTCATCGCTCGGCAGTTTTCTGGGGGGGCTGAATGAATCTTCCTATTGGAATCTGCTGCGGCGAACCATCCTCGGCATGCACGACCCGGAGAACGTCGTCCTCACCGAAGTGGACCCGCTCCACCAGAAGACCTACCCGGACTTCCACGTAACCTCGGAGCGTCTGGGCATCCCGGTGGTCGACATCGCGCTGCTCGAACCCCGCGGTAACAAGCTGTACTACCGCAACCATTCAGGGCAACTCACTCCCATACACCGTATCTATAATCGGGCCATTGCCGACGAACTGATTGCTCGTAATATACGGCTGCCGTTCGATCTCTCGCGTTCCTGGGATGTGGAATGGGCCGGGCACCCCAACTGGTATTTCCTTATCAGCAAGTTTTCGATTCCGTGGCTGGCACAGGCCGGGCGCTTCCCAGTTGTTCCTCCGGCAGTCTTCGTCGACGAGTTCCTCGCCGGCTCCGGACGCGACTTTCTCGCAAATGCTGGAGTATCCATGCCGGCGCACCCCGATGCGGCAGGATACGAAGAGCTTCTGCTCAAACCGCTGTTTTCGTTTGCTGGCAAGGGAATCGAGTTTGAACCGTCGCGTGAACGTCTTGAGGCAATTCCACCTGCGGACCGCGGCGAGTACCTGGTGCAGCAACGGATGCGATTTGAGCCCACCATCGAAACACCGTTTGGGCTCACTCAGGCGGAGATCCGCATTCTATATATATGGCCCGATGACGGCGCCCTGACTCCAGCCTTGTCCCTCGTGCGTCTGGGACGCGGAAAGATGATGGGCGTCGACCACAATAAAAATCAGGAATGGGTGGGAGGATCAGCGGCTTTTTATATATGATCGCTTAGGTTCAATTGCTCGTCTTTGGTATTCTCTGCACGCCCTCTGATGCCGTTTTCCCCAGGCAGAGTTACCTACACGATTACTACTTTTAAACTTTCGTGCTCTAGGTTCTACTGCAGAAGTTGTATACATTCAGCATGTGGACGTATAAGCGGGAAAAGGACATCAGCATGATGGAGATCTCCAAAACAGACGCACCCGAAGAAATGAGCCAAACTGGCCGCGGCAATTTCCTGAAAGAAGTTCGTTGCGCGGTACGTTTTCCGCTCTCCTTGCCCGTCGAGATGGCTGACGACAAACTCCATGACCATCCCGCCGTTACCCGCAACGTATCAGCGAACGGTGTTTTGCTTGAACTTACCGGTCCGCTTGCCGTTGGCGAGGAACTCGATTTCCATTTGCGCATGCCCGGAAGTGTGCTCGGCACTCCCCAGGATGTGTTAGTTCACTGTCGTGGACGTGTGGTACGCTGCTCCATAAGCCAAAGTCAATATCAGGCTGCTGCCACTATCGATGAGTATCATTTCGTGGAGCAGTAAGCGCTGAATTGACGGCTGCAGCAGCCACTTATGGAACTTCTCGACGAAACACCTGATGGCGAAATACTAGACGCTCCGATCAAGCCGGGGACCATTCGCATTATTCTTGCGGACTCACAGGCAATCTACCGCGTCGGAATTCGCAAAATCTTCGCGCTCGAAGACGATATCCGCGTCGTTGCACAAGCCGACTCGTTGGAAAACCTTCGTTCAGCGCTCGAACGTCACCCCGCCGACGTCGTTCTTATCGAAGGTGGTTTGCTAACCGGTGCACCGACCGCTATCCCGGACGTCCTCCGCGTAGCCCCCGATGTCAAGCTGATCGTCCAGGCGCTCGGCAGCGACGAAAGCCAGACCGTCGATCTCTATCGACGCGGCGTTCGCGGCATCATTTCACGGTCGATTTCGCCTGATCTGCTGGTGCGATGCGTGCGTCGCATTGCAACCGGTGAGACATGGATCGACAATCAGGCCGTGAACTGGGTAATCGACGCATATCGCGCCCAGGCGGCTGCACTCGTTAGTCCGCGCACTCAGCCACGGCTATCTCCCAAGGAAACCGCGATCATCACCTGCATTACGCAGGGCAAGCGCAACAAGGAGATCGCCTTCCAGCTCGGGACAACCGAACAGGTCATCAAGAACTATCTGCGCAAGATTTACGACAAACTGGGAGTTTCAGACCGTCTCGAACTTGCCCTCTACTGCCTGCACAACAAGATCATCAAATCCGATGCCGACGAGGTCATTGTCGCGCAAAAGATTGTTGCCCGCTGATTCGCAGACATCGATTCATCGACAACGGCGCTGCCCGCGGGCGGCGCCGAAGTTTTTAGTGGCTGTTTTCGCCCGTTTCTGCCACGTCGCACCGTTCGCCAGTGCAACTCACGGGTTCCTGCGCGCCGGTGAAATTCTTCCGCGCCAGTTCCAGAAGCCGAATCAGTTGGTCGAGTTCTTTGGGATTCAGGTGTCCCAGTAACTCGCGCGGCATCCAGGTTATCTCCGCATCCATCTTTTCCAAGAGTTCCAATCCTGCCGTTGAGATCTGCGTCCACACCACGCGCCGGTCGCGTTTGTCGCGCTGCTGCTTTATCAGCTTCAGCACCTTCATGCGCGCCAGCAGGCGGGTGATGTCCGGCTCCGCCGTGATCATGCGATCGCCGATTGCTGTGCACGTCAGACCCTGCGGTTGAGCTCCGCGCAAGATTCGCAGCACGTTGTATTGAGTAGAGGTAACACCCCACTGCCGCGTTCCACGCTGGAAAGCCCGATGAAGGCAATCGGAAGTACGCAGCAGGTTCAGGAACGCCTCTTCTTCTTTGCTTGAGAATGGGCGCTCCTGTGCGATTTCGCGTTTCAAACCTGCCATGTCGATCCTTCAGCGCGCTGTTCCGCTCGCTGACGTGCTTCGGTTGATTTTCTGGAGCTGGCGACTCGGGGCCGGCTTGTGGTTACTGCTTCGCGACATCCAATTCGATACTCAACGGCACATCATCTCCGAGTACAGCCGTCGGATACTTCGTTCCAATGCCAAAAGCAGTGCGGCTAATCGTGGTTGTCGCGGAGAAACCTGCGTGCGGCTTTTTATCCATTCCCGGGACTGGTCCCATGGGCCCCTCAACCTGCAGCACCACCGGCTTGGTCACGCCGTGCAATGTCAGGTTGCCGTTCACGGTGAGACCGTTTGCGGTCTTGGCCACGCTGGTGCTCGTGAAGGTCGCGGTGGGGAACTGTGCAACGTCAAACATGCCCGCGCTCTTCAGATCCGCGTCGCGCCCGCTCACGCCGGTGTCTACCGTGTTGACGTCAATGGTTACGGTCACCGTGGACTTGGTGACGTCCGCCTCATTCCACTGGATCTGCCCGCCGCTGATGCCAAAGCGGCCATGCACCTTGGAGAGGCTCATGTGAAGAATGCTGAAATCGACCTCGCTATGCGCCTTGTCGGGGGTCCAGGTGGAAGTCTGAGCAACAGCGATCATCGGAGCCGCCATCGCCAACATGCCAAGTGTCACTGCCAAACGCTTCATCATTCAAAATCCTTTCATATCTCAGCCCGAGACTTTCGCAGCGGGCTTTAGGGTTGAGATCGTCGCCGAAAAACTCCGTAAGCCGGGTTTGGGCGCTGTAAGCAGGTAATAACCGGGGAACCGCAGGAACCTGATGAATGGACGCGCCAGGCATGTTATTCGTTGCAACAAATATTCTTGCACTTAGAGAGTTGGCGGAGCTTTATGGCGAATTCCAGTTATCGATTAAGCGTAAGCCCAGAGTTTGCCGCACTTAACAAAAGATCTTTGCCGCAAAAAAGTCGTTCGCTGTGAAGGCATGGGGGTGCTGTTATAACTGGCACTGATATTCACCCCGGGGTCTCCGTGGCTCAATTTCAAAAATCATACCGTCTGCCAATCCTTGCATCCTTCCTATTTTTCTGTGTGTTTTCGTCCGCCATAGCGCAGCGTGTCTCCGCCACCCATCGTTCCAAATCCGAACCGCCAAAGCTGCACTCGGCGCTCAATCAGGTCCTTGACCCGATCATTGAAAAGTCTGTCGCAGACCACGAGATTCCTGGCGCCGTGCTACTGATCGGACACAATCACCGCATCCTTTATCGCAAGGCGCTTGGCTTTCGTTCGCTTGAACCATCGCGCGAGCCGATGACGGCGGGCACCATCTTCGATCTTGCTTCGCTTACCAAGTGCATCGCGACGACGACGTCAATGATGAAACTTGTGCAGGACGGCCGCGTGCGGTTGAACGATCCGGTAGCGAAATATCTGCCCGAGTTTGCGCAGAACGGCAAACAGGACATTACAGTGCGGGAGCTATTCACTCACTACTCTGGCCTCGCCCCCGATCTGGATCTGAAAGCATCCTGGCAAGGTCGCGATACCGCGTTCACGATGGCAATGCAGCAGACGCCCGCCAATCCTCCTGGCAGCCAGTTCGTCTACAGCGACATCAACTTTGAAGTACTCGGGTTCATCGTCGAAAAGGTCTCCGGTCTCACGTTGAACGAGTTCGCCGACCGGAATGTCTTTGTACCTCTGGGGATGAAGCACACGCGTTTTTTGCCTCCCGACACGTGGAAGCCTGCCATCGCGCCAACGCAATACGACGAGAACGGCGTGATGCTGCGAGGAGTAGTGCACGATCCCACAGCAAGACGGATGGGCAGAGTCGCCGGCCACGCAGGCCTGTTCTCCACTGCCGACGATCTTGCCATCTTTGCGGAAGAAATGCTTCATGGATCGCGAGTACTGAGCCGCGAGAGCATTGAGAAGATGTCTACGCCGCAACAGCCCGCTAATTCCGCGAGCCTGCGCGGGTTGGGATGGGACATCGATTCGCCCTTCTCGTCCAATCGCGGCGAACTGCTGCCTGTCGGGTCATTCGGGCACACAGGATTTACGGGCACGTCCATCTGGATGGATCCGGTTACAGACACCTATATCATTCTGCTCACCAACGCCGTCCATCCGCGCGGCGGCGGATCGACGGTGTCGCTGCGTTCGCGCGTCGCCACCGCCGTTGTTCAGGGTCTCGCGCTCACACCCTCTGAAGCCCAGAAGCTGCGCCTCGCTCGCATCACCGGCTACAACGAATCGCTGATGGCGGCGCGACGCTTTGAACATCGCAATGGCGATGTAAAAGCTGGCATCGATGTACTTGAGGCCGACAACTTCAGCGAACTTCATCCCGATCCTGCGCACCCGGTCCGCATCGGACTCGTAACCAACCAAACTGGGATCGATGCGCATGGCCAGCGCACTGCGGACTTACTCGCGCACGTGCCCGGCCTCCGACTTGCCGCCATCTTCAGCCCCGAGCATGGTATCGAGGGCAAACTCGACACAACCACCATAGGCAACGCACGCGACTCCGCCACCGGCACGCCGGTCTACAGCGTCTACGGTGAAACCGATGTACAGCGACGGCCTGATCCCGCTGTTCTCGCCGGTCTCGACGTCATCGTCTACGACATCGCCGACGTGGGCGTGCGCTTCTACACCTACGAAACTACGATGGGCTTCTTTCTCGAATCTGCCGCAAAGGCTGGCAAGCCCATCGTTATCCTCGATCGCCCCAATCCGCTTACAGGCGCATTTGTGCAGGGCCCCGTTGCCGACGCGGGCCGCGAATCGTTTGTGAGCTACGGTCAAACGCCCATCCGTCACGGTATGACCATGGGGGAACTGGCGCGCATGTTCAATGTCGAACGCGCTATCAACGCGAAACTGACTGTTGTTTCAATGCAAGGTTGGCAACGCGGCGACTGGTTCGATTCCACCGGCAATGAGTGGATTAATCCCTCACCTAACATGCGAAGTCTGACGGCGGCCACGCTCTATCCCGGCATCGGCATGATCGAGACCACAAATATTTCTGTAGGACGCGGAACTGACACGCCCTTCGAGGTTGTCGGTGCGCCCTGGATTGTTCCCGCGGATCTCTCTCGCTATCTGAACGCGCGCCAAGTCGGCGGCGTTCGCTTCATTCCAGTCACATTCTCGCCGTCGAGTTCTGTTTATGCCGGGCAAGGATGTGGTGGGGTGAACATCATTGTCACCGACCGCAATGCGCTCGATGCGCCGGGAATGGGCTTAGAAATCGCAGCCGCACTGCACAAACTCTATCCCGATCAGTACAAACTCGCAGGACTCGACACGCTCATGGTCAACAAGGCAGCACTCGACGCTCTTATCAACGCCGAAGACCCCCGGCGCATCGCCGATGACTGGCGTCCTTCGCTGGATCGCTTTCAGACGGTTCGCGCAAAATATCTGCTTTATTGATTCGCTCGGCTCCAACTGAGGATTGAAATGATCGGCTTGGAACTGAGTGCCGACGCCGGATGCTAACCTGAAGCTTCGTCTAAATGTTTGTCACTTCACAGCACGCGCACTTCATCGGTATCGGCGGTATCGGCATGAGCGGCATTGCCGAGATCCTGCTGAACATGGGCTTTCAGGTCTCCGGCTCCGATCTTCGCCGCGGCCAGGTCACCGATCGTCTCGCCCAGCTGGGCGCAACGATTTATGAAGGGCACAAGGCCGCCAACGTCGTCGGTGCTACCGTTGTCGTCACCAGTTCGGCAGTCTCGCCGACCAATCCAGAAGTAGTGGAGGCCCGCGCCTCGAAGATTCCGGTGATTCAGCGTGCCGAGATGCTGGCCGAGTTGATGCGCCTGAAGTACGGCATCGCCATCGCCGGCATGCACGGAAAAACAACAACGACATCGATGGTCGCTTCGGTGCTTGCTGCCGGCGGCCTTGATCCAACAGTCGTCGTAGGCGGTCGCGTTGACGCGCTCGGCTCCAACGCCAAACTCGGCACTACACAATATCTCGTTGCGGAAGCTGATGAGAGCGATCGCTCATTTCTGAAACTGCCGCCCATTCTCGCCGTCGTTACCAATCTTGACCGCGAGCACATGGACTGCTATCGCGATATGGCCGACGTGGAGCAGGCTTACCTCGCCTTCATGGACAAGGTTCCCTTCTACGGCGCGGTGACGGCGTGCATTGATAATGCGACTCTCGCAGCGATTCTGCCCCAGGTGCATCGGCGCGTATTCACCTATGGCACCGCGCCCGAAGCCGACTACCGACTTGAATTTCTCGAGGCGCGCCCAGGTTGCTTCTCGCACTTCCAGGTTCACGCGCCCACCGGTAAGCTTGGTTCGTTTGAACTGCATGTCCCCGGCCGTCACAATGCGCTCAATGCCACCGCGGCCGTCGCCATCGCGCATCAGCTTGGATTGGAGTCTGAAAAAATAGCAGCCGGCATCTCCAGTTTTCGCGGCGTCGATCGCCGTTTTCAGATTCGTGGACACGCACGCGGCGTCACCGTGGTCGACGACTACGGCCATCACCCTACCGAAATTCGCGCCACTCTCGCTGCAGCGCGTGAATGTTGCCATGGACGCGTTCATGTAGTCTTCCAGCCGCATCGCTACAGCCGCACCCGTGACTTGCTCGACGAATTTGGCGGAGCATTCATCGACGCCGACAGCGTATTTGTACTGCCGATCTATGCCGCCAGCGAAGAGCCGCTTCCCGGCATCACCGCCGAATTGCTGACATCGAAGATCACGTCACCGCCGGCACATTATGCTCCCGACTTTGCTGCCGCAGCGGCAGCGGTTGCAGGTGGCGCCCGCGAGGGAGACATGATCATGACGTTGGGCGCCGGCAGTGTGAGCCAGCTCGCTCCGCAGATACTGGCGGAGCTTGAGTCGAAGGCATAACGGTCCCTTTTGCCATTTCTCCCCGCTGTGCGAGCCATCACAGTCATTAGTCAAACGGTTTCGTGGCCTGTATTCCTTTGCTATCATTCCGCCGACAAACAATTGTTTAAAGCAAGGAGCGCCAAATGAAGCACGGTTCGCGCAGGGATTTTTTGAAAGCTGCCTCAGCGACAGCAGCAGCACTCGCCATCACGCGTACAACTCCTGCCTGGGCCGCAGCAGATCCGCCCTTCGGCGCAGTGAAGGTGTGGGGTACGTTCCGCGATCAGCGTCATGTCGCGAGGCCGAGCCTCGAATGGAAGCGGGCCACTCAAATTGCGGCAGACGCAATCCAACTTGATATGTCCGCTCCCCGTCAGCAGATCCTTGGCTTCGGCGCCGCAATCACCGAGGCTTCTGCATACGTTCTCAGCCGCCTGAGCGATGCAGAGCGCATGCCGCTAATGCGCGATCTGTTTGCGCCGGATGCGCTCGCTTTGAATGTCTGCCGCACCTGCATCGGCGCAAGCGACTACACTACCAAGGCCTACAGCTATGACGAGAGCACGGAACCCGATCCTGATCTGAAAAAGTTTTCGATCGATCACGATAAGGAGTTCTACCTGCCCATCCTGCGCGAAGCGCGCAAGCAGAATCCTGAGATGTTCCTGTTCTCATCGCCGTGGAGTCCTCCGGGCTGGATGAAGCCGAACAACTCCATGATCGGCGGCGCAATGCGCAAGCTAAGCTTTGGCCCTTATGCGAACTACTTCGTCAAGTTTCTTGAAGCGTATAAGGCCGAAGGTGTCGCCATCGATGCGGTGACTGTTCAGAACGAAACCGACGCCGAGCAGGAAGGACACATGCCCGCTTGTCTATTTTCGCAAGAGCAGGAGATGGAGTTCGCCGCTCGCTTTTTGGCCCCGGCGATCCGCAAAGCCGGCATGAACACCAAGATCTGGATTCTCGATCACAACTACAGCTTGTGGGGACGCGCCATCGACGAGCTGAGCGATCCATCGGTCTACGACGCGGTCGATGGAATCGCCTGGCACGGCTATGTGGGCGAGCCCACGGCGATGACGCGCGTGCATGATGCATTCCCTGCAAAGAATGCTTATTGGACCGAGGGTGGACCTGACGTCAATCAACCCGACTACCAGACGGACTATACAAAGTGGGCCGATCAGTACAACGGTATTCTCAACAACTGGGCGCGATCGATCACGGCATGGAATGTTGCGCTCGACGAGAAGGGCCGTCCGGATATCGGACCATTCTCCTGCGGCGGCGTCATCACCATCGACAACGCAACGCACAAGGTCACGATGAGTGGTCAGTACTGGGCATTTGCGCATTATTCAAAACACGTCAAGCGCGGCGCAAAAGTGTTCGCTACCAACGGACTCGGCAATCCTGCGGAAACAGGCGTGTCTCATAGCGGCTTCTCAAACCCAGATGGCAGCTGCGTTGTAGTGATCGCGAACAAGGGTGCGCAAAAACAGGTTCAACTCATGACGGGAACGAAGACACTCGACGTTGACTTACCTGCCGACTCCGTACAAACGCTGTACTGGTCTTAGCAGGGAAGCGGAGTCTCTCGTCGACAAACGTTCGCTTCGTCTTGGCGAAGGTCGCGCAGGCGACATCGAAGTCGAAGGTCTTAATAGATTTCGTTGGCCGTCTGCGTAGATCGCAATTTGCCGGCCTTGGCGGAGATTTTGTAGCTGATGGAGTCGCCCGCCCAGGACTTGAGATAAAAGCTGGCGCCCGGTGCAACCTTCTGTACTTCGAAAGGACCAAACGAGAGCGGCTTGCCAGGTTGCGACTGTCCGTCTGCCTCTTTGGCATCGATAAAATAAGCCGCTCCGAAGCCGACCACGCGCGCCTTTCCATCCGGATCAAGCAGTACGGCAGCTCGCTCCTCCACGCCAATGCCACGAATCCCCGGTACGTTTCCAGCACGAGGTTTTCCCTCTGGCTCATTGAGGCGCGCCAGAAAAACAAGCAGCCGGCCCATGCGGTCGCGCCGCGCGAAATGCGTATCAGTGATGACGTCTTTGAGGATGGGGATATTGAGAAACTTGCTCGCCAGCGTAATGCGCGCGCTATATGGATCCGCCAATGCGGTCTTTCCGTCGAGGTTGGGATCATCCGGTTTGTCGCCTTGTGCGGTGTAGATGTATTCACCCATCACTGCCAGTCCCGCGCTGGTTCCACCCACGGGCACGCCTCGACTGATCGCATCGTTCAACGCCGTCTGCACCGGCGTGTTCATCCAGAAGTTGATGTAGTTCGCCTGGTCGCCACCCGCAATAAAGATCGCGCTGGCATGCTTGATTGCATCGCCGACAAAGGGAACGGCAGCGGCGTCGCGATTGGGAATAATCAGCGTCGACACCGAATTCAGATGGCAGATACCGCGCAGGTAGAAGTTGTATTCGTCGTCGCCGGTGGCGCGCAAAATTAGAAAATCTCCACCCCCGGACCGATCGCACAAGAATTGAAACGCCTCATCTAGATCAGTCCCGCCGCCCATCAATGCGAACCCAGGTCGAGACTGCGCGTTGATGTTCGCTGGCTCTCCGGCGCGAATATACCGATAGGCAGCCGATTGCGACAGCGCGGCAAGCCCGCTCATCGCTAGAAAAAATCCGAGACCGAGCAATCGCAAATGCCTCATTTTGGTAGCTTATTCCATGCCAGGTTCCGGGCTCGATAGAAGGCCCGTTACGGTACGGGTTCCCCTTGCCGCGTATGCGGGAAAAAGCCACCTTTACGCGGTCTATAGTTGAGCTGGCGACTCTCCCGACCTACGGCTCAAGCGTGGCTCAACGTGACAATAAAACTCGGTCCCTTGCGTGGGAGGAAGACGCCCCCGCAGAACCGCGATTTCGGCGGGCGCAGCCAGTCGTGCCAGTCTCGGCGCGCGGACTTCCAGGAATGCCCATCGACATGGACGACGAGGACGACGCCCCTCGCGGCCGCAGCAAGCCACGTAGATTCGGCGAGGAGCCAGTTCGGCGCTGGTGGCGCCCGGCGACTCCAATCGGGCGCATCTTCCTTGCGACTGGTGTAGTCGCTGTCTTCTCCACCTTTGCTGTCGGGGCTTATGTGCTGCGAAGTTTTCTCGAACATGATTCACGCTTCCGCATCGCCGGCACCAGCAACATTCAGGCCACCGGGCTGGGACAGGTAAGCCGCGCAGAGATGCTGCCCGTCTTCGGCGAAGACATTGGCCGTAACGTTTTCTTCGTGCCTCTCAACGAACGCCGCAAGCAGCTCGAGCAGATTCCGTGGATCGAGCACGCGACCGTTATGCGTTTGCTGCCTGATCAGATTCGCATCACCGTGGTGGAGCGTAAGCCCATCGCGTTTTTGCGGCAGGGCGCGCAGGTCGGCCTCGTCGATGCCAACGGAGTGCTTCTCACCGAGCCGCCGTCCATGATGGCGCAGCATCACTACTCCTTTCCGGTCGTCACCGGAATCGACAGCCGCGATCCAATCGCCTCGCGCCGCGCCCGCATGGAGGTGTATCAGCACCTCGTCAGCGAACTCGATGCCAATGGACAGCACTTGTCCGACCAGGTCTCCGAGATTGATTTGGCTGATCCTGAAGATGCGCGCGTGCTGATGCCGGAGCAGGGAACGGATATTGTGGCGCACTTTGGCGCAGATCATTTCCTCGAGCGCTATCAGCGCTACAAAGCGCACATCGCCGAGTGGCGCCAGCAGTATCCCAACCTTGCTGAGGTTGACCTGCGCTACGAGCAGCAGGTTGTCCTGCAGATGACAGGCGGAGCAAACTCCGCGCCGGCGAAGTTGATGCCGAGCGAAGCCATCGATGGACCGGCCGATCCGCCGAAAGCCGAAACCGTCAGGCCGGAAGTGAAGGCGGCCTCTCCAAAGGCTGTTGCACCGAAACAGGTTGACACAGCCAAGACCAAGGTCCACACGCCCGCGAGACCGATCTCCAAGGCCAACAACAAAGCCAAAGCTGCGAAGAGTAAAGCCGCGAAGACCAGCGCCACCAAGACCAAGCATTCAGATCCAAAACATACCGTGAAGAAGTCAACTCCGAAGCCGCACCCCGGAACCACAGCCACGAGCCAGTGAGAGAACGATGAGCGAGAAACAGGAAAACCTGATTGTGGTGCTCGACATGGGCAGTGCCTGGACGCGGGTGCTGGCGGCTGACGTGAACGAGGGCGCGCTGCGTTATCGAGGACACGGGCTGGTGGAATCGGTCGGAATGCGAAAAGGCCTGATCTCTGAACTCGGGCCCGCGGCTAAAGTCGTGAAGCAGGCGAACGAGCAGGCGGAGTGGACCGCGCGCGCCAACATCGATCAATGCGTGGTTGGCGTTGGTGGTCCGCACATTCGCGGACTCAATACCAATGGCGGACTCGACCTGGGAAGCCGCATGCGCGAGATTACTCGGGAGGATGTACGCGCCGCCGTCGAACGCGCACGTGCCGTTGAGCGGCCTCCGGATCGCGAAATTCTGCATCTGCTTCCGCGCCAGTTCATTCTTGACGACCAGCCGGGCATTTTTGATCCAGTGGGGATGGTCGGAGCACGCCTCGAAGTTGATCTGCACATTGCCACCTGCTCCGGCAGCGCGCTGCAAAGCACCGTCACGTGCGCCAATCGTGCGGGCCTCGAAGTTTCTGAGGCGGTTCTGGAGTCAATCGCCGCCGCGGAGGCAACACTTTCAGCCGATGAGCGCGAACTCGGCGTATGCCTGCTCGACATCGGCGCCCACTCTAGCGACCTGGTCGTCTTCTTCGAAGGAGCGGTAGCGCACACCTCATCGGTTCCCGTGGGCGGAAATCACTTCACTAACGATCTCGCCGTCGGTCTGCAGATGCCGGTGGCCCAGGCTGAAGAGTTGAAGAAGCAGTATGGCCACGCCATCGTTACTGCCGTTCCGCTTGAGGCTGAGATTGAAATCAACAATCCTGAGCCGCAGCGTCTCGTATTGCGCAACCTGGCGGAGATTCTCGAGCCGCGAGCCCGCGAGCTTTTATATTTTGTAAAAGAAAGTCTTCGCCAGGGGGGCGTACTTGAAGCGCTCGGTGCCGGATGCGTATTGACCGGCGGAGGCGCCATGTTGCCCGGAATGCTCGACGTTACCGAGAGCCAGCTTCGCGTTCCGGCGAGAACAGGTATGCCGGTGCGGCTTTCGAACATGCCCGGCGAATTAGTTCATCCCAGCTTTTCCACTGCCATCGGAATGCTACTGTATGCACATCGCACACGCGTAACCCGTGCGGCAGAAAACAACAGCTTGCGTGCTAAATTGCGCGCCATCTTTGCAGCCAGTTTTTAAGATAGGGATCAATGTCAATGACAAATGGGGAGGCGCCAGACGCTATGGATCAGCAGAAGGCAGAAGCCGCTGAAATTCGGATTCAATTTCACGACGAAGAAATTAGAGGCGCGCGGATCAAAGTAATTGGAGTGGGCGGCGGCGGTGGTAATGCTGTCAATCGCATGATTCAGGCTGGCCTCGAAGGCGTCGAATTCATTGCGGCCAATACCGACGTGCAAGCGCTCAAGCTCTCCCTGGCACCGGTGAAGTTGCAACTCGGCGTCCGCCTTACCTCCGGGCTGGGCGCGGGTGCAAATCCCGATGTGGGACGTCGTGCTGCTCTTGAAGACTCCGAAAAAATTATCGAAGCCCTTGAAGGCGCCGACATGGTGTTTGTGACGGCTGGCCTTGGCGGGGGTACCGGAACTGGTGCGGCTCCAGTCATCGCGTCACTCGCCAGCGAAATGGGTATCCTCACCGTCGCCGTCATCACCCGTCCATTTGCATTTGAAGGCAAGCGCCGTCTGCAACAGGCGGAGCGCGGGCTCAAGGAACTGCTAGAGAGCGTTGACACGATGATTGTGATCCCCAACGAGAAACTGCTCGCAGTCGCCAAGGATGCGGGGTTCTTTGAGAGTTTCCGCATCGCCGACGATGTTCTGCGGCAGGGTGTGCAGGGCATCTCCGACATCATCACGATCCCCGGCATCATTAATCGCGACTTTGCCGACGTAAAGACCACGATGGCCGGGATGGGCCACGCGGTCATGGGGACAGCGATTCGTTCTGGCGACAATCGCGCGAAGGAAGCGGCACAGGCCGCAATGGCCTCGCCGCTGCTAGATGCAGGTGCGATCGATGGAGCACGCGGCATTCTCATCAACATCACTGGATCCAGCAACCTGAAGCTTTCCGAAGTTAACGAGGCGTCCTCGCTGATCCAAAGCTCGGCGCACGAGGATGCCAACATCATCTTCGGCGCGGTGCTCGACGAGCGGATGGGCGATGAGGTGAAGATTACGGTTATCGCCACAGGCTTCCGCGACCAGATGCCAGAGCGACGTGCCCGCATGCTGAGCGTGGAGGAGATGGCCGTTGTTACAGTGCCGGTCGTCGCCGCGGACTCATGGATGCGTGAAAAGGCCCCACCCCCACCCCCCACCCCCGCCCCCCCGCGCTTCATGAGCGAGGAAGAAGACGAGGACTCTGGTGATGGCGAAGCCGAGTTCGTTGTGGCGGCAGCCCGGTTCCACGCCTCCGAAGCCACCGAGGAACCGGCTTTTGTGCCACTTCCACGCGACTATGCTTCTGACTTTGGTAACAGCATGCGAGCACCGTCGATTACCGAGGACCACCTGCCTCAACCAGCGATAAGTCCTTTATCTGCTGGCGAAACCGAGGAGGAACGGGATCTCGACGTTCCCACCTTTATGCGGCGGATGAAATTCTGAGTGACTCAAAACCAATCGGGACTTGCTTTGAATCGATAGAGCGGTATAGTTCATGTAAGTTCTCGAAATTCAGAGTCAAACATAGAAGCATGTAGTGCTGCTGTCTTTTCCCCCAGGGTGAGTGAGAGGTTAACATTTAGTTACCTCGTGACATCGCTCACATACTGCGGTCTACGCGTGTGGGATAAACAGTTTTAGCTTCAGAACGAAGTGCGATTCTGCTTGGCAGACGCATGGCACGCGATCCTTTGTTGAGGGGAATTTGTTCAGGATGAGACTGTCTTGCGTTTGTGCCTTGGGGCTAGCGGTTATTGGAACGAGTTTCGGCGCCGGAAGTGCGACTGCGCTTGACGTCCAGCACACCGTGCATCACTCGCGAACCGCGAGCAAACATCTTGCCGTCAGGCATACCACGCATTCCAGTAATTCCTACACCAGTCTTCATCGTGTACATACCACGAGTTCCAGCGCATCGCTGCATCATGCCGTTCTGACTGGCCGCCATCGTCATCGTTATTTTGGTGAGCGCTTCACGGCTAGCTCTTTCGCCAAGGGCGACATATTTGCAGGCGACGTCACGGCCGGAGAAGATCCGGTAGTTCGCCAGGCGGCAATTGACGCGCTGGGGGACATGAACGGTACCGCAGTAGTGATTGATCCTTCCAATGGCCGTATCCTCGCCATGGTCAATCAGAAACTGGCGCTTTCGCCGGGAGCCGAGCCCTGCTCCACCATCAAGATCTCTGTTGCGCTGGCAGCACTGAGTGAAGGCCTGGTCACACGCGACACCCCAGTTCAACTGGCAGGCTTCCGCATGAACATGACGGACGCCATTGCCAAGAGCAACAACCTTTATTTCGAGGAACTCGGCCGCGAACTCGGATTTGAACGAGTCCGCCACTATGCCAGGCAGTTTGGACTTGGGGAACTGGCCGGATACCACATCGATGGTGAGCAACTTGGCGAATATCCCTCCGAGGCTCTTCCCACTTCCGAAGGCGGAGTCGGGCGCATGTGCAGCTTTGGGCAGGGCGTTTCGATGACTCCTCTGCAGTTGGGCGCTTTCGTTGCCTCGATCGCCAACGGCGGAACTCTTTACTACTTGCAGCACCCCACATCGACCGAAGAGGTCATGGCCTTCCAGCCCAAGGTGAAGCGGTCCCTCGACATCGCCCGTTACGTGCCTGACCTGCAAGACGGGATGGCCGGCGCGGTGCAATATGGAACCGCCCGCCGCTTGCGCGCCAACTTCCAGGAACTGCCAGTCTTTGGCAAGACCGGAACCTGCTCCGACAAGGGAACGCGCTTCGGATGGTTTGTCTCGTACTCCGAATCGCCCCAAGGGAGCCTTGTGACGGTGTTCTTCCTCGAAGGCGGACGGCCTACGTTCGGCCCCCGCGCTGCCGAGCTGACCGGCGAGTTTTACAAGAATCTCTGGGATCGCAACTACTTCGCCGACAAAGGCACGCAAAATAGCGCCACTCTGCAACTTACCAGTGCCCCTTCCATCCGGTAGTGATAAGCCATTTCACAGCCAAAGCCGCCTTCGGGCGGCTTTTCTGTTTCGATGAGGACTGATAGGATGTCGAGCCAATGGACTCCGTCCGGGTGAAACAACCACGACGTATTCAACTGTCTCGCAATGGTTTACGTGGAATGACGACGCGCATTTTTTCCCGATTCTGATGAGGTTTTGGGTGTCAGACGTGAGACTTGTGGTTCCCGGAGGAAGTTCCAAATGCGGGTAACCTTGCAAGAGTGCACAAACGTTGCAACAATCGGTTGTCTATGGGTCACCGTCTTCCCCAGGAACTGCTTCAGGAACTGCGCACCTATCTCGAGCACTTTGACCAGACCGGTCACCTCGGGGAAAGCGATACAGTTGCGGAAATAAAGCGTCGCCTCAGGGACCGAATCGGCGAGGTAGAAGCGACCTTGAAGATGCCTCCGGCTTACGCCCCAGCACCTGACCGCAAATACAGCAACACACGATGAAGGATTGCCACTGCGTCCGCTGCGCGCAATCACGCGTCGTGTGAGCCAGACCAGTCTTTGTTGAGTAATCTTGTCAGCTTGAGGGCGGCTGATTGATGGAATTGAAACGAAATCGATTCGCAAACATCCGATAGATTGAGGTCAAGGAGTTCAGCCGTTCGGCGCTGACTCCTGGTCCAAACCCTAGCAGCAAATCGGATTCGGTCATGGAACTTCCCACGCAGATTCTCCTCACATACGGATATTTGCTGCTCTTCGGTTGGGTTCTGGTAGAGCAATTCGGCATCCCTTTGCCGGCCACACCGGTGCTCCTTGCAGCCGGGGCCATGTCGGCGGAACACCAGATCAGCTTTGTCGTTGCGTTTCTGGCAGGGCTGCTGGCCTGCATGACGGCAGACACGACCTGGTTTCTGATCGGCCGGCGCTACGGGCACCATGTGCTGCGTATTCTTTGCAAACTCTCGATGGAGCCGACCATCTGCGTTCGCCGCACGCAGGACTCGTTTGGGCGCCGCCGCGGCACCATGCTGATGTTCGCCAAGTTTGTGCCGGGCCTCGCAACACTTGCTGCGCCAGTGGCCGGGCAAAACGGCATGGGGCTGGCCAAATTTCTCTTCTTCGACAGTATTGGCGCGACGCTCTGGCTGCTTGCGCTGCTGAGCGGCGGAAGATTGTTCGGCGACGCGCTGAAGCGCGATCCCGGTCTTTTGAATTGGGTGGGAAGATTCTCGGGCGCGCTATTGCTCCTGGGCATTCTGGGATTCTTCATCGTGCGCGTGTATCGGCGGCGGATGGTCCTGAAGAAGCTGGTGGCTTCCCGCCTTGAACCTGAAGAACTGAAAGCGCAGCTCGATTCCGGCGAACAGGTATACATCGTGGACCTGCGGCATCCGCTGGAACTGGTCGCGGAACCGTTTACGCTGCCGAGCGCGTTGCATTTTTCGCCTGATGCGCTGGCCGCGCGGCATATTGAGATTCCGCGTGATCGGGATGTGGTGCTGTTCTGCACATGCCCCAGTGAAGCGACGGCAGCCAAGACTGCGATGACGCTACATAAGCTGGGGATCGAGCGCGTGCGTCCGCTGCGCGGCGGCTATGACGAGTGGAAGAGGCTGGGCTTTCCCCTCGATGCGATTCCCCCGGTGAATCCCGTCATCCCAGTATCCGAAGTGGTACGGGAACTCTACAGGGCGCACTGAACCTGACCGCAGCTAATTCTCAGACAGAGCCGAACCATGTCCCATCACTTCGTGTTCTTTCTTCATCCTAGTGAAAGCGGACTGTGATCTTGACCTAGGCGTGCAGAGTTTCTCGGTCCTATCAACTGCGCAGGAGCTTCCAACCATTCTTACTTTTGAAAGAGGAAACGTTTGATGGCGCATGTCGCAATCTGGTGCATATCTGCCCTCAGCATTGCGCTCATGCTCTTCAGGCCGTTCGGCGTTCCCGAGTTCGTGTGGACCACGGCGGGGGCGCTGCTGCTCTGTGTACTTCGCCTCATCCCCCTTAGGCTGGCTGGCCATGCGGTTGCCGAGGGGATGGATGTCTATCTTTTCCTCACAGGCATGATGCTGTTATCGGAGTTGGCGAAGACCAATGGCGTCTTTGACTGGCTGGCCAATATTGCGGTGAAGAGAGCCAATGGATCGTCACGGCACTTATTCACGCTGATCTACGGTGTTGGAACCGTGGTGACCATCTTCATGTCGAACGATGCCACTGCAGTGGTTCTTACTCCCGCGGTGCTCTCAGCTGTAAAACACGCCAAGGCAAAGCCAATGCCTTACCTGCTGACGTGCGCGATGATCGCGAACGCGGCCAGCTTTGTGCTGCCGATATCAAATCCCGCCAACCTCGTGGTCTTTCGCGCATCCATGCCGCCGCTGATGAAGTGGCTGGCTATGTTCATTGGGCCTTCCATCATTTCCATTATTGCCACTTACTTTTTGTTGCGCTGGTTTAGCCGCAACGATTTGGACGCGCCATGCGATGGGGCAAGTGTCGATGTAAAGCTCACGTCTCTGGGCAAAGTGAGCCTGTTCGGCATATTCGCCGTTGCGGGTGTTCTCCTGATTGCGTCGGCGCTCAAGGTGGACCTGGGCTTGCCAACGTGCGTCGCCGCCCTCGTGGTTGCATCCCTGGTGCTGATCATGGGCCGTTCCAATCCCGTGCGTCTGGTGCGCGAAATCAGCTGGACCGTGCTGCCGCTCGTAGCCGCCCTGTTTGTCATCGTAGAAGCAGTCAAGAGTGCAGGCGCATTGCAGATGCTGCAGGCGGCAACCGAACACGCAACTCAATGGCCGCGAGTGGAGAGCGGTTTAGCGCTGGCTGTAGCCGTCGGGTTTGGCACGAACCTCGTCAACAATCTGCCCCTGGGACTGATCGCCGGCGCCACTTTGCACAGCATGACGCTTCGCCCGCTTCTATCGCAGGCTGTACTGATTGGTATCGATCTGGGGCCGAATCTCTCCATCACTGGCTCCCTCGCGACGATATTGTGGCTTATCGCGATACGTCGCGAAGGGATGCATGTCAGCGCTTGGCAGTTCCTGAAAGCAGGCATGCTAATCATGCCGATCTCTCTGGTGCTGGCGATCGGCGGTGCGCTCTTATTCGGTGGGCAATAGACCTCGACGAACGTAACACCTACGCGGGTTTCACGAACAATGACGCCAGTTTGCCCCCGACGGGGGAGCCGATGCCTGTGCATGGATCGGGTCCGGGAGCGGCGTTGTAATAGCCATTGCCGCCCGTGGTGATGTCGTTGAAGTCAGCCTGGTTTTGATAAAGCGACGGAGTGACGAACCCGAGCTTCTTTCCAAACGCAGCGAACAATCCCGCATAGAGCGGCGCAACGGCCGATGTCCCTCCGACGACAGTGGTTGATCCATGAACGATAACGTTGTACCCAGTGTTGGGATCCGCGTCACCAGAGACATCGGGGACCATGCGGCCCTTTCCAAACGTTGAGCCGGCGGGCGGCTTGGGTACTCCGATCTGGAAACTCTGCACAGGAAAGATGGTGGAGTAGCCTCCGCCCGTCCCTTCGCCATTGGTCTGACCCGGACTGTCGTTCCACACGGTCTCGACGGTGGTGGTTTTGTAGGTTCCTCCGCAACCCACGACGTGCGGACACGAGGAAGGTGCATCGACATTGGCAGGGGTTGAGCCGCCATCGCTTGAGTCGTTGTCGCCGGACGCCGCAAAGACGACCATGCCGAGGTCGGTAGCGGTCGCGGCGGCGGATTCCATCTCCTGTGCCGCGGTGGTGCCCCACGTTGCTTCGTCAGCTCCCCATGAAATGGAACACACATCGCAGCCATCGTTGGCCGCCTTTTGCACCGCCGATGCGATGTCCTGCGACCAGTACATGCGAATGGTGGCGGCCTTTCCGGTAGCCGCGTAATATGCGGCTCCTGCGACCTCAATGTCGAGCGCGACTTCGTAATCGGGGTCGCTGTTGGAACCGGTGCTCTGATTGGGGCTGTTTTTGGTGCCATCAACGGAGACGTCAGTGATATGCGGAACTGGTTGGTTGATGGACTTGAAGTACTGGTCGATGTCGGATTGCACCCAGCCGCCGCCGAGTTCGACGATCGCGATCACGCCTCCGCCTGCAAGGCCGTTGGGCCAATGATAGGCGGTGCAGAGATTGGGAACGTTCCATGGCGATGGAGCCAGGGGGCCGATCTGGATGTGAGGAGTAAGCCTGCGCAGCTTGAAGTAGGGGTGGCATTTCACTTGCGGAGATGGAGGCATAGTGGGGGATCCTCGTCGCAATGATTGCTATCTGTTGCCTTAGATGCCGGATTTTGAAATGTGCTGGTTGGAACTGGACTACGGCGAAACAAAAGTACCGAAGGCTAAAGCCTTAGTATGAATGGGGAAGCGGTCGATCAACCCAGTTCGAGAAGATCGCATGCTGGGACTGCAGACGACCGCCGGGAGAAATGCGTTGGCATACGAAGATCTGCGCGACTGGATCAGTGCGCTGGAAAAGAATGGCGAACTCAAACGGATTCGCGAAGAGGTCTCGCCGGATCTTGAGATCACCGAAATCACCGACCGGGTAAGCAAGATTGGCGCGCATGGCAAAGGTGTCACCACAAAAGGGAAGTACTCGGCCGGTGGCCCAGCCCTGCTTTTCGAAAACATCAAGGGGTATCCCGGCCACAAAGTTTTGATGAATCAGTTCGGCAGCGAACGGCGCATGGCGATGGCGCTAAGCGTGGAGCGGCTCGACGAAATTGCCGAGCGCATCAAGGGCCTGATGAACGTCAAGGCTCCTTCGGGACTCTTCGACAAATTAAAAATGCTGCCGCAACTTGGTGCGTTGACCAGTGCATTTCCAAA
The DNA here is from genome assembly GCF_039994875.1 of Telmatobacter sp. DSM 110680. GTDB lineage: Bacteria > Acidobacteriota > Terriglobia > Terriglobales > Acidobacteriaceae > Telmatobacter. Next base: position 4,794,412 of record NZ_CP121196.1, on the reverse strand, counting down.
GACGGTGCTCGCCAAAGATGCGCCGTGTAAGGAAGTAATTCTTCGCAACAACTTTGATCTGAATGCATTTCCGATCCTGAAGTGCTGGCCGTACGATGGCGGACGCTTTATCACTCTGCCGTGTGTGCACACGCGCGACCCACGCAACGGCAAACGCAATATCGGGATGTACCGCATGCAGGTGTACGACGGACAGACGACAGGCATGCACTGGCAGCGGCAGAAGGTGGCGGCAGAACACTATCGCGAAGCGCTGCGAGCGCAGGCCGCGGCCGGCTCCGTTGGCGATTCGAAGTCGGCAAGAGTCGCAGCGATGGCCGAGTCGGCGGGCGGAGCGGTGGCGATTCCCGACGGGCCGATCGGCGGCATTCCGCAAGTAGTGATGGGCAATCTGAAAGGCTCGCGTTTGGAAGTTGCCGTCGCCATCGGAACTGAACCGGCAACGACCTTTGCTGCGATTGTGCCCGCGCCGCCGGAGGTTGAAGAGTTCATGATCGCGGGATTTCTACGCGGCAAGTCAGTGGAGATTGTGAAGTGCGAGACGGTAGATCTCGAAGTGCCGGCCAGCGCAGAGATTGTGCTCGAGGGCTATGTTGAATTGGGCGAACTTCGCAGTGAGGGGCCTTTCGGGGACCACACCGGCTTCTACACCATGACCGACGAGTACCCCGTTTTCCACCTGACGTGCATTACGCATCGCAAAGATCCGATTTATGCAGCGACCATTGTGGGCAAACCTCCGATGGAAGATGCGTGGATGGGTAAGGCCGTAGAGCGGATTTTTCTTCCCGCGATGAAGCTGACGATTCCCGAGATCGTCGACATCAATTTGCCGGTCGAAGGCGTCTTTCACAACCTGATGCTGGTATCGATCAAGAAGAGCTACCCGGGGCAGGCGCGCAAGGTCATGAGCGCTATCTGGTCGCTGGGTCAGGCCATGTTTACGAAGTGCATCGTGGTGGTCGACGAAGATTGCGACGTGCAGGACGTTGGTGAGGTGGTACTGCGGGTGACGAACAATATCGACCCCGAGCGCGATATTCAATTCACGCTGGGGCCAATCGATTCGCTCGATCATTCGTCGCGCATGCCTAATTACGGATCGAAGATGGGCATCGACGCCACGCGCAAGTGGAAGGCCGAGGGTTTTGAGCGCCCGTGGCCCGCGATGATCGAGATGGATCAGGCAACAAAGGCGAAGGTCGATTCAATTTGGGCGGCGCTTGGATTTTGAGATCAATCCGGATCGGGTTTTCGACAATACGAGGATTTGATCGCGTCAAGTAATGTCCATATGGTTGTTGATTCTGCTAAGATGCTCCCAGCTTAAGCATCCGCAAATCCATGCGTATTTCCTTCCCACGTCTTGCCTTCACGGGCCTGTCGGCCCTTCTGTTATGCCCATCTGCGCTCTCTGCGCGGACATTTGGGATTGATCTGAAGGGCAAGCCGATTCGCGATCTTGCAGGGGTTGACACCCGCTACGTGGTGCTGATGTTTGCTGCCAGCGATTGCCCCATCTGCAATCGATACGTCCCGGAAATAGCCCGCCTTTCGCACGAGTATTCCTCGCGCGGAGTGCGGATATGGTGGGTCTTTCCTAACCCCGGAGACACGCGATCTGTGGTTGCGAAGCACAACCGGGAATTCTCCATTCGAGAGCAAACCGTGCTCGACCCGCAGCAGACTCTGGTTCATCTGGCGCACGTTGCCATCACGCCTGAAGCGGCGATCTTCAAGGTCGATGGCGGTGGGATGCACGAGATCTATCGCGGCTGCGTGGACGATCGTTACATGGCTATTGGTAGAGAAAGACCTCAGCCGGAACATCATGATCTCGAACTCGCCCTGACGGCTGCGCTCAATGGCACGATCATTCCGCAACCTGCCGGTCCCCCGGTGGGATGTTCCGTCGTCTTTCTGCAGAAATGAAAGCTTTCGGCACTATCGCCATCTTGTCGGCACTCGGGGCATGCATAGGGTCCTTGAGCCGTCTGCCGGACGCAAGCCCGCATGCCGCGGTGCAACAACCACGCGAGCAGATTGCGGCTTCGACGTCGCGTTCAGGAAATGATGACGATTCTGACACTGCTTCCGCGCCTACGTGGAGTCGCGACATTGCGCCCGTCCTTTACAAGAACTGCGCTACTTGTCACCACCCCGGCGGGGGCGGCCCGTTCAGCTTGCTGACGTATGAGAATGCGCGCCGCTGGGGTCCGCAGATTCTGACGGTCACGCAATCGCGCTTTATGCCGCCGTGGCTCCCCGAGTCAGGATACGGTGATTTTGCCGATGTTCGCCGTCTCAGCGACGAAGATCAAGCGCTGTTGAAGCGCTGGGTCGCCGACAAGATGCCGCAAGGTAATCTCTCAACAGCCCCCGCTCCGCCGCATTACGATGCGACATGGCTCATCGGAAAGCCTGACTTGGTCCTCAAGTTGAAGCGCCCCTTCACGCTGAATGGCGGGGGGACGGATGTCTTCCGGAATTTCATTCTGCCTTACCCGCTCAAACAGACTGAGTACGTGCGAGCGATGGAGATCCGCCCGGGCGCGCCCGAGGTGGTTCACCATGCCAATGTGATCATAGATCGCACCGGCAGCCTGCGCCGCCAGCATCCGGTTAATTGGGAAGATGGGATCGCGGGGATGGAACTTCTGATCGACTCCGGCAACCGATTTGACCCGGACAGCCATTTTCTCTTCTGGAAGCCGGACTCTCCGGCCCTGATTGAACCCGAGGGGATGCCATGGCGACTCGATCCGGGTAACGATCTTATTTTGAATATGCACCTCAAGCCCTCAGGAAAATCGGAAACCCTCGACGCGCAGGTGGGCCTCTACTTCACCGAGGACCCGCCGGCGAAGCAACCGATGTTGCTGGCGCTGGAACGCGACGACGCGCTCGACATTCCTGCCGGCAATTCCGATTTTGTCGTCGAAGACTCGCTCACTCTGCCCATCGATGTGGACGTGCTCGGCGTTTATCCTCACGCGCACTATCTGGGACACGACATGAAGGGTTGGGCAATGCTTCCGGATGGTCAGAAGAAATGGTTGATCTGGATTCGCGACTGGGACATCGACCGCCAAGCTGTATACCGCTATAAGGCGCCTATCCTGCTGCCCAAAGGAACCGTTCTGCACATGCGCTATTCCTACGACAACTCGTCGTCGAATGTCCACAATCCTCACGCACCGCCAGTGCGGGTGCGGGCGGGCAACCGGTCTGAAGATGAGATGGCGTTTTTGTGGTTGCAGGTGTTGCCTGTGAACACGTCTTCGGATGCGCCGGATCCACGTCTGCTGCTGGAGGCAGCGTGGATGCGCAACCGTCTGCGCAAGACTCCAACGGATCCGATAAGCCTCTATAACTACGCTGCTGCGCTCGCGGGTAAAGGTAAATTTGCCGAGGCAACGATGGTGTTTCAGCGATTGCTGAAGATTACTCCCGCCGATGAACGCTCGCGTTCTGCATTGGGTGTTGCGCTCGACGGACAGGGCAAGTGGAAGGAAGCGATCGAGACATTTCGCGCCGTCGTTGCTCACGATCAAGGAGCATGTGACGCGCGCTTCGATCTTGCCAATGTCGAACTTCGCCACGAGCAATTCCAGGATGCTGAAGCAGACTTTCGCTCCCAGATCGGGGCGTGTACTCAGGATGCAGATGTTCACGCTGGCCTTGGAACAGCCTTGGAAGGTGAAAACAAGTTAGACGAGGCACACGCTGAGTTTCGCCGCAGTCTGGAGATAGCACCGGGAAACTTGCGAGGTCTTCTGGGTTCAGCGGATATAGAGTCGGAAGCTGGTGATTTCGAGTCTGCGATTCAACTTCTCAAACAAGCTACGAGTCTTCATCCCGATTCTGCGGAAGCGCATGAGGAACTTGCCCGGGCTTATGCCCAAAACGGCAACCAAAACTCCGCGCTGGCCGAGTTGAAGAAGGCTGTTGAATTGGCTCCGAATGACCCTCAACTGCACGCGGCTCTTTCCCAGGTTCTCTCTTCGACCGGGAATGTGGCGCAGGCGATAGAAGAACAACGAACTGCACTCAAGCTGTTTGATGGCGATGCCGACGGTTGGAACAATCTCGGTGTGCTTGAGTCCAGAACAGGGAAGACTGCCGCGGCGCGCGCGGATTTTGAACATGCCCTGCGGCTGAAGCCAGATCACCCGCAAGCTCGCGCGAATCTGGCACGTCTGCGCGACCCCAACTGATAACGATTCGCAGGTGGACGCGACGTCAGCCAACATATTTATCGTCTCTGATATACCTAGAGCCATGCGTGTTGTTCTGTGCCGACCTGCTTACGTATTGATGGCAGTAGTGTTGGCCGCTATCACTCCCCTATGTACTGCGCAAGCTCCCGATACATTTCGCTGGATTGATTTTCATGCGCAAAGCGACCAGGATGTTGCTGTCTGGGTGACGCGCGCCCTTGACGGGCAAAAATGGACGGCGATTCGCGAAATCGGTGTGCAGTATGATGCGGCACTCGTCATCACGACGACTCGAGCGACTCCGCAGTCGGCGACCAACCGGGACACCTTTTCGATCTGGAGCGTGTCGCTCAGTAATCGCATGCTGACTCATATCGCGGATGGAGCGAATCTGCGTCTCATGGATTGGTTGCTGCTGAACGTGGGTCAGGGCAGGGAACTCGCCGCACTCTACGATGACTGCACCGACTGTCAGGCCACGACGTACTTTACTGCGCTCCACTACGACCTGCGGCAACACACGTGGGCGGCGCGCTGGATGCAAGGCGGCAAGGCAGTTCCGGTGTGGGTTTCGAATGCGGGTGTTGGTGTGACCCATACCCAGGTGTTTGCGGTAATGGCCGATGAAAACGGTCGTGAAACGCTTGGCACCTGGAGCCACCTCGACTACGGCAAAACCAAAACGGCCGAGGATGCAGTCTATCGCTACGATCTTGACCCCCAAAGCGACGTGGAACGAACACAGTTGCTTTTTGGAAGGGACGCTACAAGCATGAAGGACCGCCTGTGCCGTGCGCAGGATGGGGTTCCGGGTCTCAGCCGGGGACAAGATTCGTCCCTCTGCCTAGGCAGCGAGAAGCCGCACTATGAGCGCAAGCCGGTGACCTCTCCGCCAGCGAACAACCAGGGCCAGTCGCGGCCTCCTGGTTCAAAGCAATAGTTCGAGAATTAGCAAGGGTTCATGCCGATCGGACTCTTCAGCCTTTGCCTTGAATGGCTTGTAGGAGTTGGTTTTCCAAGGGTGTGCGGCCAGCGCCAGTGAATACAAATCTTTGCCTCTACTTCGGCATCCAAGCTGCCATAGAGGTATAGAGATGAATAATTTCCCCCGATATTTAGTTTTGATGTCACTCTCTGTCGCAATTGCAATGGGCTCCGCAGGATGTAAAAGTAATCAGACCCCGGCCCCTACGAATCAAGCGCAGGATCAGAATCCATCGCAAGACCCAGCCGCGGCGAACGTGGCGCCAATTTCCAACGCCTCGACCCAGCCCACCGGATATGACGAAAACGCACCAGCCTCCAATAGCTATCCGCAAAGCGCTCCTCCGTCGAGCTATCCGAGCGACAGACGCCGGTCTGACCGTGACCGCTCCGACGGTGACCGCGCCTCAGGCTATTCCGACCAATACGGCAGCGATGATTACAACAATCCTGACTATTACAACAACTACGACAACTATGATCAGCCGGTAGATTACGCGTCGCAGGCTCCGCCGCCGCTGCCTGAATACGATCAACCGCCTTGCCCCGGTGATGACTACATCTGGACACCGGGTTACTGGAACTATGCTTCCGACGGGTATTACTGGGTTCCTGGTGCATGGGTGTCCGCGCCGTATCAGGGTGCGCTGTGGACTCCGGGATATTGGGACTACGACCACAATCACAACCGGTATGGATGGCATCGCGGCTACTGGGGACGCCACATTGGCTACTACGGCGGCATCAACTACGGATTCGGATACGTCGGTTCCGGCTACCAAGGCGGTTACTGGCAGGGAGATCATTTCGACTACAACCGCTCGGTGAACAACGTGAATACGACGACGGTTCACAATGTATACAACTACACGGTTATCAACAACACGAACACCGTAAACCGCGTCAGCTACAACGGCCCCGGCGGCGTGCAGGCAAAACCGCGACCGAGCGACATAGCGGCCCTGCACGAGCAGCACAATCCTCCCATGACGGCTCAAGTGCAGCAGATGCAGGCCGCGAAATCGAATCGTGCCAACTTCGTTGCGGTAAATCACGGAAGGCCGCAGACCGTAGCCGTCGCGCAACCGCTTCCGGCCGATCACAACATCCGTCCTCCTGCGCCGGTTCCGATGCGGCCCGTTCCCGGCAGCAATCCTCAGTCCGTACCGGTTGCAAACGCGCCTCGCACTGCACAACCTGTTCCGCAGCCCCAATCAAAGGGTGAACAACCTGCTGCAGGACGGCCGAATCAGCCAGCCCTGAACGGCCAGCCCGCACAACGTCAGCAGCAACCCATGCCGCAACAGCAGCAGCATCCAGCTCCGGTTCAGCAGCCTGTGCGCCCACAGCCTGTACCCCAGCAGCAGGCACCGCAGCAGCATGTTCAGCCCGCGCCGGAGCGGCAAATGCCGCAACAGCGTGCGCAGCCTGTGCCTCAACATCAGGCGCCTCAGCCGCAGCGTCCCCAGCAGGAACAGCGTCCCGCCCCGGTACAACATCCGCAGCAACAGGCGGCACCTGAGCGTCCGGCTCCTGTGCAGCAGCATCAGGCTCCTCCGCCGCAAGAGCGTCAAGCGCCGCCTCAGCAGCGACAGGCTCCCCAGCCCCAGCACCAGGAACCTCCGCAACGGATGGAGCAGCAGCGTCCCGCGCCTGTCGCTCATCCACAGGCCCAGCAACCGGGTCCGCAGCAGCATGCGGCGCCGGCACAGAAGGCCGCGCCTGAACGGAAACCTGCGCCTCCGCAAAAGCCGGGAGAAAAAGACAAGAAACCGCAGTAACGCACGGAATGACGGGCGCAGAGTGGCTATTCTCGAAGATTTCGAAATAGCCACTCTGCCTGATTCTCTTGATCAGCTAGATCTAATCAGCCGCTTGCACTTTAATGGAAACGACTCCGCGGATCCAACGTGCCGGACGGCGCTCTCCAGAACATATCAACGCAATGGGTCCGCTATCGCCGAGAGGTCTGCCGTCGACGCTATCGGCCAGCAGGACTGAGCCTTCGTGAACATCGGGTGAGATTTCTCCGAGCGAATACACTACCTTGTTGCCATCGCGACCTTCCGCGACCACGTAAAGGCGGAAATCCTTACCCTTGAGCTTTTGCGGAACCCCAAGTTCCACCAGCAGCGCCATCAGCGGAACTCCGGAGTAAGTTTCTTGCGATTGAGTACGCTCATTAGTCGCCTGAATAGTCTCATGCGGCAATGGCGCCAGTTTGGTCGCTGTCCATTCGGCAGATTTCTTGCCGTAGCTGATTTTCAGAGGAGTATCCATAGCGTCACGCCCCTGGTCGGCTTGCTGCCGCGTGCGCGAGGTGTCAAGCGGGCCCGGGGGACGAAACGGAACTCCGCCAGGTCCAGTATTGGGGTTATCGGGAAGTTGACTTACTGCCGCTGCGGGGACGAGCGCCAGTGACAAGATGAGTTGGATGGCCCTGCGCCGCATGGGTAGTCGCCTCCAGGCATCCATCGTATACTGATGCCATGTCGGTTGTACGCAATATAGCGGCGATTGCCAAGGGAATGAGCATCACCTTCGGGGAGATGCTGCAGCCCACCAATGTTGAAAACTATCCCGATGGCAAGGGGGCGATGCGCGGCGCGAAGTTTGAGCAGCGCTTCCGCGGCGGACATGTACTGCAGAGGGATGAAAACGGCTTGGAAAAGTGCGTCGCCTGCTTTTTGTGCGCGGCAGCCTGCCCGGCCAACTGCATTTTTATCGAAGCGGCGGAGAACACTGACGAAGTTCGCATCTCGTCTTCAGAGCGGTACGCGAAGGTCTACAACATCGACTACAACCGTTGCATCTTCTGCGGATACTGTGTCGAAGCCTGTCCCACCGACGCCATTACGCACGGCCACGCGTTTGAACTGGCCAGCTTGAATGCCACGAACCTGGTGATGCGCAAAGAAGATATGCTGCTGCCCGTCAGTGCGATTGCGGCCGCTCGGTAGCGTTCCGCGTCTTCGACAGGCTGAGAGATTCCAGAACTTAGTCTGAGTAACAATTTGGCCGCTCAATCCCCCACTCTGCCTCCGGTTTATCCCTGTTCCCTGTACCAAGTTGAACTGCCGGTCCGTAACCCTCTTACAATCATCAAAGAGATATGACGACGACATCCCAACATCCCCTGGTAGAAATTCTCAAGAACCGCATCGCCATTATCGATGGCGCGATGGGTACGACCATTCGTACCTATGGCATGACCGAGGCGGACATCCGTGGCGAACGGTTCAAGGACGCCAAGAAGGACCTGAAGAATAACGGCGACCTGTTTGTTCTGACGCAGCCGAAAATGATCGGCGACATCCACCGGCGCTTTCTCGAGGCCGGCGCCGACATCATCGAGACCAATACTTTTGGCGCGACGACCATTTCGCAGAGCGAGTTCTTTGTCGACGACCCACGCGAGCATGGTGGACGGAAAGATCCGGACTTCTATCAGAAGATCATTGACGATCCGTTCTTGAAGGGCTTGGCGTGGGAGATCAACGAGGTGTCCGCAAAGATTTGTCGGGAGTGGGCCGATCGCGTTGGGAAACAAACAGGCAGACCGAGATTCGTGGCTGGATCGATCGGGCCATTGACGGTGTCGTTGTCGAATTCGCCGGATGCCAACGATCCGGGATTCCGTTCGGTGACCTTCGACCAGGTAAAGACGGCCTATGCGGAACAGGTACGGGCGCTGATCGCGGGCGGTGTAGAATTCCTGCTCGTCGAGACGATCTTCGACTCGCTGAACGCCAAGGCCGCGCTGGTGGCGATTCGCGAAGTGTTCGATGAGGATGGAGTCGAGCTGCCGGTGATGATTTCAGCGGCTGTAGGTCGCGGTGGAGAGACGCTGATTTCTGCGCAGACTACTGAGGCCTTCTGGAATGCGGTTGAGCACGTGAAGCCGCTGGCGGTGGGATTGAATTGTTCCCTGGGTCCTGACCTGATGTATCCATTCCTGTCCGAGCTCTCCGAAAAAGCAAATGTCGCGATCTCGTGTTATCCAAATGCGGGGTTGCCCAACCCTTTATCTGCGACAGGTTTCGATCTTGGACCGGAGGATATGGCTCGCTATCTAAGCGAATTTGCGAAGGCGGGGCTGATCAATATTGCCGGCGGGTGCTGCGGCAATACGCCGGAACATATTGCGGCGATCGCCAAGGCGCTTGAGGGCCTACCCCCGCGAGAATTGGGCGAGAGGTCCGAAGCGGAGTCCGATGCGAACGAAGGTGTCGCAGCATGAAGCCTCTTCGCCTGTCGGGATCGCAGCCATTCACCCAGCAAGCCGGCGTCTTCATCATGATCGGCGAGCGAACCAACGTTGCCGGTTCTCCCAAGTTCGCGCGACTTGTGAAGGACGGTAAATACGAAGAAGCCGTCAGCGTCGCCAGGCAGCAGGTGGAGAACGGGGCGAACGTTCTGGATATTTGCATGGACGAGGGCATGATCGACGGAGTCAAGGCAATGACTCGCTTTCTGCAGTTGCTTGGGAGCGAGCCCGAAGTCGCCAAAGTGCCATTCATGATCGATTCGTCGAATTGGGCCGTCCTTCAGGCGGGACTGAAATGCCTGCAGGGCAAGGGCATTGTGAATTCGATTTCACTGAAGGAAGGTGAGGGCAAGTTCTGTGAACACGCGGCCACGGTGTTGAAGTATGGCGCTGCCGCGGTAGTGATGGCTTTTGACGAGCAGGGTCAGGCAGCGAGTTACGAAGACAAGATCCGCGTCTGCGAACGAGCCTACAAGATTCTTGTCGACAGAGTCGGATTTCCAGCCGAAGACATCATCTTCGATCCGAATATCCTCACCGTCGCCACCGGCATGGAGGAGCACAACAACTACGCCGTCGACTTCATCAACGCCACGCGTTGGATCAAGGCGAACCTTCCACACGCCAAGGTGAGCGGTGGTGTTTCGAATATCTCCTTCAGCTTTCGCGGCAACAACCGTGTGCGCGAGGCCATGCATTCGGCGTTTTTGTATCACGCCATTGCTGCGGGTCTCGACATGGGCATCGTGAATGCGGGGATGCTCGAGGTGTACGAGGAGATTGAGCCGAAGCTTAAAGAACTGGTTGAAGATGTGCTGCTGAACCGCAGGCCTGACGCCACAGAACGCCTGGTCGAATACGGCGAGACGCTTAAAGGCGAGGGAGAGGCGGTAGCAGAAAAGAAGACTGAAGAATGGCGCAACGGTACAGTCGAAGATCGTTTGACGCATGCGCTGGTGAAGGGCATTGACAACTACATCGAGGTCGACACTGAGGAAGCGCGGGCGAAGCTTGGCCGGCCGCTGCTGGTGATCGAAGGCCCGCTGATGGCGGGGATGAGCGTGGTTGGCGATTTGTTCGGCGCCGGCAAGATGTTTCTTCCGCAGGTGGTGAAGTCTGCTCGCGTGATGAAGAAGGCGGTTGCCTATCTATTTCCGTTTATGGAAGCGGAAAAAGCAGCGATGGCTGCTGCTGGCCAGGTTGTGAAGGCGCAGGGAAAGATCGTGCTTGCTACCGTGAAAGGTGATGTCCACGACATCGGGAAAAACATCGTGGGCGTGGTGCTAGCCTGTAACAATTTCGAAGTGATCGACCTCGGCGTGATGGTTCCGGCGGAGAAAATTCTGGAACGCGCCAAGGCTGAAAACGCTGACATCATTGGATTGAGCGGATTGATTACACCTTCTCTGGATGAGATGGTGCACGTCGCCCGCGAGATGGAGCGCCAGGGATTCAAGCAGCCGCTGCTGATCGGCGGAGCCACCACCAGCCGCGCGCACACGGCAGTGAAAATTGCACCTCACTACAGCGAGCCCGTCGTTCACATTGTGGATGCGAGCCGGGCTGTGCCTGCGACAACCAGCCTGCTGAGCGACGATGGCAAGGCGGATTTCGTGGCACAGCATCGAGCGGAATATGAGGCGGTTCGCAAAGCCTACAGCACTCCGAAACAGAAGACGGTTTCGATTGAGACTGCGCGCGCGCGGCATACGCCGATCGAGTGGCGCGCTGAGGATTTGCCTGTCCCTGAATTTACGGGCGTGCGCGTGCTTGATGATTTCCCGCTCGCTACGCTCCGGGAATTCATCGATTGGACGCCGTTCTTTCACGCCTGGGAACTCAAAGGCGTTTATCCGCGCATCCTCGAGGATGAGAAGCAGGGAGAGCAGGCGCGGCAAATCTTCAAGGAAGGCAACGCGCTTCTCGACACCATTATCGAGAAGAAACTGCTGACTGCGCGCGGCGTCTATGGGCTATTTCCCGCGTCGGCGGTATCCGATGACGTCGAGCTCTACGTAGACGGAGCGCGGGGCAAGGTGCTCGATCGGTTTCACTTCCTGCGCCAGCAGGCGAATAAGGAAGGCAGCGAGCCTTGTCGTTCGCTTGCCGATTTCATTGCTCCTAAAGCGACTGGCTTGCAGGATCACATTGGCGCATTCGCCGTAACTACCGGCATCGGGTTGAAGGAGATGACCGATCGCTATCGCGCCGATCACGACGACTACAACGCCATCATGGCGGAGGCGCTTGCCGACAGGCTTGCCGAGGCTTTTGCGGAGTGCCTGCACAAGCGTGTGCGCGATGAGTGGGGCTACGGTCGCGCTGAGGGCCTGAGCCCTGCAGAACTGATTCAGGAAAAGTATCGCGGCATCCGTCCAGCGCCTGGATATCCTGCCTGTCCCGATCACACGGAGAAGGGGACTATCTGGCGGTTGCTCGATGTTGAGGGCAATACCGGCATTCGCATTACAGAGTCGTTCGCCATGTGGCCGGGATCGAGTGTGAGCGGGCTGTACTTCGCACACCCAGAGTCGCGCTATTTCTCGCTTGGAAAGATTGATCGCGATCAGGTTGCCGATTACGCGGAGCGCAAGGGGATGAACCTGCACGAAGCTGAGCGATGGCTGTCGCCTAATCTCAATTACGAACGTGGGCAATAACAGATAGACCCAAGCTTCCTGTGCGCTTTCTTGCGCGCACCGGAAGTTACGCGTTCATTGTGTCATTAGTCACATCCAAGGACAGCAGTAATGATTGACCCTTTCAGACGCTGAATGCTTTGATATTGGGCGGCAAAGATATGCCCGTCCGTTCGTCGTCAGATAGGAGAGTTCACGTGCGAATGAGGTCTGATATGTTTGCAGCGTTGGTTTTAGCGAGCGCATTGATTTGTGGATGCGGAAGTGGAAACAGCGGGGGAACAACAACGACACCCCCACCGGAAACCAAGGCAGCTACTCCCACGGTGACCACGACACCAGCACAAAATAGCGCAGTTGTTGCATCTTTGGCCACCACCACTTCGGGCGCCACGATCTACTACACCCTGGATGGTTCCACGCCGACAAACCTCTCCCAGGTGTATCAGGCGCCGTTTCTGGTTTCTTCAAATTTGACTGTCAAGGCTATCGCGGTTGCATCAGGCGATCAAAATAGTGACGTCGCGAGCCAAAGTTTCTCTCCCAGCATCGCTTCCGGGACACTGGTGTGGACCGACGAGTTTGCCAATTCCGGAACTGCCAGCGCGCTGCCAGATTCCAAAGTCTGGACGTATGACACCGGCTACCAATGCTGCGGCAACAATGAGCAGGAAACTTATTGCGCGGCAGGCTCTACAACTGCACCCTGCGATCCTAATAATCCGAATGCCTACATCGATACAACCGGGATTCTGCATATTACTGCCCGCAATCCTTCGGGAACCACCTATACTTCTGCGCGCCTGAAAACTGAGGGACAATTCAGCTTCATGTACGGACGGATTGAAGCACGAATCAAAGTGCCCGAGAGCCAGGGTATGTGGCCTGCTTTCTGGCTGCTTGGCAACAACATCGTCAAGCTCAGCTGGCCTGCCTGTGGCGAACTTGACGTGATGGAGCATATTGACGGCAGCAATCCTCCGCTATATGCGGGAGGCGCGCCTGTGGGGCACGACTGGATGCAGAGTTCGATTCATGGCACCAACCTGAATGGTGGAACTCCGTTTACGGAGTCTGGTTTTTCGGCGGCCGCCTGGCACACCTACGGCATGATCTGGACCAAAGGACAGATTCAGTTCTACGTGGACGACCCCTCCAATGTGTACGAAACGTTCACCCCTAATTCGCAGGGTGGCACGTGGCCCTTTGACGATGGACCGCAGTTCGTCATTCTGAACCTGGCGGTGGGCGGAAGCTGGCCGGGAAATGTGGATAGCACGACGGTCTTCCCGGGCGACATGCAGGTGGATTACGTGAGGATCTACACGGACTAAGCTACAAGAGGGACGCCCACCCATACTCTGCAAGGAAGATCCTTGTTTTGTTGCGTTTGCGGAATTGATCTGCGGCAAATTCCTCTTGCGATTGGACTTAGCCGCAGAATTCTCTCAGGAGAGGACTTAGAGGCATTTTTTCAGCAAATGCTTGCGGAACTGTCTCCTTCGTTTGGCTTTTCTGAAACACAGTTTCGCTGTTTCACAAGCGCCTTTTGCCGGTGGCTGACATGTCTTTCTAAGTTGCTGTGAGCTCGATAGTCAGCTCGTTGTTGATGATATTTTTTGGCGATTTTTGGCATATTTGGCGCGTCTATCCTGTCGTTTCCATGCTTTAAGAGCCATCGGATTGGGCTTCCCGTGTTTGGGAGGAACCTGACGCCGAAGAGGAGTTTCGCAAGCTCCTCCGCATGCATTCAGGTTAGCGGGATGCTCGAAATAGACTGCAAAAGCGGGCCTGGTTTTTGCGTCTTGTTTTCAATGCTGTAAGGGAGTTTCGGGGAATCGGAGGATTGACAGGTTAGGGAACAGGTTGTCGAGCGTCGATTTCCGAATCGGCCACTAACCGCAGATAATGGACTCATTCTTCCTTCAAGTTGACGCTGAAGCAGTTGAAAGAAGTGATTCTGTCATAGTGTGGTAGTATCTCTCCCGCGATTTGATTCAGCAGTTTTGAGCGTCGGGCGGTGTGATGAAAGCGCGTTTGTCGTGCTTTGTTTTGGCTGCGTTGCTTGAGGCTGGAAGTCTTGCGGCTCAACTGTCCTGCCCGGCGACAGTTCCGGTGATCGCCTTCTCAGGGAACAGAATCGAAACATTGACTGTCAACGATTTTCGGGCAACTACGAAGGGCTATGAGATATCGATCCGCGCAGTAGATCTTCCACCCGCCAGGCGCCGGATTCTCTTTGTTCTCGATCGCAGCCGCAGCATGACTAGTTCGAAGCTTCTCGTAGATCAAGCTGTCGACGAAGCCCTTTTCGCAGTTCCGGTCGATGACACGGTGGCGTTTCTGGTGTTTGCGGGTCAATATTTCAAGCAGACGGATTTCATGAATTTACAGTCCCTGAAGGAGCGGCTCCCCGACATCCTTACGTGGAAGCCCGGCAGTAAGTCAAACGGACCAGACACGCCGCTTTGGGATAACATCGGACGCGCGTTGCAGATGTTGACTCCACATAGACCTGGCGATGTCATCATCGTGATTTCGGATGGGGATAACAATTTGGGCAAGCTTTCCCTTGAACAGGTTCAAGAGGAGCTAGGCAAGGCTGGCGTATCAGTACTGGCCGTTATCAAATCAGACCCCTACGCAGCTACGCCCCAAGAAAAAATCGGACCGACATTTCTAAGCGTCTTCGCAAAAGCAACTGGCGGCGGGGTTTCTCAGATGCAAGGGCAATCGAATAGACCAGGCCAGATGATCTTGCAACTCGAACATCAATACAATTTGGAATTGGAGGTGACACCAAATCGGGGATCGATGAAACCAGCTCTGGAAATCAAGAAATGGCAACTCAGCCTCAAGTCCCCGGAATTTCGAAGGAGCATCACCCTGTCTTACCCCTCCTCCCTCTATCCTTGTGCGGCCACTCCCTAGATGATTTTCTACTTCTCGTTCTCTTGATCTTTTGGCTTCCTCATCGCCTCGCGAGCAAGCTCAGGGAATCTCCGCGAATATTTCGGCCCCTGGCTGTATTACCGGCCATTCGGATCTTGAGGTTCTTTGCTTACCACCCTAAGCTGAAGAAAGCGTTTGGAGCCCCGTGCACTCAGAATGACAGCTCGAGCCTTTGTGGCCTTTCCCTCTGCACGACCGTCGAGTTTTGAACTCGAGGGCGGATCAATCGCCAATCCCGAAATGACCATTCCGTTAACAAAATCGGGAAGACGGCATTCGTAGAGTCTAGAGCTTGAAAAGCAACTGGAGTCGTGCATTTCGTGTTCGCCACCGCAGGACATGAAAATCAGCCAAGGTCGTGCTTTCCCACCCATGCTGCGCTTGGATGGGGCACCCTAGTTTCGTGCCGGTTTTGAGTTTCACGGTAGATACTTCCGCTGCGCGTCAGGATGACAGTGCCAGAGGGAAAGTCATGCCCTCATTCCACGCCAACCGCCAGGCCTGAAGGCCTGGTTGGTTTTTGCGGATGATTTTCAGCAGACTGACGGCTGCTGCTCCCCCCGTTCGCAACGGCAAGCGAGGCTGGATCTTCTTGAGGCAGTGGTATGATCCCGACGAGATGCGACGCACACTCATTTACCCTCTTCTATTTGCATTTTTGAGCGGAAGTTTCGCGGTGGCACAGAATCCGGACGCGGCGGGGATTCAAGTGAAATCGCCGGACGGGCAAATTGTCTTTTTGCTTTCTGACGCGGCGACGAAACCAACGACGGAACCGGCCAGCAGCGACATTCGCTACGCTGTGGAATTCCGTGGTAAACGGCTTATGGACGAGAGCGCGCTCGGGCTGAAGTTGCAGGGGCAGCCGTCGGCGCTGGGCACGGGAATGCGCGAGGTGAACGCGCGACCTGGCCAGCACGATGAGACGTATACCATTTCCGTTGGCAAGACGAGTTCGGTGCGGGATCACTACAACTCGACGGTCGCGGACTTTGAAGATGCGTCGGGAAGAAAACTTTCCGTCGAGATTCGAGCTTATGACGATGGCGTGGCCTTCCGGTACATAGTGCCCGCGCAGACGAATCTGAGCAAAGTCCGCATCGAACACGAACTGACCGAGTTCTCTTTTGCCAAGGACGCGACGCTCTATCCACTGGTTGTCGACGGCTTTCAATCGCCGTATGAGGATGACTATCAGATGCGACCGGTGAGCGGGATTCATCATGACTGGCTGATCGGCTTGCCGCTACTGGCGGAGGTTCCGGGTTCGGGGTGGGTTGGCGTTACGGAGGCCGATATTGAAAACTACGCGGGCATGTACCTGCGCAAAGCAGACGCTCGCTTCGGCTTGCGTGCAGAGCTTTCCCCACGCATTGATGTGCAAGGGACGGCAGTGGAGGCCGAAGCTCCGGTTACAACGCCATGGCGTGTGCTGATGATTGGCGAGGAGCCGGGTCGGCTGATTGAGTCAAACATCGTGCTGAACCTGAATCCGCCGTCGAAGATTGCGGACACTTCATGGATTCGTGCTGGGAAGTCGGCGTGGGACTGGTGGTCGGGTGAGGCTGCTCCCAGCATGAGCATGAAGCCAGGGATGAACACGGCGACCATGAAGCACTACATCGACTTTGCTTCGCAGTCGGGATTCGCGTACATGCTGATCGATGCTGGTTGGGCGCTGGCAGAACGAAAGGGGCCGACCGACTACGGCGTGGTGGCAGACATCACAAAAGTGGATCCGAACGTGGATATGCCGGAGCTGCTGCGCTATGCGAAGGAGAAGCATGTTGCGATCTGGCTATGGTCACATTGGTCGTCGGTCGACAAGTACATGGACGAGGCGTTTCCACTGTATGAAAAATGGGGCGTGGCGGGAGTGAAGATCGACTTCATGCAGCGCGACGATCAGCAGATGGTGGCCTGGTACCGGCATGTTGCGGAGCTGGCGGCTCAGCATCACCTGATGCTCGATTTTCATGGTGCGTTCAAGCCGGATGGTCTGCGGCGCACGTGGCCGAACGTGGTGACGCGCGAGGGCGTGATGGGCAAGGAGTATCTGAAGTGGAGCGCGCGGACGTCGGCGGTACACAACACCACTCTGCCTTTTACGCGCATGCTGGCTGGGCCGCTCGATTACACGCCGGGAGCGTTTGGAAATGTGACGCGCGCGGAGTTTATTCCTCGTGACAAGGAGCCGATGGCGCCGAATACGCGAGCGCATGAACTGGCGCTGTATGTTGTGCTGGAGAGCCCGCTTGAGATGGTGTCGGATTATCCGGAGCATTACGAGGGGCAGCACGATTTCGAATTCATCAAGCAGGTTCCAACGACATGGGACGAGGTGCGCGTGATTTCGGGAAGGCCGATGGTGAACGTCACGATCGCGCGGCGCAGCGGGAAAGACTGGTACGTCGGGTCGATTACGAGCTATGAGGCGCGGACTGTGGAGGTGCCGCTGCAGTTTCTGAGTGAAGGGAAGTACGTGGCGGAGATTTATGCCGACGCGGCGGATGCGGGGACGAATGCGACTCATACGGAATTCACGAAGCAGACGGTGGACTGGAATTCGGTGCTGGATGTGAGGATGGTTTCGGGCGGGGGAAATGCGATCTGGATTCATCCGCAGCAATGAAATGGGACCGTTGCCGACCTACGCTTGTGCAGGCTTCGTTCCGGGCGGGTAGAGAGAAGCAGATCCTTCGCCCTGCCTACCACATCTTTGACTGCCGTCGTTCATGAGGCCCCAAACACGCGGGTTCTCAGGATGACAAACTGATATCTCCGCTTGCGGTCCTTGCTTTCCAAATGGATCCGACGAATGATGTCTGGCCCGCCTTTCCAGGGTCAAATTCATCCATTCAAATGGTTTTGCCCTCCATTCGCTGTTTCGCCACTTGCGGGCACTCCGAGGCTGTGATACAAACTAAACATTCAAGTTTGCCCTCAAGGGCAAGCCTGAGTTTCATGCAGAGTGGCTGAGGGACGAGCCCTGTGACGCCACGACAACCTGCCCGCGCAAAACGGGAGTATGGTGTCAACTCTTGCCCGGAGACGGGGAACATGAGATTCGGGGGTTGCTTCAGCACCCTTTGCTTTAGCAGCTTCGCAGGCAGTTTCGAGTCAATTCACGTTCTTTCATTCCTGGGCACGTCACGCGCTCGCGTTCTTCGTGTCACTCGCATACAGCGAGGGACCTTTGACGACTGCGTATTGGTTGCGATGTCGGGAATGCGGCAAGACCTATGGTCATCAGCCGCTTTCCATCTGCGATGAGTGCTTTTCCCCGCTCGAAGTGACCTACGACTTCGAGTACGCCCGCACCCGGTTTACCCGCGAGACAATTTCCCAAGGCCCTTTGGACATGTGGCGCTATCGTGCGCTGCTGCCTGTCGCGGATAGCTACGTTCCGCGGACGCCGTCGGGGCTGACGCCGCTGGTGAAGGCTCCGCGGCTGGGCGCCCAGTTCGGCGCCAAGAATCTCTACGTCAAGAACGACGCTGTATGCATGCCCACGCTGAGCTTCAAGGATCGCGTGGTGGCCGTGGCGCTGGCCAACGCGCAGGACTTCGGGTTCGATACGGTTGGCTGCAGTTCGACAGGCAACCTGGCTAATGCCGTCGCCGCTCATGCAGCGCGTCTGGGATTGAAGACTTTCATCCTGGTGCCAGCCGATCTTGAACCGGCGAAGATTCTTAACACGCAGGTCTATGGAGCGACGCTGGTTCGGGTGGACGGCAACTACGACCACGTGAATCGCCTGTGCTCGCAGATCGCTGATCGCTACAACTGGGGCTTCGTGAATGTGAATCTGCGACCTTACTACGCCGAGGGATCCAAGACGGTTGGCTTTGAGATTGCGGAACAGCTCGGATGGAAGCTTCCTGACAACGTGGTTGTGCCGATGGCGGGCGGTTCGCTGATTACGAAGATCAAGAAGGCATTCAATGAACTGATTCAGCTTGGGCTTGTGGATGAGAAGCCGGTGCGGTTCTTCGGCGCGCAAGCTACAGGATGCTCTCCGATTGCGAAGGCTGTAAAAGGCGGCACCGATGTAATCGAGCCGCAGAGGCCGAATACGATCGCGCGATCGCTGGCAATTGGCAATCCTGCCGACGGCATGTACGCAGCGAGGGTCATTCGCGGCACGGGTGGCTGGGCCGAAGATGTGTCGGATGTCGAGATCGTTTCGGCGATTCAGGAACTCGCGGAGACCGAGGGCATCTTCACGGAGACGGCAGGCGGCGTGACCACGGCGGTGACGGCGCGACTCTATGCGCATGGCCGCATCGAGGAAGATGAACTTACGGTTACCTGCATTACTGGAAACGGACTGAAGACGACGGACTGCCTCGACGGCGCTTACGAACAGAGAGCGGCAATTCGTCCCCGCCTTACCGATTTCGAAAATTTTGTGGAAGAGCGCAACGCTGCAAACCACGATTCAGCGACTCAGGGATTGAGCCTGGTAGGAGAAAGCAATGTCCGTTAGAGTTCTGCTGCCCAACGCGTTTCAGAAGCACACGAACAATGTGCGCGAGATTTCGAGCACAGCGGCCAATCTTCCTGAGCTGGTTACCGACATCGAAGGTCGCTTTCCGGCCTTGCGCCAGCATCTGCGCGGAGAAGACGGACAAATTCGCCGTTTCATCAACTTCTATGTCAATGAAGAAGATATCCGCTTCCTCGGCAACGACAAATATAACTTCCAGGAAGGTGATGAGGTATTGGTGATTCCTTCGATAGCAGGCGGTTGAGTATAAGTAGGTGAGATAGATCACAGTTCGACATATGAGCCTGCCTTAGTGGCGGGCTCTTTTGTTACTAATTCATCAATTCGTAATAGTAGATATTTGCAGATTCTTTGCACCAGCTTTAACTTCCTCTTACAATTTGTGCCGGATACTACTCCCGTGATTGCGCAAGCAGGGCAGAAGGCTCCTCTCGCACTATTACCTCAGACCACCGCTCCGGTGGATTCTCAACCCACAATTGTTTTTTCAGGTTTGCCGGCAATTCCGGTCAAGCCGCGCATCCACGCGGAAGTTGGCGGTTACAGATTGCGGCTCGCGCAGGGCGCAGACGACCGCGAAGCCGCATGCCGACTGCGTTTCAGGGTTTTCAATATCGAGATGGGCGAAGGTCTAGAGCGCTCGTACGAGACAGGAATCGACACTGATCACTTTGATATCTTCTGCGAACATCTGCTGGTTGAAGACAAGACGAATCATCGCGTGATCGGAACCTATCGCATGCAGTCGGGAATTACTGCAGCGATGAACCTGGGTTATTACTCGGAGCAGGAGTTTAAATTCGCGCCTTATGAGCCACTACGGCACGACATATTAGAGCTCGGCCGCGCGTCGATAGATCGTGAACATCGCACGCCCGAGGTACTTACGTTGTTATGGCGCGGTATCGCGCAGTATGCTAACGAGATGGGGCTTCGTTATCTGGTTGGTTGCTCTTCTTTGAATTCAAAAGACCCGGCTGAAGGATGGCTGATGTATCGCGAACTTGAGCGGTACCGGGTTTCGCCGGAATTCGAGACGGTACCAACTTCAGCTTATGTTTGTCCCACCGAGCAGCAGGACAGGGAGACACAGACAGCTTCCGGCTTGCAAGAGACTTCGATGCCGATTCCGATACCAACCAAGGTTCCCAAGTTATTAAGAACTTATCTAACCATTGGCGCGCGCATCTGCGCACCACCGGCATGGGATCGTGAATTTGGCACTATCGACTTTCTCACATTGCTCGATCTGAAGATGCTTTCTGCGGCAGCACGCAACCGGTTTCTGGCGCCGCTCACGCAATGAGTGTGAGGATGCTTCGGCGCGCTGTGGCGCTGATGGTTGTGCTGATTGCGAGCATCTGCCGGTTCTGGCTCATGCGCCTCAGCGGTCCTTGGACGCTTGAGAGGCGAGCGCGCTGGGTGCAGCAGACTTGTACGCACGTATTGCGCAGCATGGATATTCGCTGCGAGGTCGTGGGGCCGATTCCGACGCATGGATTGGTGGTTGCCAATCATCTGAGCTATCTCGATATTGTGATTCTCAGCGCGGCGATGCCATGTTTCTTTGTAGCCAAATCTGAGATTGGCACATGGCCTTACTTTGGAAAGGCGGCTCGCGTCGGTGGGACCCTGTTCATCAATCGTTCCAGTCTGGCCAGCGCGGACAAAGTTGCAGCGACCATTACTGAGCGGCTCAAACTCCCGATCCCTGTTCTGTTCTTCCCAGAGGGAACCAGCACTGACGGAAATATGCTGCGGTTCCACTCCCGGCTTTTCGAGCCAGCCATCCGATCCGGCAGTCCTGTCACCGCCGCTTCTCTTCGTTATTTAGGCAGCGACGGCACTCCTGAACGAGAGCTCTGCTGGTTTGGCGATGAAAGTTTTGGTCCGCACCTGCTGAGGACTTTGAATGTGCCGGGCTTTCACGCAGAGTTGCGATTCGGCCAGCCACGCGTATACCCGCACCGCAGGGCTGCTGCCGACGAAACATTTGCAGAGATTGCTGCCATGCGTGATCGCGCGATCCCAGAGGAAGAAGCAGAATTGCTTCTAGTCTAGATTTCAGCTCGAGAGTAGAGCGCAGTTAGGCGCCGGCAGACGGTGGCGCTGTCGATCCTCGTACTACCAGACTTGTGGATACGAGGAACTCACGCTGAGGATCCAGCTTTCCAGGTTCTTCCGCATGTTGGCGAAGCGCGTCGAATGCGGCACGAGCCAATGCAGCACGATCGAGCCGAATCGTGGTAAGCGGAGGCAGCGTGAATTCAGCGAAGTCGATGTCGTCGAGCCCAATGACGGACAAATCTTGCGGCACGCGCAAATCCTGCATGTAAGCCGCTCGCAGAACGCCGATAGCCGTCATGTCATTCGAACAGATGACTGCGGTGGGCCGGCTGCTCAGCTCTTGCAGCTTACCGAATCCAGCGACACCGCCCTTGAGCGTATGGTCGCACTCAATAATCCACTTCTTCTGGATGGGCAGTTTGCTTTCCCGCATAGCCGTCTGGAAGTCGTTTTGTCGCGTGATGGCGGAGTGCAACTTGTGCGGTCCCGCGAGGAACCCGATCTTGCGATGACCTAGCGCGGAGAGATGTTCAACCGCAGCCCGGATGCCGGTAGTGTAGTCGAGCACAATTGTGCTGGCTTTTGGCTCGGTCAGCTTGAATTCGGCAAGAACGACCGGCACATCGTGAAACGAGAGTTGATCGAGCACGGGCTCTTCTTCGCCGAAAGTGAGCACCGCGACGCCTTCCACCTTCCGCTCGAGCATACGACGCACACACGTTGTCAGCACTGCCGGATCGCTATTGGAAGAGCTGACCAGAATTTCATAGCCGTTCGCTACTGCAGTTTCTTCGAAGCTCTGAATTAATTCAGGGAAAAACGGATTGGTGATGTTTTCGACAATGATGCCAAAAAGACGGCTGCGCCCTGAGACGAGGGTACGCGCGTGGGTGTTGGGAAAATAATTCAACTGCTCGATTGCCTGCCATACACGCTTGGAGAGCTTTTCACTCACCACTGGCGAGCCATTGATAGTGCGCGAAACCGTGGCAATGGAGACCTTGGCCAATGCGGCCACAGCCCGGATATCGGGCGTTTTATCGGAGCCTTTTAGACTTGCTTTTCGCGTCACTCGTAATTCCTGAATAGAGTTAAAGATAAATGAAAATCGAAGGTCTATGATAGCCCCGGCGGCTTATATCTCGATGGCAAACCGGTGCGGATAAACTCGTCTTCTAAGGTTTATCCGAGATCATGAGCCGCAGGTCGCGCAGATTGTGACCGGTAGGCCCCGTCACCACCGTGTCTCCCAACGCGGTAAACAGCGGACAGGCGTTGAAACTGCGTAGTGATTCTTCAGGGTTAAAGCCGAAGGCGAGGGCGCGCCCCACGGTCGTTGGGTCAGCAATGGCGCCGGCGTTAGGGGTATTGCCATCGATCCCGTCGGAACCGGCGCTCAGGACCGTCAGCATCTCGCCGGGGTAATGGGCCAGTTCGATTGCGCATGCCAGGGCGAATTGCTGATTCCGTCCTCCTGCCCCCGGCGTGCGATTGAGGGTGACTGTCACCTCGCCGCCGGAAATGAGACAGAAGCGACGATGTTGCGATCGCAGATCGTGGAATCGATCAAGCAGATAACGGGCTGCATCCGCGTAGTCCCAGTCGTCGCAGGAGTTGTCGATCGCGACAAAGTATCCGGCTTTTTGAGCCATGTCGCGCGCGCTTTCGACCAGGTCATGGCTCGACAGAAGCACTTCGAATACTGAATCACGAAAAGCCTCGTCTTCACCGGTGAGGTTGACGGCGGCTGTGAAGCGCCGTGCCTGCGAGGGGTCGCTTCGCTGAAATCTGGAAAGAAATGGTGGACGCCAGGCTTTATTTCCAGGAGACTCCGGCAAATCTTTGCGCTCAAAGAACGCATGCACCAGCGGCGTAAATTTCGCCGATAGATCATATTTCGTGAGGATCTCGTGCACCTCATCGACAGTGGAATGATCCGGCGACGTAGGCCCCGAAGAGAGGGCATCGAGTGTCCGCAGCGGCACATCCGGGACAAGCAACGAAACCTTCAGTGCCTCTGGAGCGGCAATTGCCAGACGGCCTCCCTTTACAGCGCTGAAATGCTTTCGCAGGGTGTTGATCTCATTGATCGGAGCGCCCGAGCCAAGCAGGGCTTGATGGAATGCCTGTGTATCTTCGAGACTGATGTGCGGATCGAGAGGCAGATCGAACATCGCGGAGCCCCCGCCTGAGATGAGACAGAAGACCAGCGTGTCCTTCTTCGCCTTCTTCAGCATTGCGAGAGCCGCGCGGGCCGCCGCAAATGATTCCTCGTTTGGAAGCGGGTGGCCGCCCTCGAAGTAGCGGAAACGCCAGTTGCGCTTCTTTGGAAGGTACTTCGTGCAGCATATCCCGCGAAGACCTTTTCGGCGTTTCATACGATCCAGCAGGATCTCAAGCATCGAGTCAGCCGCTTTACCGATCGCGATCACAAAAATGCGTTTGAATTGGGCGAGATTGATGACTTCGGGCCCGCTGCCGTTCGGAAGAAGCCGCCGCAATGTATTGCCCTCAAAGCGTAGGCGCCGATCGAAGGCAGTCGCGATACTGCATGTTTCCAGTGCACCGGTAAAAAAACCTGTGGCACGTGCATGAAGAAAATCGAGAGCCGTATCGCTACCCGGCGTCATTGCACCTGCTCCTTCAGCCATCCGGCAAGCGCCCTCTGCATTGCGTCGAGGCTGCCTTTGAAAAAGTGATCGGCGCCGGGAACGAACACCAATTGCTTAGGATCCGCGGCGTGATCGACTACGTTTCTTAAATCTTGTTGCGGGGCAAACGCGTCGTTGCCGCCGCTGAGGAAGAGCTTGGGCAAGCGGCAATCGGCGAGAACCGGATGTTGATAGGTTTGCCCAAATCCCTGTGTCGGAAGCCCGAGGGCAACCAGAGCGCGAAGATTCGACTGGATGCTGGATGATCCTGTTGCGCACGACGCCCTGATGGACATCGCTGCTCCGAAACTGAAGCCAACCAGGATTACGGGCAAACTGTATTCGGCAAGGAGCCAATCTATAGCGGTGATCACATCGGCCGATTCTGCAAGCCCATCGTGCTGGCCCTCGCTGAGACCGGTGCCACGAAAATTGAAGCGCAAAACCGGCAGGCGCAGATCCCATTCCGGTGCATTTAGCACCTTCATAGCGTGATAGACCACTTTGTTGTGCATAGTGCCGCCGCCGAGGGGGTGCGGGTGGCAGACGAGTCCGGCGAACCTCGCATCGCGCGCGCCTTCGTTCAAGAGCGCCTCGAGCCGGCCCGCGGGTCCCTGCAACACTACGGTTCGCAAGGATGTTTTTTCCGAATTCGTTTCGGATTGCGACACGGCGGATGTTGAGGTCATTTCAGGAGCTATTTTACGACGGCAGGTGGCTCCTCTCAGCTTGACCATGCGAATTCCAATCAAGCTGAGGCGACTTTCCCGCGACAGGCGGACTGCGGATGGGGTCGCAAGTTGGTTGGTCGCGAAGGGGAATCGCCGACTACGATATTCTGGCAACACTATGAACGAGTTGCCGCCGCTCGATCCGATTCGCTTTACCCGTGAGCTTTGCGAGATTGAATCCACCACCTATAACGAAGGTCGAGTGGGGGACTTTCTTGCGGAGTACCTGGGAGGGCGCGGCTGGTCGGTTGAGAAAACGGCTGTTCCGCAGCCCGCCGAGAGCGCCGGAGCAGGAGCGCGCTGGAATGTCTATGCCGGTGCGAAAGGGCAGACGCCCGATATCGTTTTTTCAACGCACATGGATACCGTGCCGCCTTACATACCCTTCAGTGAAGACGCTGATTTTATGTATGGCCGCGGCGTTTCCGATGCCAAGGGAATTATTGCCGCGCAGGTTGCGGCGGCGGAGAATCTGCGAGCCGAGGGCTTGCGGGTTGGCATGCTGTTTGTTAGCGGCGAAGAGCGTGACTCCGCGGGTGCAAAAATTGCCAATGAGAATCCCAAAGGCAGCCGCTTCCTGATCAATGGGGAGCCGACTGACAATCACCTCGCGCTGGCCTCGAAGGGTTCTTTGCGTGCCGTGTTCAGAGCATCCGGAAAGATGGGGCATTCGGCCTACCCGGAGCTGGGCGAAAGCGCCGTGCACAAACTGGTTGAAGTGATGGCGCGTCTGTTGAAGCTTGAACTACCGGTGACCGAGGACGTTGGTCCAAGCACTCTCAACATCGGCCAGATTCATGGCGGCCATGCGCCCAACGTGATTGCCGACAAGGCAGAAGCCCAGGTACTTATCCGCCTGGTGGGGGATTCTGGACCTGTTCGTGCGGCAATCATTGAGGCGGCCGGCGATCTGGCAGAGGTTGATTTCACTCTGGAGATACCTTTCGTGCGCCTCCGTGCTGTGCGGGGTCTGCCAACCATGATTGCTAAATTCACCACCGACATCCCGCAGCTTTCCAACTGGGGCGAGCCGCTGCTGCTGGGGCCAGGATCGATCCACGTTGCACACACGCCGTACGAGAAATTGGCGAAGAAAGAACTCAAAGAAGCAATCGAATTGTATGTTCGGGTTGCAAAACAATTACTTTCCTAATGTCCGCATCGAATCGTTAACCATTGCATCCAACCATCGATCAACACAGCTTTCCTGCTGAGGAGAATTCATTATGAGCACTGCTATTTATGACATTCCTGTGAACAAGATTACCGGCGAAGACACTTCACTTGCTGAATTCAAAGGCAAAGTGCTGCTACTGGTGAACGTCGCCTCGAAGTGCGGCCTGACGCCGCAATACGAAGGACTCGAGAGCTTGTATGAGCAATACCGCGGGCAGGGGCTTGTGATTGCCGGCTTTCCGGCCAACAACTTCAAGAGCCAGGAGCCGGGTACGAACGACGAGATTCAATCGTTCTGCACCACTAACTACGGCGTGAAATTTCCCATGTTCAGCAAGATCAGTGTTGCCGGCGACGACAAGCACCCGCTGTATAAGGTGTTGACCACAGCGCAACCGAACGCGATCAGCATTTCCGAAGTCCCATTTCGCGAGAAGCTGAAGGGATACGGCATCGAGACGAATGCTGACCCTGAAGTCTTGTGGAACTTTGAGAAATTTCTTATTAACCGGAAGGGCGAAGTGGTGAAGCGGTTCTCGCCGGACACGCTTCCTGACGCGCCAGAACTGATTGCGGCGATCAAAGAGGAACTGGATAAAGACTAATCTCTCTGAACTAATGAATCGTAGCTGGTGTGTTGGCGTTGGCCTGTAGAGGGAAGAAGATGCGGAAGACCGTTCCGCATCCGGCCTTAGTGCGCACCGTAACATTCGCCTCGTGCTTGTCGAGAATTCCTTTGGACACCCACAGGCCCAGTCCCGTGCCGGCTTCGCCCTTGGTGGTAACGAAGGGATGAAATAAGCGCTCGAACATGTATGAATCCATCCCTGAACCACTGTCGGCGATGGTGACGGCGACACCGTCCCGTCCCGCTCCATCCTGCGCCGGCCGCACTTCAAGGATGAGTCGTCCTTTCACCGGCAAGGCATCGAGGGCATTCGATATCAGGTTCGTGAATACCTGCTGAATCTCTCCCGGCTGGCAGAGAATCGCCGGCGCAGAGCGATAGCGACGTTCGACGTTAATGTTCCGCACTCGGATCGCCGGATCGTGAAAGTAAATAACCGAGTCAATGACTTCGTCGAGTGCTGTGAATGCAGGCGCGGTGCGTTGGCGATAAAACTTCAGACTGCGCGCCGTGATGTGCGAGAGCCGCTGCAGTTCCTTGTCCGCAATTTCGAGCAGGTCCTTCGACGTTGGCGACAGGCTTACATCGTTCTTGGCGAGGAAGAGCAGGTTGGTTACAGCTTCCAGCGGGTTGTTGATCTCGTGGGCGATGCTTGCTGCCAGTCGTCCTGCTGCGGCCAATTGCTCACTGCGCCGCAAAGCTTGCTCGGCTTTGCGAGTCTCGGTTGTATTGCGGCAGTAGAGAATGATGCCTTCGCCCGGCTGAGGGTAAACGTAAAACTGAAACCAGGTTTCGTTGCCCGGTGCGGGGAAGAACTGCTCAAATTCGACGGGAACCTGGGCCTCCATGACTCGGCGAAGGTTGGTCTCGACTTCGCTTCCTATCAAGCTGGGATAAAGCTCCCAAAGACTCACCCCCATGTGAGGCTTGCCGGAAAGTGCTGCCAATTGTACAGCGGCAGCATTCAAGTAAGTGATCTTGTACTCGCGATCCATCGTGCAGAAGGCGACCGGAACGTGCTCAAGAGCCTCGCCGGCAAGTTGGCGAGCACGATTAATTTCCATCGTTAGCGCCGCTCGCTGTTCAGCGGCCTCTCGTCGCATCCGATCCATCTTCAACTGGGCTTCAACGCGCGCAATCAATTCACGCGCCGTGAAGGGCTTCGTAAGATAGTCGTCGGCGCCAGCTTCCACGCCTTCGATCCGGGATTCTTCGCCGGCTCGCGCCGAGAGCATGATGATTGGAATGGTGGCAGTGGCAGGATTTCGACGCAAAGCGGCGAGCATCTCAAAGCCATCCATTTCGGGCATCATCACGTCTGAGAGCACCAAGGCGGGAGGCCTGCGCTTCACTTCCTCAAGCGCCAGTTTCCCATTCGTCACAGCTACAACATCAAAGCGCCCAGCCAGCAGCGAGCGCACGTACTCGCGCATATCTGCATTGTCGTCCACCAGCAGAACAACCGGCTTGTCTCCGGAAGTCGCGATCCGGTTCTCATCGTCCTGATCGCCGGCCACGAAACCCGCGATCTCGTCTTTGAGCCGCCTGTGCTCCGGCATCCATCCAAGCGCTTCCTGGACGTAGGCGTTGGCAGATGCTTGAACCGCGAGCGGGCTGCTCGAATCCGTCGCAATATGTCCACTGGCCAGGTGCTGGTGGCCAAACGGCAAACGTATTCTGAAGGACGTGCCTTCATTCGGTTTACTTTCGACCGTGATCGTGCCACCGTGCATTTCGACGAGTTCATGCACCAGCGCCAAACCTATTCCGCTTCCTTCGTGACTGCGTTGGCGGGCTCCCTCAATACGACTGAAGCGTTCAAATAAATGCGGCAACTCGTTTTCTGGAATTCCAGTGCCGGTGTCGCGAACACAGAGCAGGGCACCGGCTTCGTCGTGGGAGACTGAAACTCGAATCTCACCATCGAACGTTGCCTTCAGGGCGTTGGAGAGCAGGTTGAGAACCACCTTCTCCCACATATCGCGGTCGACATATACCGGTTCAGGCAAGGGAGAACACTCGACGACGAGTTTCAGACCTGCCCGCTCGACTGCAGAACGGAAGACGCTGGAAAGCTGCATCGTCAACTGAGATAGATCCGTCGGCTCGTAGTTGGCCCGCATGCGGCCCACTTCGATGCGGACGAAGTCAAGAAGACCATTCACAAGTTTCAACAGTCGCAGAGCGTTGCGGTGCAGCATTTCCAGCGACTCATGCGAGGGCGGAGTTTCGTTCAACAGCGCATCTTCAATCGGACCCAGGATGAGGGTAAGCGGAGTGCGCAACTCGTGGCTCACATTGCTAAAAAAGGCAGTCTTGGCGCGGTCCAGGTCGGTCAGTTCTTCGGCGCGCTTTCTTTCTGTTTCATACGCTTCTGCATTGGTGATGCTGGCGGCAATTTGCCCCGCTGCGAGATCGAGATACCCCTCGTAGTTCGCATCGAGCTGGCGATAGGGATTTAATCCGGCGATGAAAACACCTGCAGGCTTTTCCTGTCCGCGCCGGAAGATTGGCACCAGGCGAGCCTGGCTTGGCGGCCTATCCCACACTCCGGTGGGCAGATCCGGAAACAGATCGCCAAGCCGATCGAGGGTCATGGGGCGATTGGTGGTGAAAAGAATATCGAGCGGCCAGGGAGCGCTCACGGATTCTGCATCAATCTCGCGTGGCGCCGCCGGATGCGATTGAGAGATCCCGTTTCGCGCCACCAAACAAAGCGTGCGGCTGTCGTTTTCGAAAAGGTAGACAAGCGCAAAAGGAATGTCCTTCTGTCCTTCGAGACCGCGTTCGGTAGCTGCAAAAACCTCATGCTTTGTATTGGCGTCAACCAGAGCACCCGCCAGTGTGCTGAGCGAGGCAAGTTGACGCTCCCCGCGTACGCGAAGGGTGTCTTCCATTACTACACACAACATTCCCTCGATCTGGCCGCTTGATCCCGAGAGCGGGCTATAGGAAAAGGTGTGGTAAGACTCTTCGGGATATCCGCTCCGCTCGACGATCAGAAAAAGTGTTTCGTCCCAGGAAGCCTCACCGGTTCTCATGACCCGCTCAATACGCGGGCCAACCTCGGGCCAGATCTCTGACCACACCGTCGGAGCCGGCTTGCCAAGTGCCCAGGGATGTTTTTTGCCAAGCGTGACGCGCGCGTATGCGTCGTTGTAGAGCATCGTCAGCTCGGGTCCCCATGCCATCCACATGGGAAAGCGCGAGGTGACCAGGATGCGCACCGCAGCCTTTAGACTGTCCGGCCAGCTTGCCACGTGCCCAAGGGGCGTTCTTGACCAGTCATAAGCACTGATCAATTGGCTCATTTCGGCAGGCTTTCCAACGGATGTTTGCTCGGCCGCCTCGGGGATATCTTCGTGCATCGGGAACTCTCCGGCTTTCATGTACCCCACGCGATCATTTCAGTACTGGCCATTCGGGAGATTGCGTTTGGCTTGTTGGCCCCAACCGAAGGGTAAAGTCTCTGTTGTTGAAGCACTTGGATGCGACCAGCCTAGATTTTGTTGCTTTGAGCGCTTGCCGTCGGAACTTGCCCGCCGGGCGAAATGGCAGCGGTGATAATAGCCAATCGCGAATTGGTAAGGCAAGCTTCAGGGCGTGTATTCTCGGCCCATGGCTTCGGATTCTTCCGCGTCGACTTTGGCTGGCAACCAGCTACACACTGCCTCCTCTTCTTATCTGCGTTCGGCGCGGCACCAGCCGGTACATTGGCATCCCTGGGGGGAGACGGCATTTGCGCGCGCGCGGGCTGAAAACAAGCCCATTCTTCTGGATATCGGGGCTGTATGGTGTCACTGGTGCCACGTTATGGACCGCGAATCCTACGAGGACGCAGAGATTGCCCGCATCATCAACGAAAACTTCATTGCAGTGAAGGTCGATCGAGACGAACGTCCAGACGTGGATATGCGATACCAGGCTGCGGTTTCAGCCATCAGCCAACAGGGCGGCTGGCCCCTCACGGCGTTTCTTACCCCGGATGGAAGGCCCTACTTCGGGGGGACCTATTTTCCACGCGACGACCGCTATGGCCGGCCCGGATTCGGCCGTGTTTTGCTGACCATGGCGCAGGTGTGGCGCGAGCGCAGGGAAGAGGCACTGGAGTCCGCCGCCAGCGTAATGGTGGCTATCGAACATAACGAGAGCTTTGCCGCTCGCAGCGCGGATTTGAATCTCGGTCTGGTCGACAAGATCGCCGCATCGGCTATTGCGCAGTTCGACGCCCGTAATGGGGGCTTTGGATCTCAGCCGAAATTTCCTCATCCTGGCGTTTTGGATTTGCTTCTTGAGGTTGCGCTGCATCGGGGCAATCAAGAGGCGCAGCAAGCCTTCATCGTCACGCTCGAACGAATGGCACGCGGAGGCGTTTACGACCAGCTTGCGGGCGGCTTTCATCGCTACAGCGTGGATGAGCGCTGGATCGTGCCACATTTCGAAAAAATGCTGTACGACAATACCGAGTTGCTGCGTAACTACGTCCATGCGTTTCAGAGTTTCGTGCGCACGGACTTCCGCCAGACCGCGGAAGAGATCATTGCCTGGCTCGACGCCGTGATGACTGATCGCGACAAGGGAGGCTTCTATGCCTCGCAAGATGCGGATATAAACCTTGAGGACGATGGCGATTACTTTACGTGGACTCTCGATGAAGCCAGTGCAGTGCTCAGTGCGGATGAGTTGGGAGTGGCCTCGCGGTATTGGGATATCGGCGAGCTCGGCGATATGCACCACAACCCCGCCAAGAATGTTCTCCACCGCAAGTTCACTGTGGAAGAGGTTGCGACGCAGACCGGTAGATCAGCCGAAGAAGCACAAAACCTGATTGATTCGTCACGCGAAAAGCTAATTGCCGCGCGTGCCTTGCGGCCTACGCCGTTCATCGATCGCACGCTTTACACGAGTTGGAATGCGATGGCTGTGTCAGCGTATTTCGATGCTGCTCGCGTTTTTCGTGCGGAGTCTCCACGCGCCTTCGCGCTGCTCACGCTCAATCGATTGCTCGCGGAAGCCTGGGATGGCGCGGACGCGCTTGATCACGTCATTGCATATGGCGAATCGGATGGGGACGCGGCCGCTGAAAGAGTCCCGGGCACGCTCGACGATTACGCAATGACCGTGCACGCCTGTATTGACGGATGGATCGCAACGGGCGAGATGCGCTTCTATAACGCTGCGGCGAAGCTGGCCGATGTCATGATCGCTAAATTCTACGACCGCACTGGGGGAGCGTTTTTCGATACCGCCGCACCATCCGACGGCAGCATTCCCCTGGGGGCGCTTACGGCAAGAAGAAAGCCATTGCAGGATTCGCCGACACCTGCCGGCAATCCTACCGCGGCTTCAGCACTGCTGCGGCTGGAAGAATTGAGCGGACGCGGGAACTACCGGCAGATCGCCGAGGAAACCCTTCAATCCTTCGCAGGTGTCGTGGAGCACTTCGGACTGTATGCCGGCAGCTATGGGCTTGCATTGGAACGATTGCTTGTCTATCCCGCCCAGATCATCGTTGTGGGCGAATGTCCAAAAGCGGACCAGTTTGAGGCATTGGCAATGGCGGGATATGCCGTCAACAAGACAGTTGTTCGCCTTCATCCCGATGAACTCGCGGCCGGTGAACTTCCAGAAGCGTTGGCAGAAACCGTGATGCAGGTTCCAAAGCCTGAAGGCGCCGCAGTCTGGGTTCTCATTTGTCGTGGCCGCAAATGCATGCCGCCGATCACCGAGGTTGAGGCTCTTCTGAAAGCCCTCGAATAGGCTTTGGCCGCCGCCGGAATTTTCAAGTTCCACTGAATGGATTCGACTCCTGCGGTTTGATGGTGGTGGGGTCGTGCTTCGGTTGCTCAGCCGGAACTGTTGCCCCGCCTGGCCGCGGAGCGCTTTCTGTTCCACCGGTGTAAACGCGATACGGATCTCCGGGCAGCATATTGTTTTCTTCGAGTGCCAGCCGAACGCGGCGTTTGAACTCGCGCACCGGGCCATATTGCTGGGTAGCGCGTGTCTTGAATACGACCGGGAAGATGAGCTCGGAGCCTTTTACGGCATCCACGCCCAGAACTTGCGGATCGGCTATGAATACACCCTTGAAATCTTCGCTGCTGCGGATGTCCATGGCGATCTTCTTGAGAAGTTCCGTCACTTTATCAGGATTCGCCGAGAAATCGACGCTGACATTGATCGTGGCCACCGAGTAATCGACGCTCTGGTTGGCAACCGTGGTGATCTGCGAATTCGGTACGACGTACAGGGTGCCATCCCCGTCGCGAAGAGTGGTTTTGCGCAGCGTCATGGATTCCACAACACCGGCGACCCCGGCGATCTTGATGGTATCGCCCACATTGAACTGGTCTTCCAGCAGGATGAGGATTCCGTTCAGCATGTCGCGCACGATATTCTGCGCGGCCAGCCCCACGGCGACGCCGGCCACTCCGGCGCCTGTCAGCAGCGGAGCCAGGTTGACGCCGACTGCGGCCAGAAACTGCATGGTCACAATAGCGGCAATAATGGTGAATCCGGTGGCGCGAATGACGCCGGCCATGGTGCGAACCTGGGCAATGCGGTTATTCGCCGCCGCGTGTTGCTCGGCAATGCGAACCATCCTCGAAGTAATTCCAACGAGTATGCGGAAGAGCACAAATCCAATGAGCGCGGCAACCAGGAGATGCGGAAGCTTCGAATGGACGAACTCCTGCGCGTCATTGACCCACTCATCCAGCACCTTGCCCATGAAACGGCCTTCCGCGAATAATCCTGATCGCACGGCCATTGAGACACCAAACATACAGACTCCTTGTTTACTAATCTATAAGTGAATGGAAGGGCATCGGCCCAGCCTTTGGGACCCTGTAAAACAGAGATGCACTTTGGCTTAGAACGGCAACCTTGTCGGTGATTCGTTGCCTGGAAGTCAAGATCAAAGCAGAGGGCTTTCGGGGTTGAGACTCTGTGGGATTTGAAACTCGCCCCGCCATGTTTTTCTCAACGCCAAGTGCCGTACTCGGCACATAATGATTTTGTGCCTCATTCCGGAGGTTCCAATGCAAATAAATAAGGCCCCTGACGTCTTTGCGACTCGAACCAAGACGGCTTCGGGTCGCGGTCCGCAACGCAATCTCCGCCCGTGGGGTGTCCCTGCCGGCTCGCTGCTTTTCGGTTTCGCATGTGCCGCTGCTTTTGGTTGTTTTGCTCAGGACGGTCATCCGGCAGTTGCTCAGACGGCTGTGAGTTCCCCGGCTGAAGCCAAGCCGCAGGCTGAGAATGCGCCGGGAGCGAAATCGTCCAAGGCTGAAAGTGCAGAAACCGCCCATCGGAAGCAAATCTCCGACGAAAGCACTCAGTTGCTGGCAATGGCCCTCTCACTGAAGGCAGAGGTGGATAAGACCAACAAAGACACCTTGTCGTTGAAAGTGATTCGCAAAGCCGACGAAATTGAGCGGCTGGCGAAGACTGTCAAGGAACGGATCAAGCAAGGTTCTGGAGCAAGTTAATGAAGAGCAGCGAGCAAGTCTTGACACAACGCCAACGGCGATCAATCCCAGGCGGTGACCTTTCGTCCGGATTGAAAGATCGAGCGTTGATCCTTGCCGTCACGTGCATCTGTCTTATCGCGGTTCCGGCCTTTGCGGGAAACGGGCAGCAAGCAGGCGCACAGACGACTCCGCGACCGATCGTCATTCCCAACCGCTCGCTCGACACTCATGAACTGAACGCTCTTGCCGAAAAAAATGCCAAAAAGAGAAACTTCGATGCGGCCAATGCCGAGCGGAAGCGAGTGATGGATGACGACATCAGCAAATTAGTCATTCTAGCTCGTGATCTAAAAACCAAGACCGACAACATGGGGAACGCACCGCTAACGCCCGTGATGGTTCGCGAAGCTGAGGTCATTGAATTCCTGGCAAACGATGTGAAAGAGAAGATGAAACTGACCGTGACTTTCGATTGATCGCATGGAGACTGACGCGATGAAACAAGCGAGGCGCTTGAGTATTGCCGGAATGGGCATGGCCGGATTGGCTCTTGCCGGCGCTCTCCTTGGCTGGGCTCAATACTCGCCTACTGGCGGCGGAAGCGTGGCCCAGAGCATCCCCGGACCCCGTCCCCTCGGTGTGGGCGGAGGAATTGAAAACGACCCCGTTTTCGGAGCAAAGCGTCTCCGTGCCATGAATGCGGACCGGCAAAAGTCGATGGTGTCTGACACCGACAAACTGGTAAAACTTGCTCGTCAACTTGATGCGGAAATTGCATCCAACCCTACTGACGATCTGACGCCTGAAGAACTGCACAAAGTCGCTGAGATCGAAAAGCTGGCACGCAACGTCAAAGCCAAGATGGCTCAATCATTTGATGTGGGACCAAAAGTCGGATCGCAGTCCATGCCACTGGGTGGTCCAAATCAGTGGTAGCGATTGCTACAATCTTTCCATAGAAATAGATAGACTCGAAAAGCTCGAAAGAACCCGAATCTTGGAGTGAGACAAATGGGACTTGCGGTTTCCAGCGCCCACGCGCCGACGACGGCAGACGCCTCTGGCAGCCTGAGCTCACAAGAGCTGATTAACATCTATCGGCTCATGTACTTGTCGCGTCGCATCGATGACCGCGAGATCTTTCTCAAGAAACAGCAGAAGACTTTCTTCCAGATTTCCGCTGCCGGCCATGAAGCCCTGCAGGTGGGTGCGGCACTCGCCCTGAAGCCAGGGTACGACTGGTTTTTCCCCTACTATCGCGACCGGGCCTTGTGCCTGGCACTGGGCGTGACTCCGACGGATATGTTTCTGCAGGCGGTTGGAGCAGGCACCGATCCGGCTAGCGGCGGACGGCAGATGCCGACCCACTGGAGCAGCCGTCCCCTCAATATCGTCAGCACCTCCTCATCGACAGCGACCCAGATTCTTCACGCCGTGGGATGCGCCGAAGCCGGCCGCTACTTCACCCGACATCCGGAAGTCGCTGCCAGGGTTGAGGGCGATTATCGCGCCTATCGAGACGTCACTTTCCATGGCGATGAAGTGGTATTGGCCTGCATAGGAGAGGGATCAACTTCGCAGGGCGAGTTCTGGGAAGCGCTGAACACGGCGTCGAATCGCAAGCTGCCAGTCATCTTCATGATTGAAGACAATGGCTATGCCATCAGTGTTCCGGTTGAGGTGAACACGCCGGGAGGGAATATTTCACGGCTGGTTGCGAATTTCCCCAACTTCCACTTTGAAGAGATTGATGGCACCGATCCCGAGGCGAGCCTACGCGCATTTCAAAGAGCCGCCGAGCACTGCCGTGCTGGAGAGGGGCCAGCATTTGTCCACGGTCATTGCATCCGCATTTACTCTCATTCGCAGTCAGATGACGACCGGCTCTATCGATCCGCTGCCGAGCGCGAAGCGGATGCCATGCGCGATCCTATCGCGAAACTGCAGATGCGTCTGTTGCGCGAAGGCATCCTGACAGCGGAACAGATCAACGCTCTTGAGAAAGAAGCCGTGCACGAAGCCGCCGAGGCTGCCGAACGTGCCCTCGAGGCACCCCTGCCAGAGTTGGCGAGCATTCCGCTTCACGTGTACTCAGAGGACCTTGACCCGACACGGGCGTCGTTCGCCACAGAGAAGGCGGAGGAAGCTGGATCGAATCCGGGTAAATCGGCAAGCTCGAAGGGTAGCGGGCCGAGGACCATGGCCGACCTTATCAACGCCTGTCTCAGTGACGAGATGCGCCGCGATCCCCGCATCATCGTCTACGGCGAAGACGTGGCGGATGCCAGCCGCGAAGAAGCGCTATCCGAAGTGAAAGGAAAGGGCGGCGTTTTCAAGCTTACGTCAGGGTTGCAAGCGTCGTTTGGCTCGGAGCGCGTCTTCAACTCGCCGCTCGCTGAGGCGAATATTGTCGGTCGCGCAGTGGGATATGCAGTTCGCGGCATGAAGCCTGTCGTTGAGATTCAGTTCTTCGACTACATCTGGCCCGCCGTTCATCAGATTCGCAACGAACTCGCTCTAATGCGGTGGCGCTCAAATGGCGCGTGGGCATCGCCAGCGGTCATCCGCGTGCCTATCGGTGGATACCTGACGGGTGGCGCCATCTATCACTCTCAGTCCGGTGAGAGCATCTTTACTCACATTCCCGGACTGCGTGTGGTGTTTCCATCAAACGCACTCGATGCAAACGGGCTTCTGCGCACCGCAATTCGTTGTGACGACCCGGTGCTCTTCCTCGAGCACAAGCGGCTCTATCGCGAGTCTTACGGTCGAGCGCCTTATCCAGGCCCGGACTTCGCCATTCCTTTCGGCAAAGCCAAGATCGTTCGTCCCGGCACGCACATGACACTTATTACATACGGGGCTCTTGTCCCGCGTGCCATGCAGGCCGCCCAAGTTGCCAGCCGCGAGGGGATTGAGGTTGAAGTGATTGACCTGCGCACCCTGAGCCCGTATGACTGGGAAGCGATCGCGACCTCGGTGCGCAAGACCAGCCGCGTGATCGTGGCTCATGAGGACATGCTGAGCTGGGGATATGGAGCTGAGATTGCCGCGCGGATCGCCGATGAGCTGTTCGATGATCTCGACGCGCCCGTCAAACGTGTGGGGGCGATGGATACCTTTGTGGCCTATCAGCCGGTTCTGGAGGACGCAATCCTGCCCCAGCCGGACACGGTGCTGAAGGCCATTCAGGAGCTTCACGCCTACTAAGTCCGGCGTCGGGCACAGTCCTCGGCGCCCCAGATACAATGTTGGGATGGGCACCCATCCCGAAGATTGCTGGCGGAGCCAACCCGACTGGCCGCTTCTCAGCCGGCAGGCGGAAACCACCGCATGAGCAGTTTCTTTCGCTTGGTGCGCTATGGGCTACCCTACTCGCTGCAATGGGCGATAGGCGTCATTTTGCTGGCTGCCGTTGGCATACTCGACACGTTTCGTGTCCTCCTCCTGCAGCCTGTCTTCGACCAAGTGCTCCGACCTGACGCTCCTGAGGGGCCCATTGTTCTCGGGCTGCCCAACAGCCGATGGCATTTCGATCTGAGGGCGTTTGTCCCGCACTTTCTGCACATGCACAATGCGTGGACCGTGGTTGCGACGTCGATCATCGCTGCCACCATTTGCAAGGGCATCTGTGATTATCTCGGAACCTACCTGGTGAATTATGCAGGCTTCGGTATGATCACCGACCTGCGCAACCACTTGTACGAGGCGACGCTACGCCGTTCGTCGAGCTTCTTCCACAAGCACGCCACGGGAACTATTCTCTCCACGCTAATAAACGACGTGGATCGCGTGCAATTGGCGCTCAGTTCTGTTATTGGCGAATTCCTGCAGCAGTTCTTCACGTTCTTGGCGGGCTTGATTTTCGTCATTCGACTTGGCGGCCATCTCAGCTGGGCTCTGGTGCTGTTCATTCCTGTCGTCATCACCTCGGCGCGCAAAATCGGCCGCGAGGTTCGCACTCGCACTCGCACCGGCCAGGACAAGCTCGCCGAAATCCAGAACATTCTTCACGAGACCGTCACCGGCAATCGCATCGTCAAGGCGTTCAACACCGAGATATGGGAGATTCTCCGTTTCAAGCGGGCGGCCCGGCGGCTGTTGCGTGCCAATTTGCGCAACGTGCGTATTCAATCCATCAGTTCGCCGCTCATGGACACCATCGGGGCGATTGCCATCGCGCTTTTTCTTCTCATCGGCCGTAACGAAATTCAGCATGGCCGCATGACGATGGGGCTCTTCGGTGCATTCATCTTTCTGCTCTTCAAGCTTTATGATCCCGTGCGCAAGTTTGCGTATTTCTACAACAGCTTCCAGCAGGCAATGGGCGCCTCCAGCTCCATTTTTGGCTTCTTCGATACCAAGGACGATGTAAAGGAACTACCGCATGCAGCGGCCATGCCCCAGTTCACGAGCTCTATCCAATTCGAGAATGTCGGCTTTTCCTACTCCACCGAGAAGGGCGAAGAGCAGATTCTGCACAATGTGGATTTAGAGGTGCGATCCGGCGAGTTGCTGGCGCTCGTAGGGCCGAGCGGTGCAGGGAAGTCGACTCTGGTCAATCTCATTCCGCGATTCTTTGATGTGACCTCAGGCCGCATTCTCATCGATGGCCGCGACATTCGCGAGATGACCCTAGGTTCGCTGCGTCGCCAGGTCGCCCAAGTTACGCAGGAGACAATTCTTTTCAACGACACGGTGCGCAACAACATTGCCTACGGTCAGCCCGATGTGAAGAATGAGCTGGTCGAACAGGCTGCCCGCAATGCCCTGGCGCACGACTTCATCATGCGCATGCCGCAGGGCTACGCGACCGTGATTGGCGAGAAGGGCTTCCGGCTCTCCGGCGGAGAAAAGCAGCGCCTGGCCATTGCTCGCGCTATCCTCAAGAACTCGCCGATCCTGATCCTCGACGAGGCTACGTCAGCGCTTGATGCTGAGAGTGAATCACTCGTACAGGCGGCCCTTTCAAACCTGATGCAGAATCGCACGGTGCTGGTGATCGCGCATCGGCTTGGGACGATCCGCCGCGCCAACCGTATCGCGGTGCTGGAGCGTGGACGCATTACCGCTATTGGCTCCCACGAGGAACTGCTGACGTCTTCACCTACCTACCAGAGGCTTTATCAACTGCAATTTATGGATTTGCCCGAGCAGGAAGATTCTGTTGAGAACGAAGCACAGGCCCTGGAGCGGCTCCTGCAGCCATCGCTCTGGGCAGAGGCAGAGGAAAAGTAAAAATGCCTATTTACTCGATGACCGGATTTGCGCGCACACAGGTGCGGGTACACGATCAGTTGGCATACACGCTCAGTGTCAAAAGCGTGAATCATCGTTTTCTCGATATTCAGTTGCGCCTGCCCGCGGGACTCGACGCCCTTGAGATGGAGTTACGCCGTGTGCTGAAGGAAAGTCTGCTGCGCGGTCACGTGGAACTCACGCTTTCAGTCGATCGCTCGACACAGCAAAAATCGGGGTATAACCGCGAAATGGTTGCGGGCTATCTGGATGCATTCAAGCAGGCGTCGAAGGAATTCCGGCTTAAAGGCGAACCCGATCTGAATGTTGCTCTCCGCATGCCGGGGGCGCTGCAGTCGGAAGTTCGCAGCAATACCGAAGAGGATGTCTCCACGCTGACAGAGAGCGCCATGCGGGAGATTGGCCCGCTGCTCGAAGAGCTCAAGATTATGCGCGCTCGCGAGGGCGAGTCGCTTGAGGCTATACTGCGCGCCTGTCTCACGCGTCTGGCTGAATCTGTGGAGGGCGTGGCATCACTGCGGCCTGAGGTGGAACAGCGCTATCAGGAACGCCTGACGCAACGTCTGATTGCCGCGACCGGAAACGAATTCAATCGCCAGCGCCTGCTTGAGGAAGTTGCGGTACTCGTGGACCATAGCGACATCTCTGAAGAGTTGGAGCGCATGCACACCCACATCGGTCACTTTCGCGAGCTGCTGACCGCTGGCGGCGAGGTTGGTAAGAAGTTGGATTTCCTTCTGCAGGAGATGAATCGCGAGGCGAACACGCTGCTATCAAAGACCGGCGGCGTGGGCGGTAAAGGTACGCGCATCACTGAACTTGGTCTGGCCATGAAGGCTGATATTGAAAAAGCCCGTGAGCAGGTGCAGAACGCGGAATAGCAGTCACAGAAATATAAGTCGATAGAAGAACGAAAGGGACCATCGCACGTGGCAGGAATTCTTTTTATCATCTCGGCGCCATCGGGCTCAGGCAAGAGCACGCTCGTCAGTGAACTTCGCAAGCAGGTCAGCGGAGTCGACTTTTCTATTTCATGGACAACGCGGCCACCGCGTGGATCTGAGGAGCATGGGCGCGAGTACTATTTCACCAGCCGCGAAGAATTTGAGCGCATGATCGCGGAGGGTAAGTTCCTCGAGCATGCCGAGGTTTTTGGAAACTATTACGGCACCGCGCGCCATTCGCTTGACGACGCCAGACGACAGGGACACGACCTGCTGCTCGACATCGATGTACAGGGAGCCGCGCAAGTTCGCAGTACGATGCCCGAGGCCGTCAGCATCTTTGTACTGCCGCCCACGCCCAAGGTCCTGCGCACCCGTCTGCGCAATCGCAGTCGCGCGGAAGGTGTTGTAAACGAAGCAGAACTGTACCGGCGGCTGAGCGAGGCCAGCAAGGAAATTGAGAATTATCGTGATTACAGCTATATTCTCATCAACGACATCCTTGACCGGGCGGTTGCGCAGCTTGAAGCCATTGTTTTGGCGGAGCGATACTATCGCAATGCCGAACCGATTGCTTACCGTTCGAGCAGGGTGTTGGAGGTCGCCGCGGCCTGTCGCCAGTCGAACTCGCGGGAGCGGCTCAAACCTGTGCTGGAAGCCTTCGGGATTGAAGGCGGTTCAGGACAGCAACAACTTCCCTTTGGAGAGGATCCCGATGACGATTGAAACTAGCTTCGATTCGAACTACCGCAAGGTACTTGTGGCAGCACGTCGTGCACGTCAGATCCAAAGCGGTTCAGCCGCCCTCGTTCACACTCATTCGACCAAGGCATGCCGCATTGCGCAAGACGAAATCGAAGCCGGCAAAATCTCTTATGTCAAGAAGGAACAGCCGGTCGTAAAGCCGCTCGTGGCCGAAACCGGAATTCCAATCCTGTAGCACTGCCAACAGTCCCGCGGGCAAAACTGATTCGGCTGAGAGCACAATGTTGTGTGCGTTCTGCAGACGCGTGCAGCATTGGTCTGCTTGTCTAAACTTCATCCTGAAAAATCTCTTCAATCGCTGTTTCGAATAACTTCGCAAGTTTGAAAGCTAGAGGAAGACTCGGATCGTACTTGCCCGTCTCGATGGCATTCACTGACTGCCGCGAGACCTCGAGCCGGTCCGCAAGATCGGCCTGCGACCACCCGTGCTGCGCGCGCAGAACTCTTAGCTGGTTTTTCATCTGTACCTCGACTTCAGCGCCCCGGCGCAGATAGCTACCAGAAACCAGAACAGGGGAAAGACAAGGTAAAGCTGGAAGTGGGGAACCGCCACAACGAAGAGCTCCAGAAATCCCCATACCGACGTAACTGCAAGCGTCCCTCCAATAGCCCAGAGCATCGCCTGAACGAGCAGATGACGCTGGAACTCATCCTTTTCCTCGTCGAGATAGCGGCCGACGATTATCAGGCTCACCACGATCGGAAGTGATGGAAGCGTGGCAAGCAAGTAGGCCGCTGCACCGGTTGGATGGTAAAGCCGAAACGCAAATCCGGCTCCCAGGATGAACACTACGTAGAACGCCATTGCGGTTAGAAAACGGTAGTTGTAGCGGCGGACCGCCTCGTTTTTTGCGGAACAGATCATGGTTGGTGTCCTTTACTTAATGACAATGAAGCTTGACATATTTCTAAGTGTTTGTCAGGTGTGCTTGTCATTTTTTCTCTCTGCGGCCGCCAAAACTGCGGCTGAAGATCGGTATTAGGTCCTGATAGTTGTCCACTGTTGACTGGCATACAATCGAGCCATGCGAGTAACAGTCGGCGTTTCCGGTGGCATTGCGGCCTACAAAGCGGCGGAACTGGTGCGTGCCCTGCAGCGCCGTGGCATGGAAGTCCACGTAGTGATGACCGAGGCCGCCACTCGCTTCGTGCAGCCCCTGACATTTGCCGCTCTCACCGGCCACAAAGTAATTTCGAGCCTCTGGGACGAATCCGACCTTAACGAAAGTACCTACGAGTCTTCGATTGAGCACATCGGCGAAGCCCAATGGACTGAAGCGCTCGTCGTCGCGCCGGCCACGGCGGACATTCTCGCCAAGTTTGCGCAGGGCATGGCCAACGATTTTCTGACGACCATGTACTTGGCGACTCCCGCCCACGTGCTTGTTGCGCCGGCAATGAATGTGCACATGTGGCAGCATCCGGCGGTGCAGGCCAACCTCGACATCCTCCGCCAGCGCGGCGTGCGCGTCATCGAACCCGGAACCGGCGACCTGGCCTGCGGCATGGTCGGTGCGGGACGGATGGCCGAGCCTGAAGCTATCGCCGACGTTGTCTTCCATTCCATGGGGCGCCGCAACGACATGGCGGGC
Organism: Telmatobacter sp. DSM 110680; assembly: GCF_039994875.1. Taxonomy (GTDB): domain Bacteria; phylum Acidobacteriota; class Terriglobia; order Terriglobales; family Acidobacteriaceae; genus Telmatobacter. Next base: position 4,751,555 of record NZ_CP121196.1, on the reverse strand, counting down.
GAGACCGTTCTCGTTACCGCGGGAGGCACACGCGAAGCGCTCGATCCGGTCCGGTATATCGGCAACCGCTCCAGCGGCAAGATGGGCTATGCGCTTGCCGATGCTGCACAGAGCCGCGGAGCCAAAGTCATTCTCATCAGCGGCCCTTCGGCGCTCCATCCTCCGGCCCGCTGTGAAGTTGTACGTGTGACGACTGCAGCGGAGATGCGCAAGGCGGTGCTGGAACACATGGTCGAAGCCACCATGATCATCAAGGCAGCTGCCGTCGCAGATTATCGCCCTGTAAGCGTTTCCGAGCAAAAGCTCAAGCGCTCCGGACCCATGGTGCTGGAGCTTGCGCCTACTGAAGACATCCTGGCCGAAGTCACCAAGAATCGCCGCCCGGGCCAATTGATTATCGGCTTCGCTGCCGAGACTCAAAATACTATGGAGAATGGCCGCGCCAAGCTTCTGCGTAAAGGCGCTGACGCCATTGTGGTGAATGATGTCTCCGGCGAAGGCGTCGGCATTGATTCCGAGCGTAATGCGGCAACATTCCTTACGCCTTCAACCTCCATCGAGCTTCCGGAGATGACCAAGCGCAAACTTGCCGATCGCATCCTCGACGAGATTTCTGCGCTGCGTCGTCCCCGCCCGCTGGTTTTTGAAGTTGACGAACACTCGCCGCAGGATAAGGTTCTCAGCGAGTCCGTTGCGCCTCTAACCTCACGCCGCCAGATCATTGTGGAGTAGCTTCAATTGCCTGCGCTCGACCCTGCAACCCGTGAAGAGCTTGAGGCGCGCCTGCGCTTCTATCGCGAACTCGGGCTCACCGATTTTTATCGCCGTCCCGTCGGGTTGGCGCGAACAGCCGACTCAGCGATGGACGCCCCCGTAGCATCCAGCACAGAAACCCTGGGTGCCCCCTCCATTCCGAAGGAACGGGTGGGCGAACAACAAATCAATTCCGCCACTCTTGAGGAGACCACTCTCATTCCGCCACGCAAGCCATTTCAACCCGCACCGCCCATTGGCACTGAAGTCGCCTCACACGATCGCGCTTCGGCGCTTCAACTCATTCGCGAAGACCTCGGCGACTGTACTCGCTGCGCATTACACAAGGGCCGTAACAAGATTGTCTTCGCCGACGGTGACGCTAATGCACGCCTGATGTTTGTGGGCGAAGGACCGGGCGCCGATGAAGATGCGCAGGGCCTGCCTTTTGTAGGGCGCGCCGGCCAGTTGCTCAACAACATGATTGCTGCGATGGGCCTGAAGCGCGAAGAGGTCTACATTGCTAACGTGGTCAAGTGCCGCCCGCCACAGAACCGCACCCCCGAGCCCGAAGAGGCAAATACCTGCTCGCCGTTTCTGTTTCGCCAGATCGATGTGGTGCGTCCGGAAGTGATCGTCGCGCTTGGTGCGACCGCGGCTACTTATCTGCTTGGTCAGCGTCAGCCTCTTGCCGGACTTCGCGGCCGCACACACGCCTTTCGCGGCAGCAAGCTGATCGTGACTTACCATCCCGCATTCCTGCTCCGCGATCCTCGTCAGAAAAAGGAAGCCTGGGCCGATCTGCAGATTGCCATGCGCGAACTGGGACTTAAGCCTGTTGCAAAAACGGTATCGTAGAGCTTGCTGCCCAATCGGTAGTTTTGTCTCCCGCGTGACATCAGATGCCGGGCAGGCGAATCCTCAAGCGTTATACTCGGGTTCGCCATGCTGAGCAGATTCTTTCGTGTCCCCTCTTGTTTTCTCCTCTTCGGATTCGCCTCTCTTCTTCTCGCCCAGTCACGATTTGTACACACCTCGGGCAGTGAATTGGTAGACGGGTCCGGCAAGCCCCTTATGCTACGCGGTACGAATCTCGGCAACTGGTTTGAACCCGAAGGCTACATGTTTCACCTGGGGGACAGTGCCCAGTCTCCACGTGAGATCGAACAACTCAGCTATGAACTGATCGGCCGGGCCAAGGCTGATGCATTCTGGAGAGATTGGCGCGAGAACTACATCACCGAGGCCGACATCGACCGCATCAAGGCCATGGGATTTAATTCCGTGCGCGTGCCCATCCATTGGAAGTTCTTCGACGCGGACAACGCCGAAGGCTTTCGCCTGATGGACCGGCTTGTGCAATGGGCGCGCAAGGATCACATTTACATCATCATCGATCTGCACTGCGCCCCCGGTGGCCAGACCGGCACCAACATCGACGACAGCGATGGGTATCCGTGGCTCTATCTAAGCCCACAAGCGCAGAAGCACACCATCGAGACCTGGCATCGCATCGCGGCCCATTACAGCAGGGAACCGATCGTCCTTGGGTACGATCTGCTCAATGAACCGATTCCACACTTCCCGCAATTGAGTCGCTTCAATGGCGATCTTGAACCGCTCTATCGCAGGATTTCCGCAGCCGTTCGCGAGGTCGATCGGAACCATGTGCTCATCCTCGGCGGAGCGCAATGGGACAGCAACTTCAAAGTATTCGGCAAACCATTCGACTCGAACGTGATGTACACCTTCCACAAATACTGGACTGCCACCGACGCCAGCGTCATCAAGGAATATATTGAATTCCGCGACAAGTACAAGGTGCCGATCTGGCTTGGGGAATCGGGCGAGAACAAGGACGAGTGGGTCGCTGCGTTCACTAAGACACTTGAAGAAAATCACATCGGCTGGTGCTTCTGGCCCTATAAGAAGATGGACGCTACTTCGAGCGAAGTCACATTCGATCGCCCGCTGCACTGGGACGCGATCATCGCTCTCAGCAAGATGCCCGGTGGAACCGGCAGTGCCGAAAAGCGAATCGCGGCACGACCCTCACCTGAGGATGCCCAGGCGGCTTTCGATGATTTGTCGAGCAAGATCCGCTACAGCAGCGAAAGAGTAAATACGGGATATGTGCGAGCCCTCGGGCTGACTGCGCCGGGCCAGTAGTCTTTGGCGCATCAAGGCTGCCGATTCGGTCTAAGTTACAGCGCGTACATAACCAGGTAGAGATCCAACGCGAAGCCGGCGACGATTGAAGCGGGAATAATCAGCCACCATTTCCGACCGCTGGTAGAAGCCAGTGCGCCTAGCAGGCAAGCCAAAACCGCGCACGCAACGCTGATGGGCGCACGCCACTCGCGATAGGGCGGTATGAATATGCTGGCAAAGAGAACAGCGCCAATGATTCCAATCTTTGTAGATCTCTTCATGTGACACCTCCTGCAGCCCGCGTTCACGATCACTTCACTCTTTGGCGCAATTGGGGAACTCGTTCAAGCGATCCAAGCTGCGCCTAAGATTACCTGCGGCGAGATTTGTCTTTCGCCCTGGCCATGACAGCGAAGGGGGAGACTACTGTGACCAGAACGAGAGCTAAAACCATCACGAAACCGAACATGATTTTCTCGCTTTCTTCGGATTCAGCGTGAGACAGCACAAGGATTGCGCTCTCGCAGGAGGATCGCCATCACCCGCAGGCGGTTGGTAATACCCGAAAGGTGGAAGGGGCGGGGAAATCCAAGCCGGCCAAGCCGGTGAAGTGAAAGCGATTTCAAGCTGATTTTGTCGTTGATCTGATGACAAATCTGGGTTAAATTTCCAGAATTCCCCTACTTCCCCAGCCTTAAGGGCGGAGGTCGGATCAATTTTGAGCGGGTCCCTTCACAAAGCGATGGAGGTCCGGCTATGTATCGACTTGGCAGATTCCTGCAAGTGTTGTTCTTCGTGACCTTGGTTCTTATCGAAACACCCCTCATGGCGGCCCGTGCGCCTGACACGCGCGACGCGAGTGCTTCCGAGGTATTCGGACTCAGAACGGCGCCGCTTTCCCCGCAGGCGCAGGAAGATCTGAATGAACTCGAAGACGCGCTGAAGGATGCACGCAAACGGGGAGACGCTCAGGGTGAAGCCCACGCTTTTCGCGCGATTGGATTGCTGAATTATTCAAACGAACGATTCGAGGATGCGCTTGAGGCATTCTCAAACTCGCTCGCGCTCTATCGCCAGTTGAATGCGGAGGTTCTTACGGCAACGGAACTCTGCGAGATGGCTTCCGCATATACCGCCTTGAGCATGGATCAAAAAGCGCTGGACGCTTATAAGCAGGCACTTCCGATGTGGCACCGTTTGGATCGGGGCAGGGAAGCTGCGACTCTAGGCAAGATTGCCGAGATTTTCCGCAGGTTGCGCGACGGCGCAGAAGCACTTCGGTTCGATCAGGCAGCATTGGAGGGATATACGCTGGTCAGCGATCGAGGCGGCCAGGCGACCGTGTTGAATAACATCGGACTCGCCTACTTCGCAGCGGGCAATAAGCGCAAAGCCGTTGACTATTTTCAAAAGGCGCGAAGCGCTTATCACGATCTGTCAAACCTTGCTGGAGAAGCAACTGCGCTCAATAATATTGCGGTGGTTTACACCGCGTCGGGAGACAACATCGAGGCACTGGCGTCGTTTGAGCGGGAACTTGATTTGACTCGCAAAAGCAAGGATCGAACGGTGGAGGCTATGACTCTGAACAGCATCGCCGTTACGTACTCTCGCATGGGCGAGTCACTCGCGGCGCATAAGTTCTATGGTCAGGCCGCCTCTATTTATCACGAATTGGGTGATAGGCAGGCAGAGTCGCGCGAGCTAACCGCGTTGAGTCTCGCAATTGCCGATGCAAAGAGACGGGGTCATAAAAATACAAATACAGATGAAGTATTGAATGCATGTCCGGAGGCACTGCCAATCGTTCACTGACGCTAGCGCAGTCCCGAGGGAACCTGCTTTCGAGCGAACGCAGCGCATCGGCTGTATCTTCCAGCGAGAATATAATCCTCGCCACAGTCAAATTCTTTTTCAAACCTCGTGAATTCCTACAATATCTGCGGATCTCATCCGTCTAGCCCAGTAGATGGGTAGGCCATCGAGTCATGATCGCGATGATCGAGCAAGACCGGCAAATCGCGGACGTCATCGCCAAAGAGCGACCTCGGCTACGCAGCTTCATTCGCCGCCGGGTAGCGAACGATGCTGACGCGGACGACCTTCTGCAAGATGTTTTTGCCGAGTTGGTGGAAGCGTCTCGTCTTATGATGCCGATCGAATTCGTCACAGGCTGGCTCTTCCGCGTGGCGCGTAACCGTATTACGGACATGTTCCGCAAGAAGCGTCCGGAAGCCTTCAGCGACGCGCTGCAGGAAGACGAGGACGGCGTTCTGCTCGATGTGGAAGACCTGCTGCCTTCGCCCGAGGCTGGTCCTGAGGCGCAGTATTTTCGCGGTCTCCTGCTCGATGAGCTGCAGCACGCTCTGGCTGAATTGCCCGCTGAGCAGAGAGATGTCTTTGTCGCTCATGAATTGGAAGGCCGCAGCTTCAAAGAACTTGCGGCTGAGAGCGAAGTAAGCGTGAACACGCTGCTCTCACGCAAACGATATGCAGTTCTGCACCTGCGCAAGCGATTGCAGAACCTTCACGACGAGTTTATGGAGAAATGAGGAACGCTATGAAAAAGCTTTGGATAGCATTGATCGCTCCGCCGGCCATCGTGTTATTTGTGTGGCTCTTTGGCGAGCTGGTGATGCATCTGTGGAACTGGCTTCTTCCGCCACTTTTCGGATGGCATCTGATCAGCTTCTGGCAGGCTCTCGGTTTACTCCTGCTCAGCCGCATTTTGTTCGGCAGCTGGGGTTCAGGCGGAGGCAATCGCGGACCGCGCGGACGCAGGGCAAGGTGGGACAAGATGACTCCGGAGGAACGCGAGAAGCTTCGCCAAAGCTGGAGTGCGCGCTGTGGCGGTTTCGCCGCAAACCCCAGCGAGAGCAAAGAGCCTGCCTGATTGACCTGATTACTTATTACCCGTTGTTTCTCCCCAGGAAATTCTGGGCAGGATCCCGGTGAGGTAAGTTTGGCGCGTCAAAATCTCGAGCCGTTTCCGTCAGTGGTGTGCATAGGAGACGCTCGAGATTTGTGACAAATCCCGCCTCTGTAAAGCGGGGAACATTGTCGTCCTCCTGAGCGTATATTCATTGCAATTCCCCAGATGAAGGTCACGAGAGGGTATGCGATGCGTACGTTGCGTCAGGATGTTCTTTATGCGTTGCGGCAGATGCGCTTGTCGCCTGTATTCACGCTGACAGCGATGCTTACCCTCGCGCTTGGAATTGGCGCGACAACCGCGATCTTCTCTCTGATTGACAGCGTGATGATGAAGTCACTGCCGGTGGCCGATCCAGGACGGCTCTACCGAGTGGGTGCAGGAATGAATTGCTGCGGGCAGATCGGTCCACAGAAAGAATGGGGACTGTTTCCCTATACGCTGTACCAGCGAATCGCGGCCGCGGCACCGGAATTTGAGCAGACCGCAGCATTTGAGTCCTGGTTTTCCAGCTTCAGTGTGCGTCGCGCCGAGAGCAAAGAGCCAGCAAAGCCACTGCGCAGCGAGTACGTTTCCGGAAATTATTTCGCGACATTCGGAGTGAATGCATACGCGGGACGTACGTTGCTTCAGTCCGACGATCAGCCCTCTGCGGCACCTGCAGCAATGCTGAGTCATCGCGTGTGGCAGCAGGAGTATGGGTCGGACCCGAAGGTGGTCGGCTCTGCCTTTCTGATCGATGGTCACCCCTTCACGATCGTTGGCATCACGCCGCCGGGATTCTTTGGCGAGACGCTCCGCAGCGATCCTCCGGAGATATTTGTGCCACTGCAGCAGGAGCCCATGCTTGCAGGTCAGAACACTACGTTGAAAACGCCATTGGCATGGCTGCGGATCATTGGGCGGCTTAAGCCGGATGCGAAGACGGATGGCATGGCGGCGCGGTTTACGACGATCACCCGTGACTGGCTGCTGAGCGAACTCGGAGCGGAGTATCCGCAATATCTCGATCAGCTGAAAAAAGTGCTACCAACCGAGATCGTGAACATTGTGCCTGCCGGCGGAGGAGTTGCAGAGATGAAGGCCGGCTACCAGAGCAGCCTGCGCATTCTCATGGTGGTCTGCGGACAGGTGCTGCTGATTGCATGCGCGAATCTTGCAAACCTGTTCCTGGCTCGAGGTTCAGCTCGTGGTACACAAGCGGCGGTTCGCCTGGCAATGGGCGCGACAAAGACGCGGTTGGTGCGGCAGTCGCTCACGGAGAGCCTGGTGCTCGCGGTGCTTGGCGGCGCAGCGGGAATCTTCATTGCGTTTGCAGGCGTCAAGCTGATTGTCGCGCTCGCATTTCACTCGGCGCATTTCGTACCAATCGATGCCAAGCCATCGCTCGCGGTGCTGGGGTTTGCATTCGGTATGGCGTTGGTGACGGGGCTGCTGTTTGGCACCGCGCCAGCATGGTTTGCGTCGCGGACCAACCCAGCATTGGTTTTGCATGGTGCCGGTCGCAGCACCCGCGACGGACGCGCATTACCCCAGAAGGCGCTGGTTGTGGTGCAGGCTACTCTGTCTGTTGTGCTGCTGACGGGCGCGGGACTTCTCACGCGCAGCCTCATGAAGATGGAGCACCAGAACTTCGGATTCGAAACCGACCACCGCGTCAGCCTGCGCGTCAATGCTCCCTTCTCTTCCTATTCCCCTGAAAAACTTGACGCGACCTATCGTGCGCTGCGCCAGCGGCTGGAGCAGATTCCGGGCGTCCAGCACGTCGCCATGGGCATGTATTCGCCATTCACAAATAACTGGGACGCGATGATTGCGCGCCAGGGACAAGGCAAAGTCGATGTCAATGGAGATAATGCATCGTCCTGGGATCGCGTCAGTGCGGGCTACCTTGAAACCATGGGTCAGCGCATTCTGCGCGGGCGCAGTATCACGGAGCAGGACACAGCCTCAACACCGAATGTCGCCGTGGTGGACGAAGCTTTCGTGAAGAAGTTTTTTAAGCCGGGAGAAGAGCCGTTAGGCACCCATTTCGGCATGAACGATGAGCAGTACAGCGGGATGTATGAGATTGTGGGCGTGGTTCGCACGGCGAACTATACCGATCCGAGCGGCCACTGGAGAATGCCATTGCTCTTTGTGCCGCTTGCCCAGCGCGGCCATTACAACACGGCAATGTCGCAGATGATCGAAGACCGGTCGCACCTCATCGAATCCGTGGTACTCGAGTTGCATGGCAGTATGCAGGGCCTGGAGCCGCAGGTGCGTCGTGCGTTTGCGGAGGTGGATTCGAACCTGACGCTGATTAGTATGCGCACCATGGAGCAACAGGTAGCGGATCGAATGGAGCAGGAACGCTCCGTTTCGCAATTGACCGGACTGTTCGGCATCCTTGCGCTAGTGCTAGCAGCGGTGGGCCTCTACGGCGTCACAGCCTACGGTGTGGAGCGTCGCACAGGCGAAATCGGTGTTCGTATTGCGCTCGGCGCAAATCGCGCGCAGGTGGTTGCCATGGTTCTCCGCGGAGCCTTCGTGCAGATTCTTATTGGCCTGCTCATCGGGATTCCGGTATCCATCGGATGCGCGCGCCTCATCGCGTCGCAGTTGTACGAAGTGAAGGGTTGGGACCCGATGGCTTTGGGTGGCTCCATTGCTGCCCTGGCACTTTGCGCTCTGGTAGCAAGCCTTGTTCCGGCGCGACGTGCAGCGGCTATCAATCCGGTTCGAGCTCTGCGGGTGGAATAATACGCCGACATTCTCTGATTGTGCTGTCGGCAAGGAATCAGCTACCTTTCCAAGAAGCAGTTGAGCGCGCGGGGAGGCTCTTCCCCAGCTATGCGCCCGTGTGCCGCTGATTCCAATATTCACGGTGATATGGATGAAAATCGGATTGCGACTTGCGCGGCCGGTGCGGCTGGCGCTGCTACTTTTCTGTGTAACTTCGCTAGCCCAAACAGGCAGCACGCCTGCAACTACCGATCAAGCGCGCGGTGAGCAATGGTGGGCGCACGTGCGCGTACTGGCCGACCCGTCTATGAAGGGTCGCCTCACCGGCAGCGAAGAATATCTGAAAGCCGCAGCCTACGTCGTGGATCAATTCAAACAGTGGGGATTGAAACCCGCAGGCTCCCACGGAACCTGGTACCAGCCAGTGCGCTTTGATGTGGAGCGGGTCATCGCATCGAAGTCATCGCTGGCGCTGGTCTCCGACGGAAGAGCAACGCCGCTCACGATCGGCGAAGACGCGATCCTCGGTACTCGCCTGCAACAACCCGCAACCCTCGACGCTCCGCTGGTGTTCATCGGATACGGTTTGAATCTGCCTGAGTCGGGATATGACGACTTCAACTCGAAGGATTTGCCACGTTCCACGCTAAAAGGCAAGATCGTATTGGTGGTCAATGGTGGCCCTGCCGATTTGCCGGGACCGCTCAAGTCCTACGCGCGCACCGCGCCCATGATTCGCGCTATCCGGGCGGCTGGCGCGGTTGGGCTCATCTCCATCCCTACTCCCAAATCGATGGACTTTGGCTGGCAGCGCATTGCGTCGAGCGCATCGCAGCCGGGGATGAGGCTGTCGGCGATGGTTGGCGATGAGGCAGCGGCCCATCATCATCCTGCCCTGGCCGACGATCATGGCGAATTGTTCTCCGCTACGTTCAATCCGGCGCAGGCAGAGAAGCTCTTTGAAGGCAGCGGCCACACTTTCGCAGAGATTCTAGCCTTGGCCGATTCGCAGAAACCACTTCCACGGTTTGAATTGACGAAGAGCTTACAAGCTGAGGTCGTTACTGAGAATACGCACGTTGAGTCGCCGAACATCGCGGCTGTCCTCGAGGGTTCAGACCCTACGCTCAAATCGCAGTACGTCGTCGTCTCGGCTCATCTCGATCATCTCGGAGTCGGCGAGCCCATCCATGGAAAGACGATATATGCGGGCGCGATGGACGATGCTTCGGGCGTGGCGACGGTCCTCGAAACAGCGCATGCGCTCACTCAGGGCCCTCGCACCAAGCGGTCAGTCCTGTTCCTCGTGTTCACTGCGGAAGAGAAAGGGCTGCTCGGTTCGCGGTACTTTGCTGGACACCCGACCGTGCCTGAGGGCAGCGTCATCGCCGATCTTAATCTCGATATGTTCATGCCCATCTTCGCGCTGAAGAAACTGCACGTGCAGGGGCTGGAGCAGTCGACCCTTGGCGATGCGGCTCGATCCGTAGGTGCGGCTCACAACATTGAGATCGCCGGTGATCCTGAGCCGGACCGTAACTCCTTCGTGCGTACGGATCAGTACAGCTTTGTGCAGGCAGGCGTCCCTGCACTGGCCATGAAGTTTGGATGGACCGCTGGTTCGCCAGAGTATAAAGCGTGGCGCGCATGGCTCGCGGAGCGCTATCACTCCACCGACGATGATTTGAATCAGCCCGTGGACCTGGCCGCTGCCGCCCAGTTCAATGCATTCTATGCAGACCTGGCGCGTGCAGTCGCGAATGATGCGCAGAAGCCTCATTATTTGCAGACAAGCTTCTTCCGGCGATTTGAAGCTGTGGAGTAACGTGTCGGCGGCATCTGCCCCACGGACAACATACTCTCGTGGGGCTGCCGGATCCAGGCGACGGATACGCAGACGAGTTGACTTTTTACTGACCCCGCAACGCCTGCATGGGATCGATTGCCGCTGCGCGGAATGCAGATGGAGTCGATGCGACCACTGCCAGCACCAGCACGCCAATCGCGGCGAATGTAAGCACCAACGGATCAAACGGACTTACGCCAAACAGCAGCGACTTCAAAAGATTTGAAGCTGCCGCCGCTCCCGCCAATCCAATCGCGCATCCGATCAACGCGAGTTTCGCGCCGGACTCGATCACCAGCCGCACGATCGAAGAGCGCTGCGAACCAAGCGTCATGCGAATCGCCATCTCCTGCACCCGCGACGCTACGGAGAATGCAATCACGCTGTAGATGCCCAGCACTGCCAGCAGCACAGCCGCAAAAGCGAAGCTTGAGATGAGAACTGTATTGAAGCGGCGCGATGCCTCTGACTCTGCAACCACCTGCTCCATGGTCTGCACTTGCGTCAACGGCAGCAGGGGATCAAGCGAGCGAACCGTGGTGCGCAGTGCATTCTCCATCTGCTCCGGCGGCAGTGCCGAGCGAAGCACGATGTATCCGCCTTGTCCGTTCAGGTCGGTTGGTTGCCCAAGCGGGCCGACGACTTCCTCGGCCTGGTCGACGGAAATGTAATACTGCTCGGTTGCGGGGTTATCGGGTGAAAGCAATTGTGTGTTCGAAACCTCGCCCACCACGGTGAGCCACGGCGTCGGCATCTGCTGTGTGCCAATGCGAATGCGCTTGCCGGTGGGATCCTGATTGGGCCAGAAATGCTGCGCAAACTGCTGATTCACGATTACCACTAGTTGCGTACCCGCATGGTCTGCTTCCGTAAAGAACCGCCCGTGCAGCAGTCGAATGCCCATGGCCGGGAAAAAGTTGCCGGTAACCTGCGAGACGGTGGCCAGGTTCATGTTCGCGCCTGGGGGAGGTTCGTAACCGTCGACGACAAAGGTCTGATTATTGTTCGCGCCTTGCGACGGCAGCATGCTGGTCAGTCCGACCGACTGCACTCCGGGAAGCTGATTGAGTTTCTGCATCAGGTCGCGATTGAAGGTGTCGATCTGCGACTGCTTTGAGTATTGCTGCTGCGGCAGAGAGTAAGCTGCGGTGGTTACATGCTGAGGACTAAAGCCCAGGTCAACGGCGCGCATCTTGTCGAAGCTGCGCAACAGCAGGCCGGAAGCCGTGAGAAGTACCAGGGCAATCGCGATCTCCGCAACCACCAGCGAAGACCGAAGACGAGCATGACCGCCACCCGCGCTTCCCGTGCGTCCGCCTTCCTTCAGGTTGCTGTTCACATTGGTGCGGATCGCTGCGAACGCCGGAGCAAGTGCGCATACCAGTCCCGTGACCACGGCAAGTCCCAAAGCAAAGGCGATCACTTGCCAGCTCAATGAAATCTCGTTCACACGCGGCAAGCTTTCCGGCAACATGCTCTTGCCTACACGCAAAGCGACGGCTGCAAGAATCAATCCGAGAACACCCCCGCTCACGCTGAGCACCAGGCTCTCGAGAATAGCTTGCCGGATCAGCGCCGAAGCTCTCGCTCCCAACGCCAGCCGAACTGCAACTTCACGCTGCCTCCGAATCGCACGCACGAGCATCAACCCCGCCAGGTTGAAGCAGGCGATCAACAGCACTACGGCCACGGCGAGAAACAGTGTGCGGAGCAGCGAACGGGACTGCTGCACGGTATCGCTTTGGAGCGGACGCACGAGGGCGTTGATATGCAGATTGGCCATCATCGCGGGATATCCGCGCATGATGTCCTGCGCCACGCGCTCTGCATCGCTTTGCGCTTGCGTTGGCGAGATGCCGGGTTTCAACCGGCCGACCATCTGGTAACTCCAGTTTGCTGACGCTGTGGGCACAAGCTCATCGGGTCTGAAACTCATGGGAACCCACAATTCGGCGCGATTGAGCTGTCCTGGAATGAGCGGGAATTCGAACCCGCGCGGCATAACGCCGATCACGATGTAAGGTTTGCGATCAAGCAGGACCTTTGTTCCGACAATTTGCGGGTCGGCATGGAACCGGCTGTGCCAAGTGGCATAGCTCAGCACTGTGACTTGCTGATGATGCTCATCTTCGTCGGCAGTGAAAACGCGACCAAGCTGTGGTGCCACACCGAGGGCGGAAAACACACCCGCAGTAAGACGCGAGGCATTCACCTGTGCCGGATCGCCAGTTCCGGAGAGTTCGAAGCCTGCGCCCTGGTAACCCCCAAGCGCGGTAAAGGACCGCGTGTCGCGCGTGTACGCCTTGATGTCGGGGACCGTCACGCCAACTTCGTCACCGCCTCCTCCAACCTTGACTCCCTCCAAATGATCTGACAGCACTACCAGTCGATCGGAATCCGGAAAGGGAAGCGGCCGCAGCAGTACGCCCTCGACGATGGAGAAGATCGCCGTGGTCGCTCCTATGCCGAACGCCAGCATTAGAACCGCGGTGATGGCGAAGCCCAGCGACTTGCTCAGTTGGCGCAGCGCAAATTTTAGATCAATAGCAAATTTCTGCATTAGTTTCTCCGAGATAGAGTCTTCACCAGAGACGAAGCATGCCCGCGGCCAAACCGCAGGTCGCTTAATTCGCGCTATTGCAGTAATTTAGGGGGCTTGAGTTCGTGCTGCGCGGCGGGTGAGCGTTCGCAAACGAATATTTGTGTCCGAAAATGAACGTCACTTTTCGCGCAAAGGCGGGATCTTGGTCTCCGTAAAGAAAAACCCACGGCCTGGAGCCGTGGGGCTTCATCAAGCACTATTTCCGATTCTCGATCTGGTGGATCAATCCCATTCCCGCCATAGCGCCACGCCGCCCAGGAGACCAGTTTCGTTCGAAACAATTTCAATGTTCTTGCCGGGCTTGAAATCAATCTTCTTCGTGTTGCCACCGCCAAGGTAAAGATGATCCCAGTTGAAAAGTTTGGCCGTCTGTTCAATCGCCAGCTGCAGCAATTTGTTCCAGCGCTTCTTGCCGTACTTGTCGAGGCCGCGGCGTCCAAGGTAGTCCTCATACTCGCGGTCTTTCAGCCAGGGATGATGCCCGAGCTCGAGCCCCGGGCACAGGCGGCCATCGGTGAACAGCGAAGAGCCCATCCCCGTGCCAAGCGTTATGGCTAGTTCAACGCCATCACCCTTGATGCATCCATATCCCTGAACGGCCGCATCGTTCGCGAGCCGCACCGGCTTCTTCCAGCGCGTTGCGAGTTCTTTTTCGAGTGGAAATCCGTACCATAGAGGATGAAGATTGGCGGCCGTATAAGTAACGCCTTTCTTGATCACGCCAGGAAATCCGACCGAGACCCGATCAAAATTGGGGAGTGCAGTATGCAGCTCTTCCAAGCCTTTGAGCACAGCCTTTGGCGTGGGAATTGCCGGCGTTACGACACGTGCGCGCTCGCTTACGGGATGGCCCTTGGAGTCGACGAGCATCGCCTTCAGGCCGGAACCGCCAATATCAATGCACATGGTGATCGGGTTTGAGGTTTTGGGCGAAGTGCTGCGGGGGGCTTTGGAGGGCTTGGCAGGTTGGGCGGTCATCAGCAGGAATTGTACTGAAGACGACTAACCATGAACAGTGCCCACTGAACATAAAACGGAACGCGTTCACGCTGCCAAATGATGCAGGTTACACACACAGGCGCTTCGGGCGTGACCGCTAAACTGGGAGTTGCCCCCGATGCCTGCCTATTGCGAAGTCGCGTTGCCGGTGCCGCTCGACCGCACCTTCACCTACGCCGTGCGCGAGGGCGAGCAAATTACGCGTGGGGCACGCGTCATCGCACCTTTTCGAAACGAGAAGCTGATCGGCGTCATTACAGCGACCGAGGCCACGGCCCCCACCGACTTCGAAGCGAAATACCTTGAAGCTGTCCTCGACGATGAACCTTTACTTAGCGAACATCTGCTGACGCTGGCCGAGTGGATCGCCGGCTATTACCTTGCTCCGCTGGGCGAAGTTCTGCGCGGCATGCTGCCCCTGATGGCCGAGGTGCGCCGCGTTGTCTACTACCGCATCACCGACTTCGGCCGCGATAAATTGGCCGGTAGCATCGATGGCGATGGCGAGGCTGCTGCATCCCGAGCTTCGCGCAAAAGGTCGGAAAAGGCCGGTCCGAACGAAGAGAAATTCAGCCTTGAGCGGCGCGTCCTTGAGCGGCTTGCGTCCGGCGAGCCTGTCAATGTCTCTACGCTGCGCACTGCGACCTCCGCCAGCCTTCCCGTCCTCGCGGCAATGCTGCGCAAAAAATGGATTGTCCGCGAGACCGCCGCTTCAGAACGCGATGCGCGCCGCACAGAGCGCTTCGCCGTCCTCGTTCCGGATACACGCCTTCCCAACCTGACCAAGCTCCAGCAAGCCATTCTTGCGGAGCTGGCCGCGAACGGCGGTGAACTTCCGCTGGCTGAGCTGCGCCGGCGTGAACTTCCGTCGTCAACATTGCAGACGCTCGTACGTCGAGAGTTGATTCGCATTGAAGAGCGCCCAGCCGTATTCCGTCTCGGCGGCATCGAATCTCCGGCGGCGCCTCTGACGCTCAACGAATCGCAATTCGACGCGCTCGCCTCCATCGTTTCGCATTTCGGGGCATTCCACACCTTTCTGCTCCATGGTGTGACAGGATCCGGCAAGACAGCCGTTTACCTCAAAGCCATGCAGCGCGCGCTCGATCGCGGCCAGTCGGCCATTTTGCTCGTGCCGGAAATCGGACTCACGCCCCAGATGGTGGGCCTGCTCGACGCGGCATTCGGGCAGCGCGTGGCGCTCTTACACTCCGCCCTCACGCCCGAGGAGCGTACCGAGCAGTGGCGCCGCATCCACCGCGGCGATGCGCCGATCGTGGTTGGTACACGCTCAGCGATATTTGCGCCCGCGCCCAATCTCGGCCTCATCCTTGTTGACGAAGAACACGATCAAAGTTACAAGCAGGAAGAAACTCCACGCTACAACGCCCGCGATGTCGCTGTAATGCGCGCCAAGCTCACCGGCGCCGTGGTTGTCCTCGGTTCAGCTACACCCTCGCTGGAGAGCTGGCAGAACTCCGTGCAGGGCAAGTACACGCGCATCGAGATGAATGATCGCGTCAAGAATCGTCCTCTGCCCGAAGTCGAGCTTATCGACATGCGACGCGAGTTTCAGGAGACCGGCCAGGAGCAGCTTTTCTCCCGGTCGCTCGTGGACCAGACACGCGAGTCGCTCGACCGCGGCGAACAGGCCATCATCTTGCTCAATCGTCGCGGCTATTCCTTCGCGGTCATCTGCCGTGCGTGCGGGCAAAAGCTGGAGTGCCAAAACTGCGCCATCGCGCTAACCCATCACAAGCCAAGCAGCGAAGACCAGATCGCGCGCGCCGGGCAGCGCCTCGAATGCCACTATTGCGGTTTCAAGCGCATTGTTCCGTCGAAGTGCCCAAACTGCGAAAGCGAGCACCTCTACTACCTTGGGGCTGGATCGCAGCAGGGAGAGGAACGACTCACCGAAATTTTTCCCGGTGCGCGCATCGGCCGCATGGATCGCGATACTGTGCGGGGCCGCCACGATCTCGAGCATCTGCTCGCGCGTCTTCATTCAGGCGAGATCAACCTGCTCGTCGGCACTCAGATGATTGCCAAGGGGCACGACATTCACGGCGTCACGCTGGTTGGAGTTGTCGGATGCGATCATGCCCTTTCAATGCCGGATTTCCGCGCCGCCGAGCGTGTGTTCCAACTCATGACGCAAGTTTCAGGCCGCGCAGGTCGTGGCGAGCTACCGGGCCGCGTCGTCGTGCAGACCTACTATCCCGACCATTACGCCATCATCGCGGCCAGCACGCACGACTACGCGAGCTTCGCCGAGCGCGAACTCAAGTATCGCCGCTGGATGCACTATCCTCCCTTCGGCGTGCTGGCCAATATTCTGATTCAATCGGAGAAACTCGAGGAAACTGCCGGCTGGTCAGCGGAGATTGGCAAGTGGTTTCAGAGCACAGCGCCCGAAGGCATACGAGTCCTTGGCCCCTGCACGGCGCCCATTGCCCGCATTAAAAACGTGTACCGCTTCCACATCATCTTGAAAGCCGCGTCTCGCAAGTCTCTCAACGCCGCGTTGCGGGGCGCCCTTGTTCACGCCGATGAAGCCGGGATCCCTCGCCGCAACATCATCGTGGACGTCGACGCTCAGCGATTGATGTGATGGCGTTGCGCAATGAGAGAGGTCAGAAATACTCGATCGTCCGTCGCAAGGCGCGGCGCTCACATCCGGACGCACCCATCCCGCGCTAGAATTCCGCCGCACATCGAGGGGGCAGGATGGAATACACAAACGCATTTCGTGGAAAGCCCACGCAGCCCAGCGAAGCTGAACTAACCGCCGCACTCGGCTCGAGCGCAAAGGTCTGGAATCAATTCGTCCAATGGATGGCCGACGAAGAGGGCGTGTCCATTCAGGAGTGGAAGGGAATCTGCGTTAACAAGTACGGATGGAGCCTGCGTCTCAAACAAAAGAGCCGCAACATCGTTTACCTGGGGCCGGGAGAAGGCTGCTTTATGGTGTCATTCGTCCTGAGCAATAAAGCGCTACAGGCCGCCAAAGAGACTCATTTGCCCAAGGCTGTCGCGGAAGCGCTGGCGGCCGCTGCCCATTATCCAGAAGGAAACGGAGTGCGCTTCCTCGTTCATCGCGACGGCGATCTGCCGGCGATCAGAAAGATTGCCGCCATCAAACTGGCAAATTGACAAAGTCTTAGCGGTGCGAAGCCCTGATTGCGAGACAGGCTGAAGTCCAACCCGCTCCTTGGATAAGAGGCGTGATCAGCGTGAGAACGCCCTCGCGGGACGGTTGCGAGTGTTTGCAACCGGTTGAACGATCAGGCGCTCGGCGTGGTTTTTCCAGTTTCCAATGTATGCAGTTCTTTACCGGGCTTGAAGCGCACCGCTTTGCCGGGTGTGATGCTTACCTCAGTGCCGGTTCGCGGATTGCGACCGATGCCGGTCTTACGAGCCCGAACGCTGAATACACCAAATCCGCGCAACTCAATGCGTTCGCCCGCTGCCAAGGCTTCTTTCAAGCCTTCAAACACAGTATCGACCGCCGCTTCAGCCTTCGTGCGGGGCAGGCCTGTGCGCTCGATCACATGGTGCACGATGTCTTGTTTAATCAAAGCGATCACCTCGCTAGCGCGACTGTTTTCGACTGTACCACGCTCTACCGGACTGATGGTACAGCGTTTGTCTCATTTGTGGAACAGTCGGTCTGTCGATTTTTACACAATGTGACCGCTCGAACTGCTAGATCCTGCCGCAGTTGGAGTGATTTAGCTCACGTTTTCTAAGGAAACGGCCCGCTTTGAATGGTGGAAAACTTGTCCTTTGTGACTTTAGAGATAGGCTTACATGCTTTCCATGTCGGTAAAGCCTATACGAAAGAGTGACTTTGCCGGATACTGTTATTTCAAGGTAATCAGCACTATAGTGCCATCGGTAACACGGCCTGGCAAAGTGCAACAAAAGACGGGGAATACAGCCTTCCCGAGCTCATCCGCAAAACTGCGTTGAGCTTTGGCAGGTTCAGAGAAGGCTAACCGCCCCATCGCTCGTTGAACCCAGGCAAGGAGAGAGGCTCGATGTCCGCGATGTACAGCTTAGAACCAATCCGAATCGGTGTTGTGGCAAACGAACCGATGCGGCTCGAAGGCCTCACAAGTATCTTTGAAAATCACGCCAAGCCTGGAGAGACCCCGCTGGTGCCGATTGTGGGCACACTGGAAGAGCATTTGGAAAACAACTCCATTGAATATGTGCTCATCGACTGGAGCAGCTCTTCAAAAAAACTGGGCGTTCTCGAAGGCATCCGCCGCAAGCGTCCAAACCTTCGCATGGTGGTCATCGGCGCCGACAGCAACGAGCAGGTCATGATGGACACGATTATCGCTGGAGCCCGCGCCTATCTTGACACTGGCGCTGGTCCTCGTCTGGTTCGGGAGGCCCTTGACGTTGTGATTTCGGGATCCATCTGGGCGCCGCGTAAGCTGCTGTCTAAACTCATCGACCGTCTACTCTCCGGCGAAGATTCAAGTGCCACCAATCCGCGTCCGCATCTGACCGCTCGCGAAGAACAAGTCTTGCAATTGCTTCTTCTGGCGCGTTCCAATCGCGAGATCGCAGGAGAACTCGGCATCGAAGAGCGCACCGTCAAAGCCCACGTCGGCAAGCTGATGCGCAAGGTTGGCGCTGAAAACCGCATCGAACTTTCCATGCGCGCCCTGCACGGCTCGTACAAGCAGGCGCCGCAGCCAGCTCTTCACATCGTTGAGGCAGCTACTGCCTGAATTGGGGTAGTAATTCGCGAAGGTAACCAAATAATTACCACCGAATGAATTACTAAATGTCTAAAACCTTAGTACTCTTGTGTGATTATGAGACATTACTAATAATCACTACAGAAACAACGCAGATCTGGGGAAAGGAGTTCCCAGGCAGCATGTAAACATGAGGCCTGTGAACTCCTCTTTTTTTGATTTGCACCTTCCTTCCGGCAACCCTTCGCACTTCATCCTCCTTTCCAATCCCGCATTTTGTCGGCACCCAAAACTTGCTGCAAGGCCGAGAGTGATTTGCAGGATGCCTCTCCGGTTTTCTGCGTGCGTAGTGAATTTCCAAGCACTGTCAATGCTGTAGCCTTAATCGGGACGCAGTTGCATGAGGATGTTCCACTCTGCAAGATCCTCGGCGTCGGTGCGCGACTTTGTGCCCCGGCCGCTGTCCTAGTTGTCAGCAGCTAACAAGCCGTGCGAACATCTGCGCGGAAAAGTGAAAGGACTCCCCAGAATGAAAAAAATTATTGCTTCCCTCTGTCTTTGTTTACTTGCTACAGGAGCGGCCAATGCGGCTTCGTCCAAATCGGACCTGCAAGACCGCATCGACGCTGCCAAGACTGTGCTCGACCAGATCATGGATGCCAAGGACCGCACCATTCCGATGAACATCCTAGAGCAGGCCACCTGCGTCGGCGTGGTCCCCGGAATGATCAAGGGCGCTTTCGTCTTTGGTGCGCAATATGGGCAAGGCGTCGTGACCTGTCGCACTGGTCACGGGTGGAGCGCTCCCGTGTTCATCCGCATGGCTGGTGGCTCATGGGGCTTCCAGATCGGTGGCCAGTCCACTGATCTGATCCTTGTCGCCGTCAATGATCGCGGATTCCAGCAGTTGCTCAAGAGCAAATTCAAGATTGGTGCCGATGCTTCTGCGGCTGCTGGTCCGGTAGGCCGCGCTGGCCAGGCCGCAACGGACTGGAAGATGAATGCAGAATTGTTGAGCTACTCGCGCAATAAGGGACTGTTTGCCGGTATCAGCCTCGACGGCACCAGCGTTTCGCAGAACAAGGATGATACCGAGATCTTTTACGGTGGACCCCAGAGCTTCGACAACGTGCTCAAAGGAAATGTTGCCGTACCTGGAGGCGCCGTAGAGTTTGTTCGTGATGTGGCGCATCACTTTACAAATGCCAAGGGCGGCAAATAAACACTTAACTGTGCAATGGGGCGGCTGGAGACGGCCGCCCCTCTTTGCTTTTCAGCGTTACAAAGTCGCACGTGCCGCTTCCGGCGCGAACAATTCCCGTGCCAATGCCCTAAACTTGATCTTGCCTCAAACGATGCAGAAGACGCTCGAGTATTGGCTGGTAGTTGCCGTAGCGCGTGTACTTGGATGGATGCCGCGCTGGTTGGCGCGCCTCTTCGCTGTTGCTCTCGCCCGCGCGGTGTATCTCGCTCTAGGCCGTTTGCGTCATGTGGGAGAGAGAAACCTTTCTCTCGCTTTGCCAGGACTTCCTCCCGCCCAGCGAATAAAAATCCTGCGCTCCGTTTATCTGAACCTCGGGCGGCAACTCGTCGAGTTTTGCCGGATGCCCTACTACACGCGCGAGAACACGCAGCATTTGATCCGCTATAACGGCCTCGAGCATTATCTGGCCGCTGAAGCACTGGGAAGGGGAGTGCTGGTACTCACCGGGCACCTCGGCGCCTGGGAACTCTCAAGCTTCTACCACTCTCTGATGGGTTATCCCATGGGCATGGTGATTCGCCGGCTCGACAATCGCAAGCTCGATGAATTCGTCAATGGCATCCGCTGCATGCACGGCAATCGCGTGCTCCACAAAGACGATTTTGCCCGTGGGTTGCTGAAGGCCATGCACGAAGGCGATACAGTCGGCATTCTCATGGACACTAATATGACTCCACCGCAGGGAGAATTCGTAAAATTTTTCGGAATCTCCGCATGCACCGCAACGGGGCTCGCGCGTGTGGCTCTCAAAACCGGCGCGACCGTCTTGCCGGGTTTCATGCTGTGGGAGCCTTCAGAAAATAGATACGTTCTCCACTTCGGTCCTCAGTTGCACTTCAGCGAAACAGGAAACAGCGAAGCCGACGTAGTTGCCGCCACTCAGCAGTGCAACGACGTGCTTGAGTCATGGATTCGCCGCTACCCCGAACAGTGGCTCTGGATTCATCGCCGATGGAAGACCCGTCCCCCTGGCGAGCCGCCGCTCTACTGAACCTCGCAGCGAGGTGCAGGTCCCGCAGTGTTTCTGATGTTTGGCGGATCTCTATCGAGTGTAATAGCCGACTACCATGATGGTCGTGAAGATGAACAAGGCAAAAAACGTGAAGGCCGCAAGGTAGCCGATGATTCTTCCAGCACGCCCATATCGGATCTTTTCGTAGCGCCTTAGAACGGTGTCCCAAAAAGGCCGGGAAACTACCGGTTCCTCAGATTGGTAATCGTCAACGACTTTCATACGCTTGACCTCGAGGCAAAATGACGGAGAATCCCGATTCGGCCCTGTATACCAACAAGTTTCGCCAGCAATGATTTAGGAAATGGGTGTGATACGTAGGAGCATGCGACTTGCGCTGCCTCAAAAGCAAGTCAATTCGCAGGCAGCTTACAGTGAAGCGCTCTGTCTTGTTGTTTCGAAGTATGGTGAAGCAGAAGCCGAAAGCGTTTCATTAAAATCGAAAAATCTCTCTGCCGTGCAGGCTGACTTGCTAACCCTTCGTACCCGGTTTTGCAGCAACCTGCTTCTCAACGTCGGCTAGCATCTTTTCGACTTTGTCTTTAGCTTCGTAGTTGGGATTAGTGGCGAGAAGCTTCTTCCAGTCGGCGATCGCGCCTGCACTGTCGTGTTTGCCCTGCCACTTCACCAGGCCAAGATTGAATAGCGTATTTGCATTGTTCGGCGCGAAAGTCAGGGCAGTGTTGAACTCTGCAATCGCCGTATCAATATTGCCGATGTACCAATATGCAGTCGCCATATCGGTGCGCACGGCGGCGTCAGAAGCGTTGAGTTGCAGCACGCGCCCGTAATAATCAATCGCAGTGGGATATTGCTGTGCGTCGTAATAAACGTTGCCAATACTTGTGAGCAACTCGACATTCCTGGGATCCGACTTGAGTCTTAAAATCTGCGGGGCTGCCTGATTGTCGACCATGGCTTTCAGTTGAGTGGGGATCGGCGCCTGTGTTGTGTTCGTAGGCGTGACCTGCGGAGCACTGACTACTCTTGCTGGATCAGCACTCGCAGGATGAATGCCGCGAATCGTCCAACCGCCCGCGATTCCTGCCAGCAGGCAAAGCGACATGAGCATCAGAGCGCGCTGATACGTCCAGCTCCCGAGACGAGGACTACTGGTGTCCGTCATTGCTTCGCGCTCCTTCCATACCGTGTTGATCGCCCATCATCGTCATCACATCGGCCATGAGTTTCAAAACCGTTGCCCTGCGATCAGCGCTTAGTTGTGGATTCATCTTCAATAACCGTTGCCACGCTGCCAACGCGCCCTTTGGATCGCCTTTGCCCTGCAACTTGATCATGCCCAGATCGAAGAGTGCATTCGCATTTCCAGGATCGTAGGTCAGTGCGCGATTCAACTGCGCAATCGAGCCCTCGATGTCGCCATTGCGATAAAGGCTGGAAGCGAGTTTGGTGCGAATTGCCACGTCTTTCGGATCTATTTCAAGTGCGCGGTTGTAGTAATCGGCTGCTTCCTTGAATCGGTGTGTAGTGTGATAAATCGCCCCCACCTGCACCAGCAGCCCTGTGTCATTCGGATTGGTCCTGAGTTTTTCGAGCAGCGGAGCCGCTTGCTTATCGGCCATCTGCCTCATCTGTTCCAGGGTGATCCGGTGACTCATGGGTTTCGCTGTCGTCGCGTCCGTCTGCGTAACAGGATGAGCAGAACCTATCGCGGGAAGCACTGCTTGTTGTGAACCGCGCATCAGGTATCCGATGCCCAATCCGGCTCCTAAACAAATCAACGCCACCGAGAACACAGGCGCGGCCCGCAACATCGGCGCAGCCGTGGATGCCGTGACTGTTTCGTCTGTCATGCCGTCGACTCCAATTTGAAAAAACGCAAGAAATGCATGAGCCAATCAACGACTCGAAAGCAGCGAACTTTCTTCTTGCATTTATCGCGCCTCTACGGTGCTCGCTATTATTTGACTCTAACTGCAGTGCACAACCAGTAAAGCAAGCCACATCACATGGAGACGTGATGTATGTCACATCACCGCGATGGCTTCTGCTTCGAAGTATCTCGATGGATCACACGATTGGTTGTTCTGATTCAACAATTTGTGACGGCTATCACGAATGTCGTGGGGATTTTCACCAACCCACTGCGGCAGAACGCCCATCGGAAGATCATACTTTTCATTCGTGTGCTTCGTTAGCGCATCCAGAAGGCGGCGCAACGCCCGTCTCGACAACGAATTACATTCAGTGTCCGAATTTTGCACACAACCTAAAGTAACGGCACGAAGCGTGCACTGGTGATGCATGAAGACTGAGCTGGAAACCACACCAGTAAGGGTAGACGTCCACGGTTCGGTCGAGAGCAGCAGAAAGTGCACTAGGAGGCTCTACTCAATGAAGCGCAATCTTTTATTCGCAATGATGTTTGTGGTATCGGCCGGATTTGCGTCGGCACAGATCACCACGCCGACGACAGACGTTCTCGGCGCCCACCTTAACTACGGCCGCGGCTGCGCGGCTTGCCACGCACCGCACAGCGGCGCCTACGGAAACGGCAATGCCAAGACCGCTGACCCGACTTCGGGCAACGTCGCTCTCTGGGGCGAGGATGTTTCGAGCTTGTACGGCAAAACCATCATCACGGGCGGAACAGGACCCGGCACCGGTTTCACAGAAGTTCTGCCGGGTAGCACATCAGCCGCAACACCTGATGTCGCCGGCTTGCTTATGTGCCTTAGCTGCCATGACGGCAATCTGGCCACCGGCGCCATGATGAAGAACAAGGTCTATGAGACCTTGCCCGCTACCTACGGAATCCAGAACGCCATTCCGACCTTGCTCGGAAATGACTATGGTTCCGTTGGAAACTACCTCAACGACCACCCGGTGGGACTTACCGCTGTCATGGGTTGCGGCGGCCAATACAACTGGGATTGCAATATCAGCGCTGCGGGCAAGGTCCTGATGAACGGTCCGAAGTCCTCGCAATTCATGACCAATTACGGCTTCTTTGTTAGTCCGGGCACCTACAACAGCCAGCCCATCGTTCTTTGCACCACTTGCCACAACCAACACCTGATGAACGTGGTCTCTGTGACCCAGGGCGTCACCTTCACTGGTAGCGGTGCGACTGGCACGGTAACTGGAAAGTCCGGTCTTCCAACCGGAACCTACGCGACCATGTTCTTCATTCGCGCTCCTTATAACCCGGCAAGCGGCGTCGCAGGCAGCAACCAGACGGCTCAGTTCTGCCGCCAGTGCCACGGTGGCGAGTCGAACGAAATGAACGGAAGCACGGCTGTCACTACTTTCTAAATTCTTTATGCATGAGG